>JANXUB010000205.1 GCA_025352105.1 Burkholderiales bacterium | reverse complement strand
CGAAAATCTGCAACGATTTACGCCTGTTATCGAGCGGCCCGCAGGCCGGTTTTGGCGACATCAAGCTGCCACCGCGACAAGCTGGCTCGTCCATCATGCCCGGCAAAGTGAACCCCGTCATCCCTGAGGTCATGAATCAGGTTGCCTTCGAAGTGATCGGCAACGATGTCACGGTGACCATGGCGTCCGAGGCGGGCCAGTTACAACTCAACGCCTTTGAGCCGATCATGGGCTGGAGCCTGTTCAAGAGTATTCAGCATCTGAGCAGCGCCTGCCTGACGCTGCAACACAACTGCGTGGCGGGTATTGAGCCTAACTACACACTGCTGGCAAAGCGGGTGCGCGAATCGGTCACGCTGGTGACCGCGCTGAACCCGATAATCGGCTACGAAAAGGCCGCACTGATTGCCAAAACCGCCATCGCAACCGGTGATCCGATTGATGAGGTCGCCGAAAAATTGGGCATCATGACTAAAGCAGAAATCGAGGCATTGCTGGTGCCGGAGTTACTCACGCAACCGTTGAGACGTTAAGGAAGTGCGGATTTATTCGATCTGTCACCATTAGAGGCAGTGAAGGATTAGGTGCCATGCGATGATTTCGTGGACTTCCAATGATCCTAGCATGCGAACTGTTCCTTCGCTGCACTCAGGATGATACTAATCTGCGTTCCCTTTAACGCCTCTCGCGTCAGCTAGTCGCCCTATAACGTCGATAATTGCAGCCTTGTCCAATTTGCTCGCGTCGCTATGCCCCCTGAAATCGTCTCCCTGCAACACGCCGCCGCGCTTTGGGGGTTTGTGCTTTCATTCGTCTTTGGCGCGGTCACCCAGCGCAGCAATTACTGCACGATGGGGGCGATTTCGGATGCGGTGAATTTTGGCGACTGGACGCGGGCGCGAATGGCGATTGCTTCCGTGGGCGTGGCGATGATCGGCGTAGCGGCGCTCAAAATGACGGGCACCGTCGACATCGCAAAATCGTTTTATGTCGCGCCGAAAATGATCTGGCTGTCGCACATCGTGGGCGGGCTGGCGTTTGGTTTTGGCATGACACTGGCCTCTGGCTGCGGCAGCAAGACGCTCATTCGCGCAGGCGCTGGCAGCTTGCGAGCGCTGGTGACGCTCGTGGTGATGGCGGTGTTTGCGTGGTTCACATTGCGCGGGATTTTGGGGGTGTTTCGCGTGGCGACGGTGGACATGGTCGCGGTGACGTTTGCGAGCGGGCAGGATTTGCCATCATTGCTCGGGCTGAGCGGCACGACGGCAGGGATCATGGGTGCGCTCGTGGGGCTCGCGTTCGTCTTGTTTGCGTTTTTGGGTCACGAGTTTCGTGCGGACAAATGGAACTGGATTGGCGGCATCGTCGTGGGCCTCACTGTGATCGCGGGCTGGTATGTGACGGGGCACGTCGGCTACATCGCGGAGCATCCCGAATCGCTGGAAGCGGCCTGGGTGTCGACCAATTCCGGTCGTCCGGAATCGCTCAGCTTCACTGCGCCGCCCGCTTACTTGCTGGAGCTGTTGGGCTTTTGGAGCGATAAGAGCAAGTTCGTGACTTTTGGCGTCGCGAGCGTGCTTGGCGTGCTCGCGGGCGCGGCAGCGATGGCGCTGTTGACAAAGACGTTTCGCTGGGAAGGATTTGCGTCGACTGAGGATTTGTCGAACCATCTTGTGGGCGCAGCGTTGATGGGTTTCGGCGGTGTCACGGCGCTCGGATGCACGGTGGGTCAGGGCCTGTCCGGCATGTCCACGCTCGCGCTCGGTTCGTTCATGACTGTGGCCGCAATTGTGATCGGCTGTCGGGCGGCACTGGCGTATCAAATGTGGCGGCTGGATCAGGCGGGATAGCGCTTGTAGGACTGAGCCTAAGTCGCGCGTCGGACAGGCGCGCAATCTATCGCTCTGTTGACGAATATCCTGTTCGATGGATTACTTTGTTGCTACAGTGCTTTTTGATTTAAAAAAAGCGCTGTCACTCATGAAGTTTTCACGTCTTTACGCGGCCCCAGTGGTCGCGCTTTCTGCGCTGATGTTGGCGTCGGTCGCGCTCGCGCAGGAAGCGGTGACCGTCAAAGATGTCAACGTGCGGGCCGGACCCGATCGCGGCTATCCACTGGTCGTCTGGGTGCCGGGCGGGTCTACCGTTTATGTCAACGGCTGCCAGAGCGATTACCGCTGGTGCGATGTCATGGCGGGCGGGGATCGCGGCTGGGTGTACGCCAGGAATTTGCAGTACACCTATCAGGGTCAGCCGATGACGATTTATGGCAATGGTCCGACGCTCGCATTGCCCATCATCAGCTTCATTCTCGGCAGCTACTGGAACGATAACTACCGGAATCGCCCGTGGTACAGAAACCAGAATCAGTGGAACAACTTCCGCCCCGGTAATCGCCCTCCGGTCTTTCGCCCGCCCTTTCAGCCTCCACGCCCACAGATTGTGCGTCCGCAGCCGCCACGTCCACCAGTGGTTCAGCCGCAGCCGCCACGCCCACCGCGTCCGCCAATGCAGATTCAGCAGCCACCTCGTCAGATGCCGCCGGGCAACGTCGGGCAGGGTCGTCCGCAACCGATGCCCAAACCCTCTGAGGGCGGGCGCGGGAATCCGCAGCCGGGACGCGGCGGGGCAGCAGGGTAGCGGTGTAATCGGTGCTACGAAGGCGGCCGTGCGCAGCGCTTTTTTTCAGGTAGCCGGGTTGGATCACGCGCAATCAAAGACTTTCGCGTCGATTTGTCGTATTGTCGCGCTCGATACCGTCCGTAAGGCTACAGTTTCAAAATGCATTCACAGGAGGAAGTCATGACGATCTCTCGCACCCTGCGCCTTTGTTACGTCGCACTGGCAGCCATATCCACGCTGGCGGTTGCCTCCGTGGCCGACGCACAACAGGCCTATGTCTATTCACGTACCAGCCTGCGCGCGGGGCCGGATTCTGGCTACCCGCAGGTGGCCTGGCTAGGCGGTGGCACCACGGTTTATGTCCACGGCTGCGTTCGTGGTTACCACTGGTGCGACATCACCTCCGGCCCGTTTCGCGGCTGGGCTAACGCGCGGCATTTGCAGTACTTCTACGGCAACCAGCGCTTGATGATTTATGGCAACGGCGCTCGATTCGGCCTGCCGCTGATCGGCTATTCGGCTGGCTCGTATTGTGACAACTACTACCGCGGACAATCCTGGTATGGTCGCCGCGACCACTGGAACAATTGGCGTCCGGGCGCACCTGCACCGCATTTCAACGGTTACGCGCCGGGGCATCCGCAGTACCACGCGCAGGCCATGCCGCCGCACGCTGGCTTCGCTCCACATCAACCACAGATGCATCAGGCACGTCCACCCCAGGTCATGCACCAGCAGCAGATGCATGCGCCCGTGCAACACGCGCAACACGCGCAACCAGCGCGAGCGATGGGCCAGCAGCAACACGGTAACGGGCACCAGAACGGCGTTCAGCGCTAGTTTCGCATTGGGCGAGCACGGACGCCACGGGTTCGTTAGCACGTCCTCGTTTTCGGCTGAGCACATTGGACTTGGCAATTTTCTTGCTGTCGCGCTGTGCAAAATAGCGGCATGGACTCAGTAATCACCTCACCCGTTTCGCCCGCCGCCGCGTTCGACATTTCCAGCAAAACGAGCGATCCCAATGCTGGGCTGCGCGGCAACTATGCAGAGATGAGCGCTGACTTCACCGTGCAGCAACGCATGAGTGATTACTCCGCCGACGAACAGGCGCGCTGGCTGCGGCTGGTCGAGCGGCAACTGGCGCTGATTCCAGGCCGTGCGTGTGATGAGTTTCTGAATGCCGTGCTCGGCAATCCGGCGCTCGACATGCGGCATGGGATTCCGAATTTTGCGGATGTGAATGTGGCGCTCAAAGCCGCGACGAACTGGCAACTGGTTGCCGTGCCGGGCTTGTTGCCGGATGAAGTTTTTTTCACGCATCTGGCCAATCGCCGTTTTCCGGTGACCGTCTGGCTGCGTGAAGAGAGCGAGTTTGACTACATCGTTGAGCCCGACATCTTTCATGATTTTTTCGGTCATGTGCCGATGCTGTTCACGCCGATCTACGCCGATCATCTTGAGGCATACGGGCACGGCGCGCTGAAGGCAAAACGCCTGGGCGGACTCGACTGGCTGGCGCGGCTGTACTGGTTCACGATCGAGTTTGGCCTGATCCGCGAACACGGGAAAGTGCTCGCCTATGGAGCTGGTGTTTTGTCGTCTCCTAAGGAATTGATCTACGCCGTTGAAAGCGACATTCCGAAGCGCCTGCCGTTCGACGTGATGACCTCGATGCGCACGGCGTTCCTGATTGACGACGTGCAGACGACGTACTTCGTGCTCGATTCGCTGCAACAACTGCGCGATGACACGGCACCTGATTTCACGCCGTACTACGAGACACTTCGCAACGAAGCTGTCTGAATCCTGCACGGCGGTTCACCGGGTGCGCCGCCGTGCCACTGGCGACTGTCGCTACCCCACGAACTTCGTCAGCGCCAACATGTCAAGATTTTCGTCAAGGCCAACGATGTCCTCATCGGCGGGCGTCCATTTCGGTTTCTGGAAGAGATAGGAATAGTGGTCGTACCAGACCAGTCCGATCAAGGTTTCGGCGACGATGCGGCTGCCGACTTCTCCGAGATGGTGGCCCTTGTGCAGAATTTCCGCCTCTTTCAGGATGTAGAACCACAGCGGTGCCGTGCCTTGCAGCCATTTTGCATTGGTGGCGAGCAATTGCGTGCCTTCGGGCCAGGCGTTGATCACGTCGCCGTCGGCCTTTTGCTGCCAGAGCTGCGCGTCGCTCAATACCGTTTTGGCCGCCATCATCTCGGCTACTCGTTGTCCCGACGGCAGCGACATGTTGTGACCACGAAGCAGATTGCGGAAGGCCAGCGAAGCAAACGGCGTCAACCCGCCGGTACGTGCAAATTCAGGTAGCGCGCCGAGCGGATCCACGAGCGTTGCATCGAGTCGATAACTCGGTTGCGGCACCTGCTTTTGGCCCTGTGGAATCGGTTTGAGTTTCCCAAAGAAAAACGACCAGTCGATGCCCCATTGTGGCGGAAGCTCGGGTGCCAGCTCGCCGAAGCCGTTCATGGCATCCGTCGATTGCGTGGCTTTGGCGACGAAGATCGGGATGCGGGCAAAGGACGTCACCCTTCTTTTGTCGGCTGACGTGAACTGAGCAGTGGATCGCGCAAAACCATCATTAAGTGCGTAGCTCGGTCGTACCATCGAATGCCCAAAGCGATACGCCGCGACCGAGAACTCCACGGGAATGTAGGCGTCGCCGTCGTGCGGACTGTAGAGCTGGAACGTCGGTTTGTGCACCTTGCCATGCGGCATGATTTCGTTGACGATGTTCGCATCGCAAACCTTGGGCAGAAAGTCCCGTAGCACGAGCCACTGATAGCACCAGCGAACAATGCGCTGTGCCTCGGCAAAATGCGCGGCGTCCTGACCGGCGGCAAAGCTCGGCGCGATCTGCGCATACACCCTGTTGTGAAATTTAAGAAATAGCGCCTGAATCTGCACAACAATTTTGTTCTCGTCATTGCGCTTGTCGCCGATGAGCGCGGTGCCATCGGCGGCGCGCTGCACATCGGGGCGGTCCATCGCGCCGGTGCCGCGATTGGGGCCGAGCACAAACTTGCTGCGATCCGCCTTGGTGTAGAGATACGGCTGATCGGCCGGGCCGCGTCCGTAAACCGAATCGAGATCAAGCCTTGGCGTGCGGAAGTCTTCCAACGCGTCGGGATCGTTCTGTTGCTGCAATGACGACGCTGGGTCGAACGTGACGTCGTGATCGATAAATTGCCCGAAGTAGGTGTAGCCTGCCGCGATAGTTGGATTCTCGTCAGCGGGCTCGGGCGTGAGAATGTCGGAGTCGGGTGTGGGGTGATTCTTGTCGTCAACATTGCTGTCGAACTCGGACGACACCATGAGTTTGGCCAACTCAGTGCAAAGCGCTTCAACGGCCTGCTCGTCTGCGGGCGATTGCGTCGGAAAGCACGGTTCCAGCCATCGGAACATGCGACCAAATTTGCCAGTCTGAATGCTCGACTGTTGCGTTGATACCAGCCCGCGAAGGGGTTTACTGCCGTGACCAGCCATGATGATTCTCCAGGGATTTAAGTTGAACGGATCCCTCGATACAGCTTCTTGGCGGCTCTTTGAACGTAAAGACGTTGTGGCCTTGTGAAGCACACCGCAAGTGTCCGCCCACACGCCAGGTTTTGCACTACGCATGCAAGTAGGATTTGTTGCCGTCTGATGCGGCGGCTATCGACGCGCCCGACGCCTGCCTCTCTGGCGCAGCGCGCCCGTTTTTTTTCGCGCCATTGCTCTTGAAATTGCAATAATTTGACTTATCTTAGATATATCTAATACAATTAGATATAACTTAAGAAAGTGAAGCTATGAAAATATTTGGAAGACATTTCGGTCACGGTCACTCTCACCTGCATCACGGCGAGCCGAATGAGGTCCGCCACGGGCGCGGTCGTCACGGGCATGCGCACGCCCACGGAATGGGCCACGGTATGCGTGGCGGCGGCGGGGGCGGACGGCGCATGTTCGAACAAGGTGGCTTGCGGCTGGTGCTGCTGCATCTGATTGGTGAGAAACCGAGCCATGGATATGAGTTGATCAAGGCGATTGAAGACCGTTTCAATGGCGAATACAGCCCGAGTCCCGGTGTCGTTTATCCGACGCTGACGCTGCTTGAAGAGCTGGGCTACACCAGCGTGGACGCGAGCAACGGCGGGCGCAAGTGCTACACGATCACCGACGCGGGCAAAGAGCATCTCGCAACGAATCGCGAGACGACCGACGCCATGCTGGCGCGCATGAACGGCAGCGCGAATGCGGGCGCAGGTGCAGGTGTGAGGCCACCGCAGGTAGTGCGGGCGCTGGAAAACTTCAAGCTGGCGGTGCGCATGCGGCTTTCGCGCGGCACGCTGACGGATGATCAGGCCCATGAAATCGCGGCTGTGCTCGACGCCGCCGCGCAAAATCTGGAGCGGATTTGAGGTGACTGAAACAGTGGAAATCAAGCGAGCGGATCGCACGCCGGTACGCGTTCGCCATGAGCTGCGATTTCGCGATCTTGAAGTTCGCGACGTCGCACGAGTCACGCCCAATCTGGTGCGCGTGACGCTGGGCGGCGATTCACTTGAGGGATTTGTCAGCGCGGGCTTTGACGATCATATGAAAGTGATTTTTCCGGATGCCGTCACGGGCGAAATCAGGCTGCCGAATCTGGCCATTGCCCGGGCAGACGATACCTCGCCGAAGCCTACGATGCGCGACTACACGCCGCATCACTTTGACGCGAAGACAAACACGTTGCAGGTTGATTTCGTTTTGCATGAGGCGGGCCCCGCGACGGCGTGGGCTCGACAGGCTAAACCGGGTCAGCGGCTCGGCATCGGCGGGCCGCGCGGATCGTTCGTGATGACCACCGATTTCGACTGGCATTTGCTGATCGGCGACGCAACCGCGTTGCCTGCCATCAGCCGTCGTTTAGCTGAACTTCAAGCGGGCACGAAGGCGGCTGTATTGGTGGAAGTTGAGATGCTGGAAGATGAAGTTGAATTGACCAGCGCGGCGCAGCTGAGCGTGACCTGGGTGCATCACAATCCATCGAACGAGCAAGTGGTAACGACGCTCGCAGACGCGTTGAAAGCATTGGCAAAAGAGGGTTTACCGCAAGGTGATTTTTACGCGTGGATCGCCTGCGAATCACTTACAGCCAAAGCGCTACGCGCGCAACTCATTGCTGAGCACGGCGCTAATCCGAAGTGGACAAAGGCGGCGGGCTATTGGAAGCAGGGCAGCGTAGCCGTGCATGAGAATCACGAGGATTGAGCGATCCTGTCCTGATTAATAGGGTGCCCAAGCAGAGCCATCCAACCGTCGCCAAACTTGTTGCTCGCCCAAGGCGGGAATCCAGATCGTTGCAACACTGAGATGTTGCTTGAAGCAACTGGGGTGGCCACCTTTCTGGATTCCCGGCTCGGGCCGAGAATGACGCCATAGGTGTGAGGCAAACTTGCTAATCAGGTCCGCACGTCTCAGGCACTGGCCTTCATCGACTGATCGTTCGCCGCATTCGCCGCGAGGGCTGCCTCTTCAATCGAGCGCAACCACGGATCACGCGCGGTGCCGCCGAACGTCTCTGTAAGAAAATCAATGAATACGCGGGTGCGCGCCGGGATGTGCATGCGCGTGGGCATGGCGGCGTAGATCGACATCGTCATGATGTGCCACTCGGGCAGCACGCGCTCCATGCGGCCGCTGCGCAGCGCATCCTCGGCGACAAACGACGGCAGCGCGGTGATGCCCATGTCGGAGAGCGCAGCGTGAAACAGCGTGTCCCAGTGCGGCGTGGACAGTGCCATCGGCGGCTGCTCAAGTGTCACCGGCTTTTTGGCCCTGATGCCCTGCGCCGCTGCGCGCAGCGGGCAGTACTGAAACGTCGTCTCCTTGTTGCCGTCGGGCGAGAACGGCAGCAGCCATTCGTGACCATTCAATTCATGCGGCTCAGTCGGTCGACCACGCCGATTGAGATAGTTGGGCGTGGCGCAAGTGATCATCTCCGACTGTGCCAGAAGTCGCGCGACGAAGTTGCCCGTTGATAGTGGCTGCTTGAGCGAGAGGATCGAGATGTCGTGCGTATCGTCGACCGTCTCTACGTTGTTCTGGACCGAGAGCTCAATGGTGAGCTTCGGGTATTGCGCGCGCAATCTGGGCAGGTGCTTGGCTAGCTGATGCACGGCAATCGCGGGCGACGCGAGCACACGCACCACGCCGCGCGGCTCGGCAGTCTCCAGATTCGCCATCGTCTCGGCGTCCTCCACGTCGGCCAGTATTCGCGTCGCACGCTCAAGGTAGCGTTCACCCGCCTGTGTGAGCGCGAGGCTACGCGTCGTGCGGTTCAACAGGCGCACACCGAGGTGCTGCTCAAGCTCGGCGACCAGCCGCGTGACCACCGCCGGGGCGAGATTGAGTTCGTCGGCGGCCTTGGTAAAGCTGCCTTCTTCGACAACACGGGCGTAAACGCGCATGGCGCGGAGCTGGTCCATCTTCAATTCCTTCAAAGCGCTTGAAAAAACACGGTTTTGCTTTTCAAGTCTTTATTTGTTGCTGATTTAGCAATAAACAATTCGATTTTGCCTAGTTTATTCTTTTATTCGCAATACCTAACATTCATTCCATCGACGCGACAACAAGAGCCTGTTCACAAAGCTCTCTGCAAAGTAAGTGAGAACTTTGTGAACAGGCCCCCGGTGCCGCGCGAGACCGATCGCAATCACGTGGTCGGCCAAATCTAGATACAAACCTCCTCAAGGAAATCATCATGAATACGAAATCTGTTTTGATCGCTGCGCTCATCGCTGCCTCTACTGCCACCGCTGGCGCTGCTTTTGCTGCTGAATACACAGCCGCTGCGGGCAACCCAAGCGTGCAAATTACGGCTCCAGCGGTTCAAGCCGCTCCAGCCCGCGCAGTGAGCGTCGCCGCTACCGACAGCTACAAAGACACTTCGGCTGTGCCAACGGTTGCAAAAGCAGACGCTCGCCCACGTGCTGAGGTTCGTGCCGAAGTGCGCGCGTTTGACAAAAGCTGGATCGCCAGCCGCATCAACCGCGACGTGACTGAAGGCGCTGCCCAGTAATCAGCCGCATCGTTTAGCCCTTCGGGGCTGACCGGAAAAACGCGCCTTCGGGCGCGTTTTTTATTGCGCTTCCACTCGTGCGAGCCAATCCCGCCGCAGCAGGCCATAAAGTCCTGAATCGGACACTTCGCCATCCATCACCCAGCGCTCGCGTAAAAAGCCTTCGTTCTGAAACCCCAACCGCTCCAGCGTTTTCGTTGAAGCGGCGTTGCGCGGATCAATGTCCGCCTCGACGCGATTGAGCGAGAGTTCAGCGAATCCATAGTTGAGCAGCGCAGTTAAAGCCTCATGCATGTAGCCGTGGCCCCATGCGGCGAACGCCAGGCCGTAGCCAATGTCGCAGCGCTGGCACTGGACATTGAAGTTGAAGAGCGAGCAATGCCCGATCAGACGGCCATCCGCCACGGTTTCCATCCCGAGGCGCACATGCTCGCCCGCCGCCAGCGCGGTGGCGTCTTTGGCGATCATCTCGTGCGCTTTGTCGACGGACGTCCACGGCGCTGTACTCCAGTACCGCATGACGCGCGGATCGGAGAAAATCGCAAACAACGAATCGGCGTCGGATGCGGCTAAAGGCCTAAGTTTTAGCCGTTCGGTGGTCAGGATCAGTTGATCAAACGCAGGCATGTCTGTTTATCAGCTTTCTTGTTAAACGCGCTGTTCTATGTGGGCTCAAAGCTCAAAAGCGAGTTTATTGACTTACCGAGATAACGGGCCTTAGCCCCAATGCGGCAGCGCTTTCAGCCAAAAGCTGCTGGCCCGATTTCTCGCCGCTTAGACTCGCAATATGCCATTGATCGACGCTTCGCCCATCGCCCTTCTCGGCGGAACCTTTGACCCGGTGCATTTCGGGCATTTACGCATTGCGTCGGAGACTGCGGCAGCGCTCAAGCTGCCCGAAGTTCGGTTGATTCCCTCGAAAACGCCAGTACACCGTGCCCGGCCGGGAGCCAGTGAAGTGCAACGTTTGGCGATGTTGAAGCTGGCGGTCGCGGGGATTCCCGGATTGGTAGCCGATGATCGTGAGCTCAAACGCAACACACCGAGCTACACCGTTCTCACACTGCAATCTTTGCGCACCGAATTCCCGCAACGCCCGCTGATCTGGCTGATCGGCATTGATGCGTTCATGCATATCAACCATTGGTACGAATGGCCGCGCCTGTTCGAACTGGCGCATTTTGTGGTGCTCAATCGACCGGGATTTGCGGTGTCGCAAGCGCTGTCACCCGTGCTCGCTGAGGTGTGGCAGGGCCGCTTGACGCGCTCTGCGGACGCACTGCGTGAGCGCACTCACGGCGGCATTTATCTGCACACCGTCACGCCGCAAGCCATCTCCGCCACTGAAATCCGCAACACAATTGCAGCGGGTGCAGACGATAGCGCGCTCGTTTCATTGCTCCCCGCGCCCGTGCTGGCCTATATTCGTGCGCATCAACTTTACCTGCCGGAGAATTCCCCTGCGCTATAACGCTTTAAACGTCCAGAAAGCCGCCGTCGCCGCCCTTGAAGACATCAAGGCCCGTGACATCACCGTGCTCGACACCCGTCCGCTGACGGCCATTTATGACACCCTGATCGTGGCCACCGCCGAGAGCGCGCGGCAAACCAAGGCGCTCGCGCGGCACGTCAGCGACAAGGTGAAAGAAGCAGGCGGTCAGGTGCTCTCGATCGAAGGCGAAGGCTCGGGCGAGTGGGTGCTCGTTGATTGCACTGAACTTGTCGTGCACATCATGCTGCCAACCACCCGCGCGCTGTACAACCTCGAAGAATTGTGGACGGCTCCGAAGCCGGTTAAACGCGTTGCAGCCGTGAAGGCAGCGGAGCCTGCCGTTGCGGCCGCTCCGGTGCCCAAAGCCGCGGCAAAACCCGCAGCAAAAGCACCCGCTAAAAAGGCAGCAGCAAAAGCGCCAGTCGTTGAGGCGGTTGTAGAAAAAGCGCCCGCAAAGAAACCCGCCGCGACGAAGACGCCCGCAGCCAAGAAACCCGCTGCAAAAGCCAAAGCGCCGGTGGCTGAAGTCGCAGCCGAGGTGGTGAAAAAGCCCGCTGCAAAGAAACCCGCCGCCAAAAAGCCGGCAGCCAAGAAACCGGCCGCAAAAGCCAAAGCCACGGTTAAAGCGACCGTCAAAGCCGCCGCGACCAAAGCACCCGCAGCGAAAAAACCTGCTGCCAAAAAGGTAGCCGCAAAGACGGTCGAAATTAAACGGCCCTCCGCCAAAGCGCCAGCTGCCAAAGCACCGGCGGCAAAGCGCCCGGTCACCAAACCTCTGGTGATCAAACGACCGTCGACCAAGAAAAAGTCCAGCTAGCCAGTGAAGCTGAAACTCATCGCGCTCGGCCATAACCAGCCGGGCTGGGTGAACGACGGCGTCGCTGAATACGCAAAGCGCTTTCCGTCGGAATGGCCGTTTGAGCTGGCGGAATTAAAGCCTGAAAAGCGCGCCGCCAATCGCAGCACGGAAATTGTGCTGGCGACCGAAGCCGAGCGTATCCGCACGCAGATTCCGAAACAGGCGCTTGTCGTCGCGCTCGACGAACGCGGCGAGCAGCTAACGACGCGTGGCCTGAGTGAGCACATGAGCGCGTGGTCCCGCGAGGCTCCGTGCGCAACGTTTGTCATTGGTAGCGCCGACGGGCTCGACGCGACGTTGAAAGCGCAAGCGCAATTCCGGTTTGGCCTGTCGCGGTTAACGCTGCCCCACGGCCTCGCCCGGATATTTCTGGTCGAACAGCTCTATCGTGCGGTAAGCTTGTTGTCTGGACATCCTTATCACCGTGACTAGCGCGCACTCCGCGACGCGTCGTCGCAAGTAACCGCATGAACGAAATTTATCTCGCCTCTCGAAGCCCGCGCCGCCTTGAATTGCTGCAACAGATGGGCGTGGCCTGCAAGACGGTGCTGCTGCGCGAAGAAACCAGCCGCTCGCGCGACGTTGATGAGGCACCGCTGCCAAGCGAGAACCCGTTCATCTACGTCGAGCGCATGGCCAAGATGAAAGCAGAGATCGGCAGCTTGCGTGCCAAGCAGCGCGCACTGCCGAAAATGCCCCTGCTCGGCGCTGACACCATCGTCGTTTTTAACGGCACCATCTTCGGTAAACCCACCGATCCCGCCGATGCGCGACGCATGTTGAAACTGCTCTCGGGCACCACGCATGAAGTGTTGACCGCCGTGGCTGTGACCGATGGCACGCAGTTGCTGCACGACACCTGCGTCTCTCGCGTGCGCTTCCGCGACATCACCGAGGCCGAGATCAACGGCTATATCAACACCAACGAGCCGATGGGCAAAGCGGGCGCATATGCCGTTCAGGGCTTGGGGGCAATGTTCATCGAGCGGCTGGAGGGCAGCTACTCCGGCGTGATGGGGCTACCCATTTTTGAGACTTCGATGCTACTCTCGCGATTCGGGGTCTGCGTCATATAGTGGATTGAGTGTTTGCTGGTTTCGCTACCAGCCTGTTGAACGGCCGGAGCGAACGCAATAAATATTCTGAGGGCAGCTAATGGCTGAGGAAATCCTCATCAATGTCACGCCGCAAGAAACGCGCGTGGCGGTGCTCGATCACGGCGTGATCGAAGAGTTGCACATTGAGCGCGCGAGTCATCGCGGCATTGTCGGCAACATTTATCTGGGTCGCGTGGCGCGCGTACTGCCGGGCATGCAAAGCGCATTCATCGAAATCGGGCTTGAACGCGCGGCCTTTCTGCATGTGGCCGACATCTGGGAATACCGGCAGTCGCAACACACGCCCGAAATCACACCCAAGCCGATTGAAAAGCTGCTGCACGAAGGCCAGCCGATCATCGTTCAGGTCATCAAGGATCCGATTGGCACCAAGGGCGCGCGGCTGTCCACGCAGATTTCGCTCGCGGGTCGCCTGCTTGTGCACTTGCCGCAGGATTCACATATTGGCATCTCGCAGCGCATCGGGGACGAAGCCGAACGCACACTGCTGAAAGAAACGCTCACCAAGCTTTTGCCCGCCAATATGCCGCATGGCGGCTTCATTATCCGCACGATGGCGGAGAAGGCCACCGAACGCGATCTCGCACGCGATGTGGAATACCTCACCAAGCTCTGGGCCGACGTGCTCACGCGGTCAAAAACGGTGAAATCAGGCACCATCATCCACCACGATTTGACACTCGCCGAGCGTGTGCTGCGTGATTTCGCGACGGAAGATACACAGCGCGTATTTGTCGATTCGCCCGACGCGCACAAAGCGATGTTGGAGTTTGCCGCTCGTTACGCGCCCGCAGTCACTGAGCGCCTGCGACTGCATCAGGCCGCGCGACCTTTGTTCGACATGTATGGCGTCGAACAGGAAATTGAGCGTGCATTGCATCGCCGCGTGGATTTGAAAAGCGGCGGCTACGTGATCATCGATCAGACCGAAGCGCTCACCACCATCGATGTGAATACGGGTGGCTTCGTCGGTGTGCGCTCGTTCGACGACACCATTTTCAAGACTAATCTGGAAGCCGCGCAAACTATTGCGCGGCAACTGCGCCTGCGCAATCTCGGCGGCATCATCATCATCGATTTCATCGACATGGATTTGCCCGAGCATCGTGATGCGGTGCTCGAAGCGCTCAACGCTGCGATTGCCACGGATCGCACGCGACTCACGGTCAACGGTTTCACCCATCTCGGTCTCGTCGAAATGACGCGAAAGCGCACGCGCGAATCGCTCGGTCATGTGCTCTGCGAGACCTGCCCCACCTGCAATCGTCGCGGCGAAATCAAAACCGCCCAAACCGTCGGCTACGAAATCCTGCGCGAAATCATGCGCGAAGCCAAGCAATTCAATCCACGCGAATTCCGCATTCTGGCCGCACAAAGCGTGATCGATCTGTTTCTCGATGACGAATCAGCCGCACTCGCCCATCTCTCCGGCGAAATCGGCAAGCCTGTGTCGCTGCAGGTGGAAGCGGGTTACACGCAGGAACGGTACGACATCGTTTTGTTGTAGCGTCGCCGTTCACATGGCGTGCAACGAACCACGGACGCGCCGTGTCCCGTCTCCCTTGAGGGGAGAGGGTTAGAGCCTGCCCCGGCGAAGGCCGGGGGAGAGGGTGATGATGGATTGGCGAGGATTGCATCCCACCTAACCGTTCACCCTGAGCCTGTCGAAGGGTCTGATGGTTGGCAGCGTAAACGTGACTGGATTGCTACCAGCGCGCTCTGTGGTGCGCAAGGCTGGTCACTGTTACCAATCGCGGCAAAAACTAACCAAATGCGCATGCTCCGCACCCGCTTCACGCCGATGATCGTGTCGTCAACCCTTAAGCTGAACGGACGCCGCCGAGTGTAGGCCCCTCCGTTGCTACACGCGGAATGATTCGGGCCAGAGGAAATATGGGCCGTACTTCGAGCCTCTGAACTCACCGCCCGCCTCCTTGCCCTTGGCAGTGAGGTAGTGCTTCCCGTCTTTGAGCTCAAGGTAACCGGTGGCAACGAGCTTGTCCAAAAGGTCTCCGGTCTTCAAACCCAACTTCTGCGCCAACTTCGAGGAGGTGAGCTTGGACGTCTGCTCTTCGTCTTCAGACTTGCCTTCTGCCTCCTGCGAAACGCGCTCCAGTGAGATGCGAACCTCCTCGCTGACACGGATGATGCGTTGGGACTCTTCGTACGCGTCGCGATACAAATCCGCGTCTTCGCCGCGGCGAATCAGGACGCCCATCTCGTTGTTGTTGACTTGGCTGAACTCGTACAGGTTCAGGCTGGTGATGATGCAAAACTCTTCGTTCAAGTAGCACTTGGCGTGAAGATTCTTGCAGTAGCTAGTTCGGATGTACGTGAGGTCTTGAAGCCATGCCATTTCAGCAGGCTGCAACTCGCTCTTGCCATACACAATTCGCACGTCGATCTTCAGTCGATTCTTGTCCGACAGAAGCTCCTTGATTCTGTCGTTGAGCTTTAGGAACGGGCTAATGAGAATCAAGCGATCCTTGGCGTCCTTGATCAACTCTTCAAGGAAGTAGTTCGTTGCGCTGGTGTTAAGAAATTTGGCCATGCTGTTATGGTAACGGGACGGTTTGATGAGGGGCCTAACGCGCTTTATACGCGCCACGCACGTATAACTTTTTAACAGTGCAAAACGAGCCTTGCATCTTTACGTCAAAACCCGTTGATTCATTGTCGATATTTTTGTTATAGCTTGTCTGGGTCGGTGTGACAACAAGTGCTCTTGAAGAGCCTAGTTTGCGGAGCGTTGATGCGCGCATGCGTAGCTCTCCATTCCGCTGTCACCCTCTCCCTAACCCTTGTATGCTGAATTTAATGTCCATTAGGAATGAGGCGTAGGATGGACAAGGTTTCGGAACGCTGTGCGCATCCCGTGAGCCCTCGGAGCGTTGTAGCTCGTGGGAGAGCAATTGGAGCGCGTAGTGAAC
>JANXUB010000204.1 GCA_025352105.1 Burkholderiales bacterium | reverse complement strand
GTCGTTGAGATCGCGGTGAAACCGCTCCCACAAAAAGGGGGTCGGCACGGCGTCTGTGCATCGTTGTTCTCAGCGACAATATTGGTCACGTTTGTCGCCGGTATTCACGCGGAACCACTGGCATACAAAATTGCCGACAATGGTATTGCCGAATCGTTGACTGCGCAGGCGGGTGACGCCGACAGAGGTCGCTCCATCGTCGGTAATCGGCAGATCGGCATGTGCCTGCTCTGCCATCAAGCGCCGATGGCTGAGGATCGATTTCAGGGCGACATTTCTACGAATCTGGCCGGTGCCGGTGCGCGCTGGACCGTGCCGCAACTGCGCCTTCGAATCGTGAATTCACGAATGATCAATCCGGCGTCGATCATGCCTGCGTACTATCGAATAGACGGACTAGCGCGCGTTGCAGCGTCGTCACGCGACAAGCCCATTCTCGACGCGCAACAGATTGAAGATGTCGTTGCATGGCTGGCGTCGCTCAAATGAAGCGCCGAATCTTCCTCGCGAGTAGCGCTGGATTGATGGCTAGCGTCATCGTGCGTCCGGTGTCGGCGCTCACGCAAAGCGACGTACTCACACCACTCGTGAAGGCGTACGCAGCGGGTGGTGTTGTGCGCGAGGGGCGTGTGAAATTCGACATCGCCCCGCTCGTTGACAACGGCAATAGTGTGCCGATTGAAGTCACCGTCGAGAGCCCAATGACGCAGGCTCAACACGTCGTCGGCATTGCCATCTTCAACGAAAAAAACCCACAAAATCAGGTCGCGGAATTTACGTTGTCGCCGCTTGCAGGACGCGCTCGCGTGGCGGCACGAATCCGCCTCGCGCTGTCGCAGCAACTCGTTGCGGTGGCCAAGATGAATGACGGCAGTTGCTGGATGCAAACGGTCGAAGTGCTCGTCACCATCGCGTCCTGCATCGAGGAATAGCAAGATGACCCGCGCACTCGTCACCGTCCCGAAGACCGCCAAACGCGGAGAAATCATCGAGATTCGTGCGGTGGTGCAACATCCGATGGAGACGGGCTATCGGCGATCGAGCGAAGGCGACTTGCTGCCGCGCGATCTCATCCGAAAATTCTCATGTCGCTTCGTAGAAAGCGGCAACGCAAATGACACCGGCGCGATGGTTTTCGCTGCAACACTGCATGCCGCAATCGCGGCCAACCCCTACTTGTCGTTCAACTTGCGCGCTGCGTCGAGCGGTACGCTGGTGTTCAACTGGGAAGGCGACAACGGTTTCAGTCATCGTGAGCAAGTTGCAATGACAGTGGCCTGATATGTGGCGAACGAGTGTTGCGACGGTTATGCTGTTTGCGCTTATGTCGCTGACGCAGGCGCAGGACGCCCGTAAATCCGGCTTTGATTTCATGCGTCCCGCGACGCAGGCATTGCAGATGGACGACACGCAAAACCCCGGCATGCTGTGGGTAAAGGACGGGCAAATGACGTGGGCGCAAAAGGACGGCGCGGCGAATAAGTCCTGCACCGACTGCCACGGCGATATCAATCGCATGCGAGGCGTCGCCGCCCGCTATCCACAGTATTCGTTGGTTGCAAAGCGCGTCATCAACCTTGGCCAGCAAATCAATCAATGCCGTACAACGCAGCAGCAGGCCAAAGTGTGGCCCACAGAGCACCCAACGTTCCTCGGGCTCGAAGCCGCGATCACGATGGAATCTCGCGGCCAGCCCGTCACGCCGCCGTCGCAACCGCTGCTAGCCGACGCACAAAAGCGCGGTGAAACCCTCTTCAACCAGCGCATCGGTCAGGTAGATCTGAGCTGCCGCGATTGCCATGACTCGCTCGCGGGCAAACGACTCGGCGGCAACACCATCCCGCAAGCCCATCCGACCGGCTACCCGATTTATCGCCTCGAATGGCAAAGTGTTGGCAGCTTGCAGCGGCGGCTACGCGGTTGCATGACAGCGGTGCGGGCCGAGCCCTACCCATACGGCAGCACGGAACTTGTCGATCTTGAGGCGTATCTGGCCATGCGCGCTGCCGGGATGAGGCTGGAGTCGCCCGGCGTGAGGCCTTGAAAGCAAAACGGCCCTAAGGTCGCACAAGCTCCGGGCCGTACTTGCAGCCAAACGCGTCGAGTCCGACGCGCAACTGCCGATATGCGGCCTCCACAACGTCTGGCACGCCCTTCACACCCAGATCAATATGCCGCCCATACGTCGGATGATCGACGCTTGGTAGGCTAAACACTTTCACCCCCGCATGGTCGCGCTCGATCGCCTCCATCAGCGGCGTGAGCGTCGCCTCCATCGCGCCAAACACGATCACTGATTTTTCGATGTACGCATCGCGACGGAACAGGTGCGCATACTTCGAATCCAGAACCCATTCGATCATCGGCCAGGCCATCACTGGAAAGCCCGGCACGAAATGCACATCGCCGACTGAAAACCCCGCGATCTTGTTGAACGGATTCGGGATGATCGTCGCGCCCTCGGGGAACACGCCCATGTTGAGTCGATGCACGTTGTCCGCGCGATCCGGCTCGTACGGCAAACCCGCCTCGCGCGCCACATCCTGCATGCGCTCGCGGATGAACGCCTCCGCCTCCGGATGCAAAGCGAGCGGCACGCCCAGCGCCGCCGCCGCGCATTGCCGGGTATGGTCGTCCGGCGTGGCGCCAATGCCGCCCGTCGAAAACACCACATCGCCCGATGCAAACGCCCGCCGCAGCGCCGCAGTAATTCGGCCCGGATCGTCACCCACGTACTCAGCCCAAGCCAGCGGCAGTCCGCGCGCGGCAAGCAGCTCGATCACCTTCGCGAGATGCTTATCGGTGCGCTTTCCGGAGAGGATTTCATCACCGACGATGATGACGCCGAAGGCTGGCGAAGAGGGGTTTTCGGAGGCGGGGAGAGAGCTGTTTTGCATGGTCCGCAAAGCATAACCGGGTGGCGCCCCGGGGCACGCCACGATTACCGCGTTAGAAAGCTCTCGTAGCTCGCAAAAAATTCGTCGGGCACTTCAAAGTACGGTGTCGCTCCGGTCGCCATAACCGCCATCGTCCAGTTCGGCGCGTTCTCAAATCGCGATTTCAGGCGGTAGTCAACAAAGTCGCCGCGAACACCGTGAACGAGCCATGTCGGCACTTTGAGCGCGTCGTACACATGCATAATGTCGGCGCTGAACAACAACGCCGACAGAAAATACAGCGGCGCGTGCTTGGCACCCGGCTGTTTCGTGGTGAGGAGGTCGTACTGAAAAAGCGTCTCATCAATCTGCTTTGAGCCCCAGGTTTTTTCGAGAAAGAAGCGGACGACGCTCGGTCGAGTGAGCTGGCGAAACAGACCATCGCTCCAGCCCGACCATGCGAGCACGCGACGTGCACGATACGAACCAACCAGACTTCCGGCCGGCCCCAGACGCGGCTTTTTTCCGTTGAATCCCGTGGGACTGACGAGCGCCACGCTCCGATAGTCGGCAGGCGACTCGGTCGCGGCACGCGCCAAAAATTCGCAGCCCAGCGATAGCGCGAGCGCATCAACCAGAGCTGCGTCGTGCTCGGCCCGAATGCGCGCAACCAGCGCGTGAACAGCGTCGGTCATCAGGCGCGGCAGATACGCACGGTCGCTGCGATCAGACAGTCCGAACCCTGGCAGGTCGATCGCGTAGACGGTTCGCGATCTTCCGTAGTGCTCGTAAAGAGGACGCATTTCGGCAGCACTGCCCGATGCGTTTATGCTGTGAATGAGCAGCATCGGAGGCGCCACGCTTGCCACCGTCCCCGGCTGAATTTTGTAGTAGGTCAACTGACCGGCAGCGCTGTTGAATTCAATCCGCTCGCCCGTCAAAGCGGGGGGCAGCGGGGGGTGTTCAGTTTGCGTCGTCATCAGTGCAGCATAGCGGAGGCGGAGGCGCTTCCCTTGGTCAGGTCAGGACCCTGCTCGCGATGTACGCGAACAAAGGGATGCCGAACAGAATGTTGAGCGGGAACGTGACCCCCAAAGACAGCCCGAAGTACAGCGACGGATTCGCCTCCGGGATCGCGTAGCGCAATACGGCGGGCACGACGATGTACGAAGCGCTGGCCGAGAGAACCATGAGCAAGGCCGCATCGCCTGCGGGCAACTTCAACAGCATGGAAATTGCCAGCGCGATTGCTGCATGAACCACCGGGCCGATGCTGGCGTAGGCAATCAGAAAGGGCGACCGACCCCGAACCGAGCTGAAGTTTTTCGCCACCGCCAGTCCCATGTCGAGCAGGAAGAACGCCAGCATTCCCTTGAACAGATCGCTCGAGAACGGTGCCATCACCGCCTTGCCGGTTTCGCCACTCAGATAGCCGACGGCCATCGCGCCGAGCAGCAAAAGATGAGCGCCATCGGTGAACGATTCATGAAGAATTTTGCCGAGAGATGGACCGGCGACGGGGCCGCCAACCGTGGCCACGGCGGCACCGCCCGATACCGAAACGCTCCCAGCACCGAGCTGCGCGTGCCGGAGCGTGTTGGCGAGCAACACCGCCATGATGATCGCGGGCGATTCCATAACGACCAGCGCAACGGCCATATGGCCACCCGGGCTCATGTTGTTGGCGTCAAGGTATTGCATCGCCGTCACAAACGTCACCGCGCTCACCGATCCGTAGGACGCGGCGATCGCTGCTGCATCGAAGCGTGAAACCCGGTTCTTAAGCACTTGGTAGCCCAACGCTGGCACGATGAAAGCCATCAGTATCGCTGCCGCCAGACTAACCAAAACGGCGGCGCTCATGCCCGACTGCGCGAGCGCGAATCCGCCCTTGAGCCCCAGCGCCATGAGCAGGTAGAGCGACAAGAACTTCGAGATCGCCGGAGGGATCTCGAGATTGGATTTGAGAGCGCCGGCCAGCACGCCAAAGACGAAAAACAGAATGGCCGGGTCGAGTAAGTTTTGCATTGAGATTCTCCTAGATGAGCAAATGCTAGGGACATCATTGCATCAAGTAAAATCGATTGTTCAACGTGTTTATATAGATAAAAACCTATGAACATTACTTTTCGACAACTAAAACTGTTTCTCGCTCTGGCCGACACGGGCAGCGTCAGCCGTGCGGCCCGCGAATGCCACGTCACCCAACCCACCGCATCAATGCAGCTGAAAGAGGTCTCCGATTCGGTCGGCGTGCCGATCTACGAGGTGATTTCAAGGCGGGTTCACCTGACAGACGCGGGCCGTGATCTGGCCCGAACCGCCCGATCCATCGCTGATGACTGGGCCGCATTCGAGCAGCGGATCGACGCCACAAAGGGGCTAACGCGTGGCAAGCTCCGGGTCGCCGTGGTCAGCACTGCGAAGTACTTCGTGCCACGCCTGCTCGGGACTTTTTGCGCCAAATATCCCGACATCGATATCTCGCTCGAAGTATTGAACCGCGACGGCGTCGTTCAGCGCCTGCGCGACAACCAGGACGATCTCTACATCATGTCGATGCCGCCGACCGACATTGATCTCGAAGACCAGATATTCATGCCGAACCCGTTGGTGGTCATCGCCGCGAGCTCAAATCCGCTGGCCGCGCGCCGCGACCTCGAACCCGATGACTTGAGCAAACAGCGCTTCATCCTGCGCGAGCGTGGCTCCGGCACACGGATGGCGATTGACGCGCATTTCAAACGGCTGAAGTTCAAGCCCAACCTGCGCCTTGAACTGGGCAGCAATGAAGCCATCAAGGAAGCCGTCGCCGGTGATCTCGGCGTGTCCGTCGTCTCCAGCTACGCCCTGCAGGGCCACGCCGTCAAGCAGGGTGTGTCGGTTCTTGACGTGACGGGATTTCCCATCCAGTCCAATTGGCACGTGGTCAGACTAAAGGGCAAGCAGCTCTCGCCCATCGCCAAAGTGTTCCAGGCGCATCTGCTTGTGGAGTCGGTCAAATGGGCGCGACAGGAATCGTAACGGCTGACCGCCTCATCGAAGCGCGTTCAGTGCCGCTTGCACGTGGCGAAACCCAATCCGTTCCTGCTCCAGGCGAAGGTTGTTGGCGATCGCGTTGTTGCGCAAATCGTCATACAGGGACTGTTCCTGCTCGGTCAGTTTTGATAGCTCTCGTCTAGCGGGATTCTCCTCGCGACCCCATTGCGCGGGAAACGCGAGCAATGTCTCGCGATCCATCAAGAGGGATTCCGCGTGCGGCAACGACGCGCGAAGTTGATCGAGAATCGCGAAGCCATGCGTGTCAATGTCCCCCCAATAGAGCACCCGGCAACGCGACAGCCACGTCGCATTGGCGATCAGATCAAAACCATACCCGGCGCCAAAAATAACGAGACTGTCCGGCACGTCCGGCAGCGCGAGAAAGTTGACCTCGTTTTCGGTAATGAACACCGTTGATATTGGCGGATCGAGTCGTGCGAAGCTATCTGCGTCGAGCGTCACATCGCGTTCAACCAATCGTGGGAACAACGCGCGAGTGGGATCCAGCATGCGAAAGCGAACTCGTTGGGGCTTGTCACGAAAGCCATAGCGCGTTGCAAATTGGCTAACGCCAACAGCGGTGGCTTCGATCACGCCCGCAGACAGTGCAAGATCAAGCAGCTCTGTCAGTACTCCACGGTGCGCTTCGATAAATTTGCTGTGAACACCGGGCACATCCATTTGTCGGATGTACACGCCTGGTCTGGGATGCACTTGCAGCCAATCAACGATATCGAGCAAGCGCGTCCATTCATTCGCCAAGGCGAGCGCGCGCAAGGGGCTTTGCGCAAGCCATGGAATCAAAGCTTCGTGTCGCGCGGCGGTGGCATTCACCACGGCACCAAAGCGCATCAAATCCTCGCCTTTGTTGATGACAGTCACGGCATCGTTTATCCCGTCGAGCCATACCTGTGACGGAACCGAATTTGTGCCCTGCACTCGATGGCGAACATTTTGCATTTCAACGCGGTAGCACGCTGCTGCGCGAAGCTGCGCACTCCATATCCGCACCTCATCAAACCGCTCAGTCAAGTCGGAGGCAGTGGGTGCTTTGAAACGCAAACGCAGCGGGAACAACGCCTCAGTGGTCACGACGCTGCGCAGAAGATCGCCTTGATCCCACAGTCGTTGCACTTGTGCATCCAACTCGGCGACCGTCGTTAATTTCACGACGCCAGCCTTTGCTTTTCCTCGCGGTACTCAGCAATCGTGAGGTTTCGCAATCGCGACAGTTTTCCGTCCTCGTTGTGTACAAAGCCAACGCTATGCACGAACGGCTCAATTACATGAATTTTCTGTAGCGGCGTTACGACCAACAATTGCAGCTGCAATTCACCGAAGAGTTTGAGCCCATAACGTGCGCTTTCATCCGATCCACGACCAAACGCTTCGTCGATCACCACGAAGCGGAAGGATCGCGTGCGCGTTGCGCTCCAATCCAGTCCGAATTGGTAGGCGAGACTTGCTGCGAGCACGGTGTAGGCGAGCTTCTCTTTCTGCCCACCGGATTTGCCGCCGGAATCGGCATAGTGCTCATGCTCTTTGTTGTCTTCGCGCCAACGCTCGCTAGCGGCGAAGCTGTACCAGTTGCGCACATCGGTCACCTTGTTCGTCCAGCGACGATCAAGCTCAGTCAAACCTTCTCGACCACTAAAGCGCTCGATGATGCGCTTTACCTGCAGAAACTTCGCCTCTGAATATTGCGCGTCGTCCGACCCTGTCAGCGCGCCTTCGGTACAAGCACGCAATTCCAGTTGAAAATCGCGGATATCCGTGTCCGTGGACAGTGGCGCTTCCAGAGCAATGTAGCGACCAGGGTTGTAATCGATCTCGGCGAGCGACTCGTTGATGCGTGAAATGCGCTCTTTGATCAGTTCGCGTTCGCGAGCGAGTTGCGACTGAAAATTGGCGATTTCACGGATCGTGTTTTCGTTGAGCAACTCCTTGAAGCGCGCTTCAAAACCGGGTAATCCATCACGGTTTAGCTGTTCGAGCTGGACGCGATACTCATGCGACGCCTCTACGTTGGCGTCGAAGTCGGCGGACTCCAGCGGATAGTCTTTCTTGTAATTGCTCATCGCCTCGACGATGCGTTCACGCAGCGTCGCAAGCTTCTTTGACTCGTTGTCAATTCGATCTTGCAACCACTTGCGCACGTCCTGCTCGCGAGCGTCGCAATTCTCAACGGTCAGCTTCGCCTCCCCGATCGCATCGATTCGATGACCGTCAATTCGAGCACTTAGCGTCGTTTCGGCCATTGCCAGCGCGGGTAGCGTGCTCAGCGCCGAGCGTGTTGTGTCCAGAAGGTCGGCTGCATCATTTCGACGTTGCATGGCAGCGGCCCGCGCGTCCCGCAGTGCTTTCCATGAGCTTTCGGTAGCAACCAGCGTTAAGGCAAGCGCGGCGAGTTGAGCATTAAGCAACTGCAACACGTTCGAGCTGGCCGCGAATGCAGCTCGCTCCTGTTGCAGCACATCAATCGCTTGCGCGCTGGCCTTCCAGTCGATCTCATTGAAACTGCGATATTCGCCGAGCTTGCCGAGTGAATCGAGCCGTGCCCGGCATTCGCGACGCGCCTTGTCGAGGCCCGCCAATTGGGAGCCCATCGCCGCAATATTGCTTTCAGTCACACGCTTCTTGGCTTCCAGCGCTGCGACTTTCTCGTCATTGCTCCAGCCCAGCACAAAGCGGCTGCGGTCATCAATGGCGTGGCGATCATCTTTTTCGTGGCGCTCGCCGCTGCCCTTGAGCTGGCCTGCGCGCGTGATGGCCTTTGGCTCGCGACGAAATTGATCCTGAGTGTCACAACAAGCCACGTCAAAGCGGCGATTTAATTCTGCCTGTAGCCAGTCGTAGTGCTCGCTATCGGGCTTAACTTCAAGCTTCCTGACCAGCGAATCACGATGGAGACTCACGGCCTCCAACCGTGTGCTGCGACGAACTCGGTAGTACACAAGGCGCGAACCAAGATGCGTGCGGTCCACCCATTCGGCAACCTGTGCATAGCTTTCGTCTGGCACTAACAGCGACAGGCCAAAGTTGTGCAGTAACCGCTCAGCAGCGCCCGCCCAGTCTTCTTCATTGGCACGCACCTTAATCAGCTCACCCGCGAACGGAAGTGCGGCTTCCTTGAGTCCCAGCGCTTTGCACAGGGCGCTTCGCAGCTCGACTTGCCCGCGACCGATGTTGCTGCGACGCGCCTTGAGACTATCCAGCTCCTGCGCTAACGCCTTATGGTCTTCACGCACTAACGACAGCGCAGCGCTCTTTTCGGTTAACAGGTTTTGAACCAACGCCTCTTCATTGTTTGCGGCATCAGTCGTTGCGGCATGAGTGCGCAATTGCAATTCAAATTGTTCATGGTCGGCTGCGGCTGACCAGCCCAAAGCCGAAACATGTTGCTCGTACCTGCTCGCACGATCCTTGCGCTGCAACTTCTCGATCTCGTTGCGTCCGATTTCCTCATCAATACGGGCCAGTCGATCGCCGCCGTTTTCGGCGATGGCCACTCTCAACTCGCGTTCTTTTTCGCGCTGAGCGGTGATGTCGCGATCAAGTCGCTCAATCTCCAGATTTCGCACGGCGATGGCTGTATCAAGCTCGTCAATCCGCGATGCAAGCAATGCGCACTTGTGCGTGCTGAAGTACGCTTTTAGTCCATCGCGGTCCAGACGCAACCCGTCCACTTGAGTCACAAGTTCTGCATGGCGGTCACACTGCGTCACCAAAGGTTGCAACGCCTCAATCTGGCGCTTTGCACGCAGCACCGTTTCGTGCGCTTTAGTGAGATTTTCGAAGTGCGCGTTCAGATCACTGATACGACGGGCAACGTCGAAAGCCTCCAGCATATGGGTGCGCACAAACTCGGTGAGACTGCCCACCGACTTCATCGACACGGTCTGGTGAAACAACTCCAGCGGCTGCTCGCCCTGAATGCCAAAGCGATCCCGAAAGCGTTTGCTGTATTCAGCGAACGTGTCGTATAGGGCCACCGTCGGGCCGTCATCGCCTACTTCGCGCAGACGCTTGCGCAGCAATTTGATATCTGCACCGAAATTCGCGAAGTCGTCCAATATGGACATCCCACCGTCGGCCACGACGAAGAGTCGCGCGGGCGGCGCGCTTTGATCCTTGATCCAGAACACCTGCGCCAGCGTTACCGTTTCGCCCAACGCCTCGTTAAAAAACACGCCGAGAATGACTGAGTGGCTGGTTGCCTCTCGCAGCATCACCGGTTTGGCGGCACCCGTAACATCGCTGCGCTCGGACTTGTAGTAACCAAGCACGTAAGAGCGCAAGGTGCGCTCACGCGACTCGGCGCCTGCCGCCTTGTTGTAAGCGACACGATTGGATGGCACCAGCAACGTGGTGACCGCGTCGACTAGCGTGGATTTTCCTGAGCCAATATCTCCGGTGAGTAAGGTGTTTTTACCGTCGAGATTGAGAATCCACGGGCGACCGTGAAACGTACCCCAGTTGAGAACCTCTAGCCGCTGGAGCCGGAAACCTGCGTTGACGGCACGCGAGACCGGCATCTCAAAAACCGGCGGAGCGTTGGCGATCGCATTGAGGCTGATCTCATTCATCGACGGCGTCCTTGCTGGCTTTCGTGCCGCCCGCATGCTGCAAATAGGTAGCCAGACGCTGGTCGAACTCGGCGAGCCACTGCGCATCGACAAAGGCCTTGATAATGCGTTGAACCTCGAAGCTTGGCGCAAGACCAGCGCTACTGGCTTTCAGTTTTCGCACAAAACCGAGATCGACGATTTTGTTCAAGTGCGTTTCAACCTGATCAACGATGCGAGTTTCATTGCTTCCCGCAGGAAGGAACACCCGGATGAGCTCAACCACTTCATCACGCGAAAGCACCAGACGGGAATCGCCGCCACTGGCATCGAACTCGGCCAGCCTTTTGCGAAGTAGCGCCAGTAACAGGCTCACGGCGAACGACAAGGGTCGACGTGCGACCAGACGCGGCATGTCCGCGCTCGCGTCATCCTCCTCAGCCGACACGTCTTCGCGGGAACGCAGATAGGCGTAGCCCTCCGCCTCATCGAGCGACAGCGAAAGCCCAAGCACGGCCACGTAGTCACGAACCTGCGCCTGAAGGCGAAGCAACACCGACCAGAGGCCAGCGTCCTGTTCACGATAAACCACCCCCTTCAGCAGAGGAACGATGACCGCAGTCAGGCGGACTTCTTGTGGTTTGGCAGCGACGGCCACGCTCGGCACGGAGTCCGCATTCGTTGGCTCACGGCTATCTTCAAATTCATTCCTGATTAGTTACGTGCCTCAGACAGGCAGATTACACGTCGAGGCAGGGGTGAAGTGTGAAGCATTGCATGAATCAGACGCGGGACGATGGCGGGCAGGTCGTAGCGGCGGTTGAAACGGTAAGCAAATTCAGCAAGAT
>JANXUB010000203.1 GCA_025352105.1 Burkholderiales bacterium | reverse complement strand
ATAGTGCCGCGCCCACCATTGCCCGACGCCGAGAAACCAGAGGATCGCGAACGGAATTCCGATGAGGCTGACGATCAGGCTGAAGCCGACGCTCAGCACGAGATACGGGCGAATGAGCGGGTTGAAGCGGGTGCGCAAGGGCGGCTGGGTGGCGGCAACATTCATGGTTAACAATTTTGCGTGATCGTACACACTGACATTTTGCGGGCAAATGCAGTGGCGTCGCCAGCCGTGCGACAAATCGACCGTCCGCCGGGCTCAGAGGCAAAATAGCGCGATGAAAACAATCTACAACGCAGCGCACAGTCTGCATCGCGCGGAACACGAATTTTTCCGTGGCGAGAAGGTGCCCGCTTTTGAAAAGCCGGAACGCGCCGATTGGGTGCTGGCCGCCGTTGAGCGCGAGAAGCTGGGCGAAATTCTCTCGCCGACAGCGCACGGAGACGCCACCATTCTCAAAATTCACAGCGAGCGCTATGTGAATTTTTTGCGAGGAGCGCATGACGAATATCTGGCGCTCGGCGGCAAGGGGGATGCGTTTCCGGCAACTTGGCCAATTCGCGGGATGCGCTCCGATGTGGAGCCGAAGAACTTCGCTGCGCGCATGGGTTTGTATTCGTTTGACGCCGGTTCGCCGCTGACCGCCGGCACGTGGGCAGCAACGCGTGCGGGCGCGGATTGCGCGCTCACGGCCGTGGACCTCATGAACGTCGGCGAGCCAAGCGCCTTCGTACTCACGCGCCCTCCCGGCCATCATGCGGGCAAGGACTTTTTTGGCGGCTATTGCTTTCTGAATCATGCGGCGATTGCCGCGCAGGCTTTGCGTGATTCAGGTTGCGCGCGGGTCGCGATTCTCGACGTGGACTATCACCACGGCAACGGCACGCAGGATATTTTTTATGAGCGCGACGACGTGTTTTTTGCGAGCCTTCACGGCGATCCGCTGACCGAATATCCGTTTTATCTCGGGCATGCGGACGAGCAGGGGGCGGGCGCGGGCCGGGGCTTTAATCTGAACCTTCCGTTACCGACCGGAAGCTCGGTGGCATCGTGGTTCGCCGCGCTCGATCAGGCGCTGACAAGCATCGTCCGATTCAAACCGGACGCGCTGGTCGTCTCGCTCGGCGTCGACACGTTTGAAGGCGATCCAATTTCGCATTTCAAGCTCAAAACGTCTGACTATCCTCAGATGGGCGAGCTGATTGCGCGGCTCAAGTTGCCGACGCTGTTTGCGATGGAAGGTGGCTACGCGGTGGCTGAGATTGGTGACAATGTGGTGGGCGTGCTAGCTGGTTTTTCCCAGGCTTGATCGACCACAAGCGGGCTACCGAACCAAGAAGTACTTCACAGTCGCGCGCAACGCGGACGGGCATTTGGGGTGCAGATCTATGCGCGGAAACTGATCCGGCTGCGATTTCATGATGGAGTTGACCAATCCGACCAGCATGAAGCTTTTCTCGGCGCCATAGTGAGCGGTTTTCAGGTTTGAAATCACGCTGACGTGACCATCCTGAGTGCTGCCGCGATCCGCCTGATGTGCGAGGATAGCTTTGGTCAACGGGTCTGCCTCGTTAGCACTGTAGGCCGCGCCGGGTATTACGAGTTTGAACATCGCACGTAACGCAGGCTTCTCGTTGGGCTTGTCGGCCATAACCGCATAGCCGAGTTGCACCAATTGCACGTCTTCGATGCGGTTGGGGGACATCAGACCTACATTGCAACTCAGATTCCAGAAGAACTGAGGGTAGATTGAACCAGCGATTACCGGCATAACCATGACAACTCCATTGTTAGGTGGCAAAACATCCTGACACAAGGACGCGAACCACATCATAAAAGCGACAATGATCTACCAAGCCCCGGCTTGACCGATCAGTTCCGCTTCGGCATCGGGATGGCAGGACTGCCGAGCAAGCCCTTGGTCGCGATCATCAGGCCGAGCTGAATCAGAAAGTCGAGCAACGAGAATTTGCTGTCGTCCGCCTTGGACGCGCTGATGACTTCGCACTGGGCACCGGTTGCAAAGAGCAGTGCGTTTTCGCCACCTTCCGCCCGCGTGGTCAAAATCGCCTCTTCGTTGCGCACATATTCGTGGCAATATTTCGTCGTGATGGTAATTTTGCTGCCGTCAACGGTGTACTGGTCGGTCGCTTTTCGGGTGACTCGGATCGTGGCTTCCTGGCTGATCGTCTGCGATTGCGCGAGCAATGGCAGGGAGGGCATGACCAGCGTGCCAATCAGGACAGAAGCGACGATGCGTTTACAGAGATTCATGGTGCGAAAGCTATCACGGAGACAAGGGTGAGGCGAGGGGTAATTTATCAGGCGGGACGCATCAGCTTTTGGCTGTACCCTGCACGATACAGGGGCTGACTCTCAAAAATGCTTTAAGTCGACTTTTTGATAAATCGGCCCTTAGCCCAATAGCAGACGTCATTTCGCTGAAAAAGCTGACTATCGAAAAAATCCCGGTTAGGCGATAACGCCGCCTCCAAGGCAGACGTTGTCACGATAGAGCACCGCATACTGCCCGGGCGTTGGGGCCCATTGGCCTTCGTGAAAATTAAGCGTCGGGTTGGCACGCGAGTTGTCGCCAGGAAAATATTCGCAGGCCGCATCCGGTTGCCGGTAGCGCGTTTTTCCGCCGTAGCCGTTGCCCGCAGCGGGGTCGGCGTCAGAAATCCAGTGGGTGTTTACGAGCGGTACGTCGGTTTTTCGCAACGCCGGATGCTCGCGACCTTGCACTACGATCAGCACATTTTTAGCCATGTCCTTGCCCGCGACATACCAGGGCTCGCCCGAACCTGATTGCGACCCGCCGATGTGCAGGCCACCACGCTGACCCAGCGTGTAGTAGGCGAGGCCTTGATGCTGCCCGACATGCTGACCGTCCGGCGTGACCATTTCGCCCGGCGTTTTTGGCAGATAACGCTCCAGAAACTCACGAAACGGTCGCTCGCCGATGAAGCAGATCCCAGTCGAATCTTTTTTCGCAAAATTCGGAATGCCTTCGCGCTCGGCAATGGCACGCACTTCGCGCTTTGGGAGGTTGGCGAGCGGAAACATGGCTTTCGAGAGCTGCGCCTGCGTCAGGCGATGCAAAAAATACGACTGATCTTTGGTGTCGTCATCTCCCTTCAAAAGCTCAAAACGCCCATCCGTTTCGCGAACGCCAGCGTAGTGGCCGGTGGCAATTTTGTCCGCACCGAGTCGCATCGCGTGGTCCAGAAAGGCTGCAAATTTGATCTCGGTGTTGCACAGCACGTCGGGGTTCGGCGTCCGCCCGGCCCGATATTCGGCCAGAAAGTACGAAAACACGCGGTCTTTGTATTCGCTCGCGAAATTAACGACCTCGATATCGATCCCAATGTGATCGGCCACACTCACCGCGTCGACCAGATCCTCACGCGTCGAGCAATATTCGCCGTTATCGTCGTCTTCCCAGTTTTTCATGAAAATGCCGAGCACGTCGTGGCCTGTCGCTTTCAGGAGCGACGCGGAAACGGCGGAGTCGACGCCGCCGGAGAGACCGACAATAACTTTCATAAACGGAATTTTCGCTGAATCACCGATACGTTGCGGCGGGCCACAAAACAAAAAAGGCACCCGAAGGTGCCTTTTCGAATTCTGAGCGCCTTACGACGCCGTCGAATTAAGCAGCTTTAGCTACTTTTGCTTTTTTTTGCTTTTTTTGCTTTTTTTGCTTTTTTCATTGCTTTAGCAGGCATTGCTTTTTTCTCAGCAGCCATTGGAGCGGCAGCAGGAGCAGCAGCTTTAGCTGGTGCAGCAGCAGGGGCAGCTGCAGGAGCGGCCGGTGCTTGTGCGAAAGAAACAGCGGCGAAAGCCGAAGCGATAAGGGCGGTTAACAGTTTGCTCATTTTCAAATCCTCTAGAGAGTTGGTTTTTTTTGCTTGACTCGGTGTTTCACAAGCCTGAGCAGATAACGAACGCCCTTTTTGGTCGGTTGACACAAAAAGTAACAAAAACACAAACCGGAGCTCCCCTGCTTGCGCTTTCGTCATTGACGATCTAGTTTTCGTAGCTCAACCATCGATTGTATCGGGCTATTGAACAAAAGTAAGGGGAAACCATAAATCATGCAACTTTTTCACGACTTGTCGGTCGCGACTGTCTCATTCAAGTAAGTGCGCAACAAATGCACGGTCAGACGGCGTTTCAGGGCCAGCGAGAGTCGATCCGCGCCCGCAAGCGCCTGACACAACGAGGCGACGTCCCGTTGATGGTGGCTTAGGAGGAAAGTGAGCACTTCGTTACTGACATCAAATCCGCGCCCAGCGGCGTAGTGTGAAAGCGCAGCCGACAGATCTTCCTGCGGAATGGGCAGCAATTCGAACGCAAGCCCGCTACCCATGCGGGTACGAATGTCGTCGCGCAGCGGCCAACGGCCCGGCGGCGCTTGCCCGGTCGCCACCGTTACGCCGCCGGATTGCGCCACATGATTAAACGCCGTGAACAGCCACGCCTGTTGATCGGGATTGAGTTGATCGGCGTCGTCTACGCTCAGAATTCGCGCGCTTACGAAGGGATCGGCAGGAAACGTTGCGGCAGCCGACAGCCGCAAACAGGTGGCCCCCAGGTCCGCTGCGAGTGCCGCTAACAAGTGCGATTTGCCAACAGAGCGCCCGCCCCATAACACAACGACGCTTGCCGCAGATTCACCGCCGCGCGCAGCCAGCGCTTGCAAACGCGCAACCGCTTCGCCGTTATCGCCCACGACAAAGTTATCGAAGCGAGGCGCTTCGGGCAGGAAAAAATCAAATGGAATCTGCGGCGTGATCGCCATAACGGATGCGGGTCGAACGAAATTAAGGCGTGAGCTTATCCGGCAGGCGGCGCGTTCGACGTAGGGCCGCGCTCTCCCTCAGACAGACTCCGCTGCATGACGCGCAGCGCCACCAGCAGCGCCGCGCTCGCCGGCAACGCCAGCAACACGCCAACAAAGCCAAACAATTGGCCGAACGCCATCAACGCAAAAATCACGGCCAGCGGATGCAATCCGATACGATCACCCACCAGATAGGGCGTCAGTGCAAAGCCTTCGAGAATCTGGCCAAGGCCAAACACCACTGCGACCGCGATGATGGGTCCCGCCGTCGAAAACTGGGTCAGTGCCGCGAGCATGCCGAGCAAGAAGCCCATGCCAAAGCCAATGTAGGGAATAAATACAAGCAGACCGGTCACCAGCCCCACGGGCAGCCAGAACTCTAAACCCGCCAGCTTAAGCGCGATGCAGTAATACGTTGCCAGCGCCAGCATGACCAGCCCCTGCCCACGCAAAAACTCCGACAGCACAGCGTCGATCTCGCGCGCCAGATTGCGCACCATCGGGCGCGCTGCACGCGGCACCAGATGGTCGATCCCGTCGATGAGGTTCGGCCAGTCGCGCAGCAGGTAAAACATCACCACGGGCAGCAGCATCACATTCACGACGATGCCCAGCAGCATCTGGCCGCCCAGTTTGAGCGACCCAGCCAGTTGCGCCGACAAGTCTCCCACCGCTCCCGCGTTGTCTTGAACCAACGACTTTAACTGCGTCAGATCGAACGAAAGCGTGGTGCCAAGCTTCTTGTTGACCCACGGCAACCACTCGGTCTGCGCTCGCGTAATGAGCTCCGGCATCTTTTTCGCAATCTCCGTGATTTCGCTCGAAACCAGCGGCACCACCACCAGCACGAGCCCGGCGATCAAGGCTCCGATGGCGAGCACGATTAGCACCGCCCCCGCCGCACGCGGAACCCGCCGCGCTGCCAGCCATGCCACCAGCGGTGTGGCAATGTAGGAAAGAATCGCACCGGCGATGAACGGCGTGAGCACGGGGGCCAGCGCGCCAACCAAATAGCCGAGCGCGATCAAGAGGCCTGCAATGACCAGAACGCGTAACGTTGGCGTCAGATCGACCCACCAGCGGGGGCCGGTGGCGGTTACCGTCGCGATTGGAGGGGCGGCGGGCTCGTCGCTACCTCGGTCGACTGCGGCATGCGGCGACGTCAACAACGCAACCTCCACCGGCGGGCTAAAATTTTCCTTTGACATCTTTGGGTCTGCGGCCATAGTGGGCGGCATTAAAACACGATCACGCTATGACTGCCCCCTCGCACCTGCCCAAAAATCCCGACGCGCTCACCTACGAACAGGCGGGCGTCAACTACGATCAGGTCGATCCGATCAAGCTCCTGGCGCAGCAAAGTGCCCGCGCGACGGCGGCGCAGTTGATGCAGCATGGCGTAAATGAAGTCGCAGCTTCGCGCGGTGAATCGGCCTACGTGCTTGACGCCGGGCCGTTTTATCTGGCCTCCATTGTCGAATGTCTGGGCACCAAAATTCTGGTCGCCGACGCCGTGTATCGCGAAACCGGAAAGAGCTTTTACGCAGCGATCGCGCAGGACACCATTGCAATGGCCGTCAACGATCTGATCACGGTCGGTGCAACGCCTCTGATCGTGCAGGCGTACTGGGCAGCGGGCGGGAGCGACTGGTTCGCAGACAAACAACGTGCGGCTGATTTGATCGCGGGCTGGAAGGCGGCGTGCGACACCTGCGGCGTGTCGTGGGGTGGTGGCGAAACACCAGCGCTAGCGGGCGTGGTCGAAGGCGGAACGATTGATCTCGGCGCGTCCTGCACAGGTTGGGTGAACCCAAAATCGCGCTTGTCGCTTGGCGACAATCTGGCAGCGGGTGACGCGATTGTTCTGCTCGCCTCGAGCGGCATTCACGCGAACGGCGTGTCGCTGGCGCGAAAGCTGACCGAGCGTTTGGCCAACGGTTATCAAACCGATATCGCGGCGGACGGAAAAGCGGGCGGAAAAGCTGGCGAAACCTTCGGCGAAGCGCTGCTCGCTCCCACCACCCTTTACGCGCCCGTCACCGAAGCGCTGGCAAAAGCAGGCGTGACGGTCAATTACTGCGTCAACGTCACCGGTCACGGCTGGCGCAAACTGTTGCGACACACGAGCGAATTCACCTATCGAATTCACACCGTGCCGCCCGTCCCACCCGTGCTCTCGTTCATGCAGCGCGAAGCGAAGCTGGACAACGCGGAGGCCTACGGTACGCTCAACATGGGTGCGGGGTTCGCGTTTTTTGTTGCCGCAGATCAGGCAGAAAAAACAGTAGCGATTGCCAAAAAGTGCGGCATAGAAGCGTGGGTCGCTGGTAGTGTCGAAGCCGGTCCGAAGCAGGTCGTGATCGAACCGATTGACGTGACTTATGGCTCCGAGGATTTGAAGTTGCGATAGCGCAAAAAGCGCCGACGTACCGGAAAGGGGACAGGGTTTCCGCAACCGACGATTAAGCGTGCGTAGTGGATCGCCGCTGAGCAGCTTCAGCGCCCTGTCTGAAACGTATTACCGTGGTAATATGTTGTTTTGGGAGTGTGCTATGGATACTTCTTCTCCAGCGTCTTCATCCTCATCGTCGATCAGCGTCGACACCCGTATTACCTCGCAGGGACAGGTGTCAGTTCCCGCCGCCATTCGCCGCAAGCTTGGCGTCGCGCCGGGCAGCACTTTGCAGTGGACATTGCGTGGCGATGAAGTGGTGGTGAAAAAGCGCGCATCGGTGACGTTTGAAGATATTCACAAAGAGCTCTTCCCGAACGGCCCACCCAAGCCGATCAGCGTCAAGCAGATGAAAGAATCCATCGCTCAACACATTCGTGAAAAGCATGCACGCCGTTGATACTAACGTCCTGGTGCGGCTTGCGGTGATCGACAATCAAAAGCAAGTGGATAGTGCCAAGCGGTTTATCGAATCCGGCGCGTGGGTTTCGCACCTGGTGTTGATTGAAGCGGTTTGGGTGCTGGATTCGTACTATTCGTTCACGCGTGAGCAAGTATCGCGGTTTGTCGAAACGACGACGTTGCACCCTAATTTGCGAGTGCAGGATGCAGACGTGGTTGAGGCGGCGCTCGCTCAGTTTGATACGCAGAAAAAGCTCAGTTTCACCGACTGCCTAGTGCTCGAAATTGCGCGCAAGGCGGGCCATACCCCGCTCGGTACGTTTGACAAAGCGCTGGGCAAATTGTCCGGGGCGAAAGCGCTATGACTACCGCCCGTAAACGCATCGCGGTTCTCATCTCGGGGCGCGGCTCGAACTTGCCCTCGCTGCTCGGCAACGAATTGGCTGGCGACATTGTCGTCATTGGTAGCAACAAAGCCGACGCCAAGGGCCTGGATATTGCTCGCAACGTCGGCATTGCCAACTTTGTTGTCAGCCACAAAGATTTTGCGTCGCGAGAAGCATTCGACACTGCGATGGTTGCTGCGCTGAACGTTTACCGTCCTCATCTTGTCGTACTCGCTGGTTTCATGCGCATTACAACCCCTGTGTTCACTCAGGCTTTCGCGGGCCGCTTGATCAATATCCATCCAGCATTGTTGCCGAGTTTTCCGGGGCTGCACACGCACGCCCGCGCAATCGAGGAAGGAGTGAAGCTACACGGCAGCACCGTTCATTTCGTGACGCCGGAGCTTGATCGCGGCCCGATCATTGCGCAGGCTGCCGTGCATGTTGAAGACGACGACACGGCAGAGACGCTTGCCGCAAAAGTGTTGCTGCAGGAGCATCAAATATTTCCTTATGCAGTGCGACTTTTTTGCGAAGGGCGGTTGCAGGTTGACGGCCTGCGGGTGAGAACTTTGCCGAAATCCACGGCGACAGTCATCGATAGTGCGAGCGCACGCGTTTAGCAGCGGCCATGTCCGACCTTGCCGTTCAAGCTCCCTCCAGTCCCCAGCTCGCTTCGGCCTCGACCGAATCGGGTGATTCGCGCTTTTCGCTTGCTCGCGGATTGGCAAAGCGGCGCGGGTTGTTGGCGACGCCACAGCGAAAATTAGCCGCAGCGTTGGTTGTTTCGTTCCTCGCGCACTTCGTGATCAGCTGGTTTATCGAGGTCGAGCCGCAAGAAGAAAAATTTGCGCCGATCGTCGCCAAGTTCATGTCGCTGCCGCCGCCTCCAACCGCGGTGCCAGTGCCTAAGCCCGCGCCGAAACCGAAAGCAAAACCAAAGGCGAAAACGGCTCCCCGCCCTGTGCTGGTGACGGAAGCGCCCGCCGCGACTGCGGCAGCCGAAGTGGCGGCCGACGCGCCGGAAGAACCGACGACACTTGCGCAGGCCTCGCCAGCGCCTGCGGTTGAACCGGTGCCGGCACCGGTCGCCGAGCCCGTCACGCCCCCCGCACCGGAGCCCGTGCCCACGCCGCCACCGCCGCCTGCGCGCATGCCACCGAAAAAGATCGAGCTGGCATTCACGGCGTTTCTCGGTGAGCAGAAGTTCGAAGTCGGCCCGGTCAACCTCAAATTCACGCATGACAACGGCCACTACAACCTGAAGGTCTCGGGGCGTGGGCGCGGCCTCGCAGCGCTCCTCTATCCCGGCACGTTTACCGGCGAATCAGAAGGCCGAATCACCGCAGACGGGTTGCGCCCAGACAAATTTGTTGAGGAGCGCGGCAATCCCGACAAGCGCCGCGAAATCATTTTCGATCACGAAAAAGGTGTGTTGCGCATTCCGGAAAAAGACCCGATCCCGTTCGAAGGCTCACCGCAAGATCCGCTCACCTGGATCGTTCAATTTTATTTTTCGATGCCGAAGGGCGATCAGGTCACCTTCAGCGTCGGCAGCGCACGTCGCATGGATGTGTACACGTTGAATCGCACAGGCGTGGAAGAGATTGACGCCCCGACGGGCCCGTTGGAATCGTCGTCCGGCACGCGCACCCTGCAAAAGGTCAAAGCCGAAGTGTGGAAGGGCTCGCGCAAGCCTGACGGCGACGGCAAACCCAACGGCAGCGCGCAGTTCTGGCTAGCGCCGGAATGGCATTACGTGCCATTCCGCATCAAGGTCGTCAATGCCCAGGGGCGCAGCGCGTCGTTTGAACTGGTCGGCGTGAATGCCGAATAGCTTTTTGGTAAAACGACCCCCACGCGCGGGCTAGATCGCTAATTAGTCATTTGTCGACTATTAGCGAAATAAGCGTTAAGCCCCTTTTAAACGGGGGCTACAGCCGAAAGCTTATGGCTTCGTCGTTTTGAATTTAACCACCGTTTGCTTCTGTTCACCGAGCTTTTCGATGCCCAGCGTCATCACGTCGCCCGGTTTCAGGAACACCGGATTCGGCTTCTTGCCGAGGCCCACGCCCGGTGGCGTGCCCGTGGTGATGATGTCGCCTGGTTCCAGCGTCATGAGCATCGAGCAGTACGACACGATGGTCGCCACATCAAAAATCATGGTCTTGGTGCTGCCGGTTTGCATGCGCACGCCGTTCACGTCGAGCCACATTCCGAGCTTGCCGGGGTTGCCCACTTCATCGGCCGTCACGAGCCATGGACCAATCGGGCCGAAGGTGTCGAAGCCTTTGCCCTTGTCCCAGGTCTGACCGCGCTCCATCTGAAACTCGCGCTCGGAGACATCGTTAATGAGGCAATAGCCGACGACATGGTTAAGCGCGTCTTTCTTACTGACGTTACGGGCCTGCGAACCGATCACAACGCCCAGCTCAACTTCCCAGTCTGTTTTCACCGAATTCTTCGGCAACATCACCTCATCGTTCGGGCCGACGATACAACTCGTCCACTTGTTGAAAACGACGGGCTCTTTCGGAATCGGATTGCCCGTTTCCAGCGCGTGATCGGTGAAGTTCAAACCGATAGCGATGAATTTTTGTGGACGCGCGACGGGCGATCCGAGGCGTGTTTTTGGTTTCACGAGCGGCAGTTTGGCCGGATTGATCTTCGCGATCTTAGCCAGCACTTTGGCCGTGAGATGTTCGCCATCCCAATCGGGAATCAGATCAACGACTGAGCGGGCGTTGCCCTCAGCGTCGATGATGCCCGGTTTTTCCTGGCCGGGTTTGCCGTAGCGGATGAGTTTCATGGATTCGCTTTCTACTGGTTTATCAGAGTCTGGGAAGGAAAGTTAAATTGTGATGCCGCCATCAATCATGTACGCGTTACCTGTCGCAAAGGCTGATTCGTCGGACGCCAGAAACACCACCGTCGGCGCGATCTCTTCAGCTTTCGCCAAGCGGCCCATCGGCTGCCGCGAGACAAACATCTTGCGTGCTTCGTCAATGTCTCCGAGTGCAGCCATACGGTCATGCAGCGACGGCGTATCAACCGTGCCGGGGCAAACGCAGTTGCAACGAATGCCGCCCTTCACGTAGTCTGCCGCGACGCTTTTTGTCATGCCGATCACAGCGGCTTTGGTCGCGCCATAGACGAAGCGGTTGGGCAAGCCCTTGATGCTGCCGCAGACGCTCGCCATGTTGATGATGGAGCCGCCGCCGTTGGCAATCATGCGTGGCAGCGCCGCCTGAATTACCTTGAACGGTGCGCGAACATTTAAGTTGAACGAGAACTCCCAGTCCTCATCGCCCGTCTCCATGATGGTGCCCTGATGCACAAAGCCCGCGCAGTTGAACAGAACATTGAGCGGCGGCAAGCCTTCCAGCGTGAACTTGATCTCCAGATCGTTCAGCACATCGAGCTTTTGGGTGATGATGCCGGGGTAGGCTTTCAGAGTTTCCAGCAGCTTCAGATTCACGTCGGTCGCATAGACGGTAGCCCCCTCCGCCGCCATCGCAATCGCCGTTGCGCGACCAATGCCCTGACCGGCCGCCGTGATCAGACAAACCTTGCCTTTAAGACGTTCTCCCATGTGCTTCCTTTGCGCTGTGCGCTTTAGCTTTGCTGCATTATAGGAACGACGTACCATTACGATTCCCTCGCGTTTCAATCAGCCGCCATCATGCTTACCGCCGCTCAACTCACCATTCGCCTGCACCCGAACGATGACGTGGTCATCGCTCGCGTGCAACTCATCTCCGGAACGCAGTTGCAAAGCGACGGCGTCACCGTCAAAGGCATGGTGCCGCCGGGCCACAAAATTGCGACGAAGGCCATCGCGCAAGGCGAGCCGGTGCGTCGCTACAACCAGATCATCGGATTCGCCAGCAAGGCGATTGCGCCGGGCGAGCATGTGCATGTGAACAACCTCGCAATGGGCGACACGTTTGAGCGCGACTACGCGTTTGGCGTGGACGTTCGGCCCGTAAAGCCCGCGAATCCGCAGGCGACCTTCATGGGCATCAAGCGCTCGGATGGCCGCGTCGCGACGCGCAATTACATCGGCCTGCTTTCAACCGTGAACTGCTCGGCAACGGTGTGTAAATTGATCGCGGATCACTTTCGCGGTGATGCGTTGAAGGCTTATCCGAACGTCGACGGCGTGGTCGCCGTAACGCACTCCGTCGGCTGCGGCATGGACGTGCATGGTGAGGGCATGACGCTGTTGCGCCGCACGCTCGCAGGCTATGCGCGGCATGTGAATTTCCATTCGATTCTGGTGATCGGCCTCGGCTGTGAGGCGAATCAGATCAGTTCGTTCAAAGCGGCCGAAGGCCTCGATGACGGCCCCAAGCTGCATAGCTTCAACATGCAGGATGTGGGCGGCACTGGCAAAGCCGTCGCCAAAGGAATCGGATTGGTTGAATCGATGCTGGTCGATGCCAACAAGGCGGTGCGCGAATCTGTTCCCGCCTCGCACATCACCATCGGCCTGCAATGTGGCGGAAGTGATGGCTACAGCGGCATCAGCGCGAACCCCGCGCTCGGTGCTGCGGTCGATTTGTTGGTAGCGCACGGCGGCACCGCGATCCTCTCGGAAACTCCGGAAATCTACGGTGCGGAACATCTGCTCACACGCCGTGCCGTCACTCGCGAAGTCGGCGAAAAAATCGTGACTCGCATTAAGTGGTGGGAGGAATACACCGCGCGCCTCAAGGGCGAAATGAACAACAACCCAAGCCCCGGCAACAAGGCGGGCGGGCTCACAACCATCCTCGAAAAATCTCTCGGCGCGGTGGCAAAAGGCGGTACCACGCCGCTAGTGGATGTGTACGAATATGCACAACAAGTAGACAAGCATGGATTCGTCTACATGGACACGCCCGGCTACGACCCGGTGAGCGCTACGGGGCAGGTTGCAGGCGGCGCAAACCTGATTTGCTTCACGACCGGACGCGGCTCAGCCTATGGTTGCAAGCCATCGCCATCGCTCAAGCTCGCGACCAACAATATCCTCTGGAATCGGCAAGAAGAAGACATCGACATCAACTGCGGCGACATCGTTGAGGGTGGCGTGTCGATTGCCGACAAGGGGCGCGAGATTTTCGAGATGATTCTCGCCACTGCGTCGGGCAAAGCCAGCAAGAGCGAGCGCTGGGGCTACGGCGCGGACGAATTCGTGCCCTGGTATATCGGCGCGGTGATGTAGTGGCCGACCCTGGGGTCGGCAACGACGAGTCCAACAGCGCGGCGGACGCAAGTCGGGCGCGGCCCGGTCTGTATCGCAAAGAAGCCATCGCTCATCGCCGCGAGCGCGCCTGGGGTGAACTGATCGTATCGACGCCTCGCGTTGCGCGCTGGTTCGCATGGGTCGGCGTGTTACTCGCTGCCGCCTTCATCGCATTTCTTGCCACCGCACAATACACGCGAAAAGCCCGCGCGCCAGCAGTACTGGCGTACGCGAACGATCCGGTGCTGCTGTCCGCGAACGAGGCCGGCACTGTCACCAGCGTCGACGTGAAAAGTGGGGATCGCGTAAAGGCCGGGCAGCGCCTTGCGACCATCTCAACTGAGCGAAACGCAAGCGGCGAGGCGGTGTTTGCGGCGGGTGCCAGAGACGCTGAGGCGCGCCGCGCTGCCATCGCGGGCGAGCGCAAGCAGGCGCAAGTTTTGATCAGCGCACAACAGGCCCAGCTCACCGCTCGCATTGAAGCATTGATGGCGGAAGACACCCAGCTGGGACGCGAGATCGACGCGCAGGCAGATCGCGTGACGCAGCTCAAGGTGCAGGTTGAGCGCTTTCGCCAGCTCGCACGCGATAAATTTGCGCCAGAGCTTCAGGTGCAACAAAAGCAGGACGATCTCGCCGAACAGGTGGTCAAGCTCGAGTCGCTCAAGCGCACGCGTGCTGGCATTCAGCGTGATGTTGCCATCGCAAGAACCGAACTGCCAACGCTGCGCGCCACGATGGAAGGCAAGCTCGCGCTCTTGTCGCGTGATGAGGCGACGCTCGCTCAATCGTCACGCGAAAGTCTCGCCCGCCGCGCGTATGAGCTCACTGCCGCGAGCGATGGCGTGGTCGAGCGCGTCATAGCGCTCGCCGGTCAATCGGTGATCATCGGCGCGCCGCTCATGCAAGTACAAACTGGGCCACGCGTGCTCATGGCGGACATCTATGTGCCTACGCGTTCAGCGGGTTTTCTGCGCGAGGGACAGACGGTGCGCCTGGCCATTGATGCGTTTCCGATGGAGCGCTTCGGTCACGCCGCCGCTGTTGTCAATGACGTGGGCCGAAGCGTCATCGCGCCTGGGGATTCGCTGCTGCCCGCGTCGGTCAAGGAGCCCGTGTTCCGCGTGCGCGCCACGTTGGCGTCACCGGCGATTACCGCGTATGGCGAAAACTATCCACTGAAGAGCGGGCTCAGCGCACAGGCCGACATTGCGCTTGATGAGCGACCGCTGTATCGATGGGTGATCGAGCCGGTATTGCGGTTGCGGGGGCGACTATGAGCTCCGCTCAAACCAGCATCAACAAGCTCAACTTTTTCCGCCGCAGCGTTCCCCTCATCATGCAGACGGAAGCCGCCGAATGCGGCCTCGCCTGCCTGACGATGATCGCGGGCTATCACGGCATCGTGACCGATTTGCAGTCGATGCGGCGCGATCATTCGGTGTCGCTCAAGGGCTCCACGCTCAAGAGCCTCATTGATATTGCCGACAGCATGAACCTCGCGGCGCGACCGTTGCGCGTGGAGTTGCCTGCGCTCGCGCAGGTGCGATTGCCTGCGGTAGCCCACGTTGACTTCAATCATTTCGTCGTCATCACGGGCGTCGTGAAAGACGCCGTCACGCTGCACGATCCGGCACGCGGCGCACGCACCGTGCCGTTCGCTGAATTCTCGAAACATTTCACTGGCATCGTGCTGGAGCTCACACCGACGCCAAGCTTCAGCAAACGCAAAAGTGTCGAGCGTTTTTCGATCTGGTCGATCATTGGTGGAGCGCGTGGATTTCGCGGTGCGCTCTTACGGCTGGTCGCGCTGGCGCTGGCGTTTGAAGTCTTCGCGCTTGCCGTGCCGTGGCTCACTCAGCTCACGGTGGACGAAGTCATCGTTTCCGCTGATCGCGACCTGATGACGGTATTGGCGCTCGGCTTTGCGCTATTGATTCTGATTCAGACGGCGATTTCCGCGCTTCGTGGCTGGTTGCTTTTGCATCTGACAAGCACGCTGTCGCTGCAAGTTTTGACTCAATTGTTTTCGCACTTATTGCGCTTGCCGCTGGCGTTTTTTGAGAAGCGTCACGTCGGCGATTTGCTTTCACGTTTCGCTTCGATGGACGCGATTCAGCGCACGCTTACTGGCAGTTCGCTCGAAGTTCTGATCGACGGCGTGCTCGCGATCAGCATGTTTGTCGTCATGGCGATTTACAGCGTGCCACTCACGCTGGTCGTACTGGCCGTCGCCGCGATTTACGCGCTGCTGCGTTGGGCGATGTTCCGGCCCATGCGCGAGGCGGTGAACGAACAGCTCATCTTCGCAGCCCTTCAGCAAACGCATTTCATTGAAAGCCTGCGCGGCATGCAGGCCATCAAACTGCACATGGGTGAAGCGGATCGTCTGGCGCGCTGGCAAAACGCCGTGGTCGACACGGTGAATGCCAGCATTCGGGCGCAAAGTCTCACGCTGACCTACAAAACGGCCAGTTTTGCGCTGTTCGGGCTGGAGAACGTTTTGATCGTCTGGCTTGGCGCGCGCGAAGTGATTTCTGGCGGATTTAGTGTCGGCATGTTGCTCGCGTTTATCGCCTACAAAATCGTGTTCGTGACGCGTTTGTCCAACCTGATCGACAAGTTCACCGAGTTTAAATTGCTCGATCTGCACGCCGAACGGGTTGCCGACGTTGCGCTGGCGGGCGTCGAACCGCGCGGCCAAGCACCCGCGCCCGACTTGTCGAAAGCGACTTGGGTGGTGGAAAACTTAGGCTTTCGCTACGGCCCGCATGACCCGTTCATCTTCAGGAATGTGAGCTTCACCGTGGAACCGGGCGATAGCGTGGCGCTGACGGGCCGTTCCGGGGCCGGGAAGACAACACTGGCGAAGGTTGTCGTCGGGCTTTTGCCAGCCACTGAAGGCCGCGTGCTGATTGACGGGCTGGATATCCGGGAGATTGAGCCCACGTCGCTGCGGGCGCAGCTCTCCGCCGTGATGCAGGACGATTATGTGTTCGCCGGATCGATTTCAGACAACGTGAGCCTGTTTGATACCGAGGCCGACGCTGCTCGTGTAACCGAATCGCTCAGGGGCGCCGCACTGTGGGAAGAGGTGGCAAGAATGCCAATGGGCAGTGATTCGCTGGTCGGAAACACCGGCAGCGCCTTGTCCGGCGGGCAGCGCCAGCGGCTATTGCTCGCCCGGGCGCTCTATCGACAACCGAAGTTTCTGCTGCTGGACGAGGCGACTAGCGCGCTCGACACCGAGCGCGAACAGGCCGTCAATCAAGTCGTCAAAAACCTCGGCATCACCACGCTGCTCATCGCGCACCGCGAATCGACGGTGGCGATGGCGGGGAAGCGGGTGGAGTTGGGTGGGCGAGACTAACGATTTAAGTCAGTACAGCCCAAGCGAGACATCGCCGCCGCCGATCGACAAAATTTCGACGTCGAGCAACGCGCGGAAGTCGACTGCATCTTGAGCGAGCTCAACGGAGCTGTCGATTTGCTTTTGCATGATTTATCTCTTTGAATGCGGGTTGCTAGTAAAGGCCAAGTGACACGTCACCGCCGCCGATCGACAAAATTTCGATGTCGAGCAACGCGCGGAAGTCGATTGCATCTTGAGCTAGCTCAACGGAGGTATCGATTTGCTTTTCCATGATTTATCTCTTTGAATGCGGGTTGCTAGTAAAGGCCAAGTGACACGTCACCGCCGCCGATCGACAAAATTTCGATGTCGAGCAACGCGC
>JANXUB010000172.1 GCA_025352105.1 Burkholderiales bacterium | reverse complement strand
CAACACGTTGCAGTTCTCGCTGGCCGCCGCGCCACTCACCGCGATCATCGGCATCTTGTCGGCGTATCTCATTTCGCGAACAGTGTTTAAAGGGCAGCGTGCGTTTGAGTTTTTGACGTTGTTGTCGTTCGCGATTCCGGGGACGGTGATCGGTGTGGCGTACATCTTCGCGTTCAATGTGCCGCCGATTGAATTGACGGGAACAGGGCTCATCATCGTGCTCTGCTTCGTGTTCCGCAATTTGCCGGTGGGCGTGCGCGGGGGGATTGCGGCGCTTTCCCAGCTCGACAAATCGCTCGATGAAGCGAGCACAACGCTCGGCGCGAACGGCGCGACGACGTTCCGCCGCGTGCTGATGCCGCTGATGAAACCGGCCATTGTCGGCGCGCTGATTTACGGCTTTGTCCGTTCGATGACCACGGTCAGTGCGATTGTGTTCCTGGTGTCGGGCGATACGGAAGTTGCAACAACCTACATCATCGGACGCGTGATTAACGGCGATTACGGCGTGGCGATTGCGTACTGCACGGTGTTGATCCTGATTATGGTGGTCGCGATTGTGCTGGTGCAGTGGTTGGTTGGAACGCGCAAGCTGGGGCGGCGCGCGGCGGTTGCTGCGCCTCCGATGGCGCCTGTGGCGGTGGCGGGATGAGCGCCGCTTATTCGCCCAATGACGTGAGCACGGCTAGGCCCCCTCTCCCCTTGTTGGAGAGGGCTGGGGAGAGGGGTGAGCGGGGAGAGTCAGGGTCAGCGTTGCTCTTCCAGCCACCGCCCCCTCACCCTAACCCTCTCCCGCGAGGGGCGAGGGGACAAATTGACCCTCTGCCGCGAGGGAAGAGGGGACAAATTCATGGCTCTGCTGCGAACGGCGCGGAGATTACACAACGCATTTACGGACGTACAGCATGAGCACTGCAACCACCAAAGGCACTCTCGAATTCATCAACGTGGTCAAGGACTACGGCACGGGGGAGCCTGCCGTAAAGGGCATCTCGTTCCGCATCGAAGACGGTCAGCTCGTGACGCTTCTTGGGCCGTCCGGCTGCGGAAAGACGACGACGCTTCGCATGGTTGCGGGCCTCGAACTGCCAAACGCGGGACAAATTCTGCTCGGCGGAAAAGATGTCACGGCGCAATCCGCCGCGCAACGTAACGTGTCGCTCGTGTTCCAGAGCTACGCGCTGTTCCCGCACATGAGCGTGATGGAAAACGTGGGCTATGGCCCGACGGTGCGCGGCACGAAAAAGGCGGAGGTCGAGGCCAAGGTCAACGATGTGCTGAAGCTCATTGGCCTCACCGGGTTCGAGAAACGCCTGCCATCCGAACTCTCCGGCGGTCAGCAGCAACGTGTCGCCATCGCGCGCGCCCTGGTGCTTGAGCCAGCCGTGCTGTTGTTTGATGAGCCGTTGTCAAACCTCGACACCAAGCTGCGTCGCCACGTCCGTGAAGAGATTCGCGAGCTGCAACAGCGCCTGCAAATTACCTGCGTCTACGTCACGCATGACCGCGAAGAGGCGATGGCCGTGTCCGATCACATCATCGTGATGGATCGCGGCAACATTGCTGAAGCGGGAACGCCACACCAGCTGTTCTTTCAACCGCGTACAGCGTTTGTTGCGGACTTTTTGTCGGAAGCGAACGTCGCGAAAGGGCAGGTCGTCGCGTTTGAAAATGGCAAGGCAACGCTCACGCTCGGTGATTCACGCTTTGACATCGCGACCGATTCGGCGACCGTCGGTGAGGCGAAAATCGCGTTGCGGCCCGATGTGTTTGAAGTGACAACCGACGCCAACGTTTCGCCGGCACTGGAGGCCACCGTGCAGAAATGCGCTTTCATCGGCAAAGGCGTTGAACTGGTGGTCGACACCGCTGCTGGCGAGATGTTCGTATTCCTGCCCAAAGAAAAAATTGTGCGCGAAGTCGGCAGCAAAGTTCGGCTGGCGTTTCCAGCCGATGAGGCACGGTTGATCGTTTAGCGGCGTTGATGTTTGCGCAGGACTTATCGGCCTAAGAATATTCTCGATTATGATTGCGGCATATTACTGTTGTTACATAAATTAAAGTAAATCGGTGCTAACGAGGCGTCTCATAGCTCCGCCGCAGTCGATTTGCCGGGGAAAATTCGTATGCACACAATCGTGGCAAAAGGCCGGTCTGCTGCTTCATCCACAGCAGCTCGCCTGCGGGCTCAAGGCCGACACATCCGACACATCGTTGCGTCAGTCGCGCAAGCGATGGCTTTGGCGCTGACGTTTGTCTCGGCGAGTGCCATTTCGCAGGACATCGTTCTGGGCCAGTCGGTTGCCCTGAGCGGTCCGGCGTCCGAACTGGGCCGCGAGATGCAGTTCGGCGCACAGATTTACTTTGACTCGATCAATGCGGCGGGCGGTGTTCGCGGTAGGAAGATTGTCCTGAAGACCCTGGACGACGGCTATGAGCCCAGCCGGGCTGAGGCCAACACGCGGCGACTTATTGACGACGATGTGTTGGCCTTATTTGGCTATGTCGGCACACCTACTTCGGCGGCTTCGATCCCGCTTGCGACGACGGCAAAGGTCCCATTTTTTGGCGCATTCACTGGCGCGGAGCTATTGCGTGCGCCGTTTAACCGGTATGTGTTTAACGTTCGCGCCAGCTACTTCGACGAGACAGAATTAATCGTCAAGCAACTCGTCGCTGAGGGGCTAACCCGAATCGCCGTTTTCCATCAAAACGATTCGTACGGTCAGGCAGGGCTTGCTGGCGTCGAGCGCGCGCTGGCAGCCCGGAAAATGACGGTTGCCATGAAATCGACCGTAGAGCGAAACAGCAGCGACGTGCGCAACGCGGTCGACGCGATGGTGGCGGCAAAGCCCGAAGCGATCGTGATGATCAGCGCTTACGCGTCGTGCGCCGAATTCATCAAACAATCGAAGGCGCGCGGCCTTTTGGCGCGCTATGCGAACGTGTCGTTTGTGGGAACCAAATCCCTGGCGAAGGCGCTCGGGCCGCTCGGCTCCGGCGTCATGATTTCGCAGGTCGTGCCTTCGCCAGTCAGCGAAAAATATCCATGGGTCAATGAGTATCGGCGCATGGTGACGGCCAAAGGCGGTGAACTCTCCTACACCAGCCTCGAAGGCTTCATCGCGGCCCGAATCTTCGTCGAAGCGCTCAAGCGCGGTGGCGATAGCTCGCGCGAGGCGCTCGTTCGCGCGATTGAGGGCATGCGCGACGTGAGTCTTGGCGGTTTCCCGGTGTTCTTTTCTGCCGACAATCACAGCGCATCACGCTTTGTCGAACTCACCGTGCTCAATCGCGACGGACAGGTTCGGTATTGAGCACGTAGGCGATCTTGACTCGGGCGGGAATGACCTAAACTCGTGTCGTTGGTCGATTTGGCCTGCCACAAAGTTCGCCACTCAATGATTGTTTACAACCTTGCCTGTGACCAGCTGCATCCGTTCGAGGGCTGGTTTGCGTCCCCCGCAGATTTTGAAAATCAGCGAGACAACGGTCTAGTCGAATGCCCCGTGTGCGGCTCGAAAGAGATCGAGCGCAAGCTACATGCGCCCCGCATCAACGTCGGAGCCGCGCCGTCCACCAAAGTCGAAGCGACCGAATCGGCCACGCAGCCAGACGGTGAAATCGACCCGGTCAAACTGCGCGAAGCGCTGCTCGGATTTGCCACGCATGTGCGTGAAACCACCGAATACGTCGGCGAGCAATTCGCCGAAGAAGCGCGTGCGATGCACTACGGCGACAAAGAGCATCGCGGCATTCGCGGTCGTGCGGATCGTGAAACAGCGGCCGAATTGCGGGAAGAGGGCATTGAATTCGCTGCGCTGCCGTTTCCAGTGGATTTCCCGAACGCGCACTGAGCGCCAAAGCACTTATGTGACGGATAGCAGCTTATCGCTGAAATGACCGCCGCATGAGGGCTAGATGCTGATTATCGATAAACTCGATAATTGCACTTTACGCTATAAAGCCCCAATGCAGCGGGTGTTTCAGCCAAAAGCTGACTCTGGCCACGATGCGACGGCAACGCGCTGTCCGGTCAAAACAGTGAAGTCTGCCTCGTGTCAATTTCTGTCTTGCGCGATTCGCGTGCAGCGCCCGTTTTGCGCGCCTTGACACCCTCCCGCGCTGGATTTCGCGATCCGTGCGTTTCGAAAATCGCCTGCGCTTCCTCGCGAAATTCGTTGCCTTTGCGCTTGATCCACATCGTTGATCGAGCGTGCTCGGCGGCGGCGATCACGTCGACGACGGGCACCGGGTAATCGCGCCCGAGCACACAGCCGTACTCACGCTGTAGGTTGTCCGGCATACGCCACGGCTCGAAGATGAAGTCCGTTGGCACTCGGGCCAGTACAGGAATCCACCGCCGCACGAACTCGCCCGTCGGGTCCTGATCGCGCGCCTGTTTGATCGGGTTGTACATGCGCACCGTGTTGATGCCGGTGGTGCCGGATTGCATTTGCACTTGCGGGTAATGAATGCCGGGCTCATAGTCCAAAAACTCGCGCGCCAGGTGCAGCGCCGGCTCGCGCCAGTGTTGCCACAGGTGATAGCTCGAGAAACTCACCAGCATCGCGCGCATGCGAAAGTTGATCCAGCCGGTGGCCGCCAACATGCGCATGCACGCGTCAATCATCGGCAATCCCGTCTCACCATTTCGCCATGCGGTTTGCAGTGCGACATTGTGATTGTCCTCACGCAGACCCGCGTAGGCGCGATGCATGTTGGTGAATTCAATCCTCGGATCGCTCTCCAGCTTCTGCATGAAGTGACAATGCCAGTGCAGCCGACCCTCGAACGATTTGAGCGAGGGGAGCCAGCCTGGCTCGCGTTCATGCGCGTCCATCGCCAGCAGTCTGTCGCGCTGCACCCACACCGCATGCACGGCCTCGCGCACTGACAAGCTGCCGTAGGCCAGATGCGCGCTGATACGTGAACAGGCGTCGGCTGCGGTCAGCGGACTCGACATCTCGAAACGGTAGTGCTGGCCTCGCTCATTGAAAAAGCTGTGCAGATCGGCGAGCGCGACCGCGCGGCCACCGCGCTGGCGGAGCGCTTTGTCGCGACCATTAACGGGAAGCAGATCAATGGCAACGATGCCGTGGCTGTCAAGCACCGCGTCGGCCATCGTTGCAAGACAGGGCGCATCGAGCGGTGCGTTTTTCATGCGCTGCATCCACACCGACGACCAGCGGTCACGGTCGTTCAGCCTGCGTACTACCGCGCCATTCGGAGACTCATGCCACACGACACCGTTGGCACGGCACCACGCCGCCACGCGCTTGTCGCGCTCATAGGTCGCGCCGCTGCCGGTCTCTTCATGACTCCACAGATTGAAAGCGCCAGCGCGCTGCTTGATTGCCGCGAGCACTTCATCCATCTCGCCAATGCGTGTGACGAGCTTGAGACCGACGGCGTTGAGATCGGCCTCCAGCGTTTGCAAACACTCGTTGATGAACGCTACGTGCTGCGCGGAGACGTCCGGTTGGGCGATCAGACTCGGCTCATACGCGTACAGCGGCAGCACCGGGCCGCGCGCACAAGCCTGCATGAGCGGCGCGTGATCGGTGACCCGCAAATCGCGCTTAAACCAGACGACGTTGAGCACGCGGTTCACGCTAGCCATGCGAGCCGGCGACAAAGACGGGAGTCAGACATCATGCAACTTCTATTGAACTACCAACACGCAGGCCTGAATAGTAGCGGCGCGCTTGCCCACGTAGCACCGTTCCGCCTGCGCTATAATTCAAAGCTATAGAGACATAGCTCAGTTGGTTAGAGCACCACCTTGACATGGTGGGGGTCGCTGGTTCGAATCCAGTTGTCTCTACCAAAATTCACTGACACACACATATTTAAGGGATGCCGAAGAATGCCGCGAACTCGCACCAGCACTGGAAATTATTCTCGCTGAGGCTAGGGCTTTCTCGCGTCTTCCAATCATGGATTGCGTGTGTTTCAAAAAGCAGCTTCGGCTGCTTTTTTACTTTTTACGACAGAAAAAATTATGATCCAAGTACAACTTCCGGACGGCTCGAAGCGCCCTTTTGAAAATCCGGTTTCCGTGTTCGAAGTCGCCGCCAGCATTGGCGCAGGCCTCGCCAAAGCGGCGCTGGCGGGCAAAGTGGATGGCAAATTGGTCGACACCTCATTCGTCATCGACAAAGACTCCGAGCTGGCGATCATCACTGAAAAAGACGCCGACGGCATCGAAGTGATCCGCCATTCGACGGCGCACTTGCTGGCCTACGCCGTGAAAGAACTGTTTCCCGATGCACAGGTCACGATTGGCCCGGTGATTGAGGACGGCTTCTTCTACGATTTTTCGTACAAGCGCCCGTTCACGCCGGACGATTTGGCGAAGATCGAAGCCAAAATGACCGAACTCGCCAAAAAGGACGAAAAAATCGGTCGCAAGGTGTTGCCGCGCGACGAAGCCGTTGAATATTTCAAAGGCATCGGCGAAGCGTACAAAGCCGAGATCATCGCCAGCATCCCGGCTAATGAAGACGTTTCGTTGTACTCCGAAGGTACGTTCACGGACCTGTGTCGTGGCCCGCACGTCCCGTCAACGGGCAAGCTCAAGCATTTCAAATTGATGAAAGTGGCTGGCGCGTATTGGCGCGGCGATCATCGGAACGAAATGCTGACGCGCATTTACGGCACGGCGTGGGCAAAAAAAGAGGAGCTTGATCAATACCTGTTCCGACTGGAAGAGGCGGAAAAGCGCGACCATCGCAAAATTGGTCGGCTGCTCGATCTGTTTCACACGCAGGACGAAGCGCCGGGCATGGTGTTCTGGCATCCGAACGGCTGGCGCATCTGGCAGATCGTTGAGCAATATATGAGGAAGGTTTACGAGAACAACGGCTACCAGGAAGTGCGCGCGCCGATGATCCTCGACCGCACGCTGTGGGAGAAATCCGGGCACTGGGAGAACTACAAGGACGCGATGTTCACCACGGAGTCCGAGAAGCGCACGTACGCGGTCAAACCGATGAACTGCCCCGGCCATATCCAGATTTACAACGCTGGGCTGCACTCGTACAAAGAATTGCCGCTGCGGTATGGCGAGTTCGGCTCCTGTCATCGCAATGAGTCGTCCGGCTCGTTGCATGGCATCATGCGCGTGCGTGGCTTCGTCCAGGACGACGGTCACATTTTCTGTACGGAAGATCAGATCCAGGCGGAATGCATCGCCTTCAACGAGTTGCTGAAGAAGGTCTATGCCGACTTCGGTTTCACCGACATCATCTACAAAATATCGACGCGGCCTGAAAAGCGTGTGGGATCGGATGAAGTGTGGGACAAAGCCGAGGCTGCACTCAAGAACGCACTCGATTCCGTTGGCGCGCCATGGGAAGAATTAAAGGGCGAGGGCGCGTTCTACGGCCCCAAAATCGAATACTCGCTGAAGGACGCCTTGGGCCGTGTCTGGCAGTGCGGAACGATGCAGGTGGACTTCAATATGCCGGTTCGTCTGGGCGCGGAATACGTTGGCGAGGACAACACGCGCCGCGCGCCGGTGATGTTGCACCGTGCGATCCTCGGGTCGCTGGAGCGTTTCATCGGAATTCTGATCGAGAACTACGCAGGCGCATTGCCGCTCTGGCTGGCCCCGCGCCAGTTAGCGGTTGCTTCAATCACGTCTGAATTCAACGAATTTGCCGAAAGCGTTGTAAATCGGTGCAAGGCCGCAGGCCTTCGGGCCGAGGCGGACTTGAGGGGCGACAAAATATCCTATAAAATCCGTGAGTTAAGCATTCAGAAGCTTCCCTACATCGCTGTAGTTGGGGCCAAAGAGGCGGAACAGGGCGCAGTGGCTGTTCGTGGTCGCGGCAACGTGGATTTGGGTGTGATGCCCGTTGAAAAATTCATCGAATTGGCCGTTTCCCATAACAAGCCCGGTGCGCATTTAACTAATTAACGACGGAGTTGTCACATAGCCGATAAAGATACCCGAATCAATCGAGAGATCACCGCTCTTGAGGTTCGACTGATAGATAAAGACGGTGAGCAGGCTGGCATCAAAACGCTTCGCGAAGCGATGATGATGGCAGAAGAAGCTGATCTGGACCTGGTGGAAATTGCGCCAACTGCGCAACCTCCCGTTTGCCGAATCATGGATTACGGCAAATTCAAGTTTCAGGAAGCCAAGCGCCTGCACGAATCGAAGGGCAAGCAGCGTCAGATTGAGATCAAAGAGATCAAACTGCGCCCGCAAACTGACGAGAACGACTTTAATATCAAGATGCGCAAGCTTCGCGAATTCATCGCCGAGGGCGACAAGGTCAAAGTGACCTTACGCTTCCGGGGTCGTGAAATGGCACATCAAGAATTCGGCGTGAGACAACTTGACCGTATCAAAGCTGAAACCGAGGACATCTGCGTCGTTGAGCAGTTTCCCCGGATGGAAGGCCGCCTCATGGTAATGATGGTGGCTCCGAAGAAAAAGGTGGTGCCGGCCGCAAAGCCAGCAGCACCGAAACCCGCCGCACCGGCTACAGCAAAACCTGCTGTTGCCGAAGCGACGGGAACGCCAGCACCCGCTGGGGCTCCCAAGATTGCGGCGTAATGCTGCAACGCCTCACTAGGTGACATTGAAGAGAAAGAGGCAATCATGCCCAAAATGAAGACTAAAAAGGCCGCGTCAAAGCGCCTTAAAGCCAGAAAG
>JANXUB010000103.1 GCA_025352105.1 Burkholderiales bacterium | reverse complement strand
CTTTCGATTCTGTCCATCCAGTTCTTCCTTTCATGTGCTTGGCGGCTCACGATTGGTAGTTTCTGCGATGGACACCCCCGTATACGTCAAACTCCTACTGCCTCCCCGGCAAAGCCGGGGGGTCTCCTATTGGACTAGCGGGGAACTTCGGTCTCGGCCGTTGGCACGCGCAACTGCCAAGCCGCCACGATTGCAGCTGAACACACCACCGCAAGCATTACAAACACCTCATCAAACGCATCAAGCCGTGCCGCGCTGGTCGCGGCGATCGTGAGCGAGTCGCCATGCGCGGCCAGACGCCATTCGAGCATGATGCCGCACAGACTCACACCCGCTGCGCCGCCGAGCATGCGCACAAAATTGATGACGCTCGAGCCTTGCGGAATCAAAGCTTTATCCACGCCGCGCATCGATCCAATATTCAGCGACGGCAAAATAAAGCCAAGCCCCACACGACCAATAATCGCCCACACCACAAGCCAGACGAGCGCCGTTCCCAGATTCACAGCAATCATCAGCGCGAACGAAGACGCCAGCAACAGAAGTCCAACGCTCACCAGTCGATGCGTCGGCTGCGTGTCGGCCAGACGACCCACTACCGCAATGGTCACCGCGAGCACTAACCCGGCCGGCAACAAGATTGTGCCCACATACGACGCCGACAAACCCAGCCCGCGCTGCATGAACACCGGCAGCAAGTAGGTCGAGCCGAACAGCGCCGTGCCGTAAATGAAAGCGACGATACTGCCCATCGCAAACTGGCGATAGCGAAACAAATCGAAGCTCATGAGCGGCGCGGTGACACGGGTGGCGCCTTCTGCCAGCTGCCGTGCATGCTGCCGTGCGACACGCCGCTCCCAAAGAACAAAAGCGACCAGCGCTGCCAGCGCCGTCGAAAGCAGCGTCATCGGCACGGCGGCACCGCCCCCGTGCAGTTCAACCAGCCCGTTGAGCAAACACAACGTGCCCACGCTCGCCAGCAACAACCCGCGCCAGTCAATCGGTGCGCCGTCACGGTCAGCCGCGACGCCACCGGGCGATGTCGTGGGCACAAATTTGTACGCCATCCACATCGACACCAGACAAAATGGCGCCACCATAAAGAAGATGGATCGCCAGCCCCAGAGATCAACCAGCACGCCGCCGATGCTAGGCCCTATTGCCGGAGCCAACACTACACCCATACCGAAGAAACCGCTGGCTCGCCCCTGCTCCGTCGGTTCAAATGCACGCAAAATAATGATCGCTGGAATCGGCTGCACGACGCCTGCCGCCAGCCCTTCCATCACGCGGGCGGCGAGCACCAGCCCGTATTGATTGGACAGCCCTCCGCAGACGCCTCCAATCAGCAACATCCACATACAGCCCAGATAGGTAGTGCGATACCCATAGCGCGCCAGGAGCCACGGCGTGGTTAGCATCGACACCGTCATCGCCACCATGAAGCCCGAACTCACCCATTGCGCGCGCTCCTGGCCGAGCGTGAAGTGATGACTCATGTCGGGGATCGCCACGTTCACGATGGTTGACGACATGATGGAGGCCATGGTGCCGACCATCACCGCCAGTAGCAAATACCATCGATGGCGTGGGCCGTAACGTGTTTGCAATGCCAGAAGCGTGCCGCTGTCGTTCATGCGCACGAGTTTATCGGGTGTGACCACAGCTACGACCGCGCGTGCGCCGCCACAGCCTAAAATCGCGCAACTGCAGTAAGCGCTCTTTGCGTCCTCCCATGATTCCAGAACTCGGTCACTTTGCTCTCGTGCTTGCGTTTTTTGTGTCGCTGGCCAGCGCTGGAGTCGCGGGCATCGCCAATGTGCGACGCGGCGTGGCGATGGCGGAATTCACGCGCAGTGCCACGCTCGCCCTTTTTGGCCTCGTGCTGTTCGCGTTCATCTGCCTGATGATTTCGTTTACGCAGGGTGACTTCAGCGTGGTGAACGTCGCGACCAATTCAAACTCATTGTTACCGATGCAATATCGCGTCTCCGCGACGTGGGGCTCGCATGAGGGCTCAATGCTGTTGTGGGTGTTGATGCTGACGGGCTGGAGCGCGGCGGTCGCGGTTTTCTCGAAGCAATTGCCGGACGTGTTGATCACCCGCGTGTTGATTGTTCTAGCGGCGATTACGGCGGTATTTCTGGCCTTTACGCTGCTCACGTCCAATCCATTTGAACGCTTGATTCCGGCCGCGCCGGAAGGCCGTGACCTGAACCCCCTGCTGCAAGATCCCGGCATGATTTTTCATCCGCCGCTGTTGTACATGGGCTACGTTGGCATGTCAGTCGTGTTTGCGTTTGCCATCGCCGCGCTGTGGGGCGGGCGACTCGATTCGACGTGGGCGCGCTGGAGCCGCCCGTGGACGATTGCGGCGTGGATTTTTCTCACCTGCGGCATCGCGCTCGGC
>JANXUB010000079.1 GCA_025352105.1 Burkholderiales bacterium | reverse complement strand
GCTACTCCGGGAGTAAAGCGCGTAGCGTGCACCCAAGCACTTTCGTCGTTCAAGTCGGAGACACCCCCAGTCGCGTGCAAATGCTCATGCATAGGCGCTTCCAGCTCGGTACCCGCAGTTTTAACCGGACACTAGTGCGTTATCACCTTCGAGCCCCAATTTAGTGTGGCTTTCAGCGAAAAGCTGTATCGTCGGATTCGAGTTTAGGCACAAGCGACATGGTTTGCCATTCCAGCCCCAAAAATCACTTCGCCAGCACAACCTGCCAAGCCTGTCCAAGCGTCGTCGCGCCTGGCGCAACGTGGCGCATCGTGAGCGCAAGCGCGACGAACATCACCACCAAAACAACGACGGGCCAGACGCTTCGGCGTACTGCCGTGGAAAGCCAATCGGGACGATTGACCACGTCGGCACGCTTGTACAACCAGGTGCCCACCCCACCGTCGATCAGCAGCTCCGCGAAGAACGTGGGCGCGCTGTACACGGCATAGAACACAACGCCGAAAACGGCGGCGGCGACGACAACGATTCCGATTAGCAACACCACAAAATCGCCGTCCGCGTCGAGGTCAAAGCCCCAGTCGCTGCCTTTGCCGCCGCCTGAGCTGCCGATGCCATTGCTGCCATTGCTGCCACTGCCGCTGCTGCCGTCCCCGCCGCTATCAAACGCCATCGCTGAGCTGTTGCCCGAACTGCCGCCCGAAACAAAGCCACTGGCGAAGCCATCGCCCTGGCCCTCAGCGAAAGATTCGCTCGCGCCACTGCCGCCGAAGCGACCGCCGCCCCCGCTCCACGAAGCGCCGCCCGAGCCTGACGCGCCAGAAGAACCGCCGGACGCGGACGATCCACCGCCAGGAAAATCAATGGATGATGACTTGCCTTCGCGCACTGACCTGCGCGCACTGTCGGCCCGTTCATCGGCGCGACCATTTTCCCTGCGCTGCCACCACACCCAAGCGCTGACCAGCGCCAGAAAAACCGCCCAGCCTGCCAGCACCGCAAGCGGATAGCGCACGATGGGTGCGCCGAGTCCGATGCGGTGCAGCGTGATCGACGCGATGAAGCCGCAGCCAATGGTTGAGGCCAACATCAACGACATGACCAGTCGCGGCGAACCGTGATCGCGAAGCCAGTTGAGCGCGCGTTGTCGGGGGTCCGCCCGCTGTACGCCCGAAGCGTTGGCTTTGTTGTTGACGCTGCGTCTGGAGTTGGCCATGCGAACGATCCTGAAGTTGTTGAAGCGCTTGAACTTTGTGAGTCAACTGAATCAGGAAAAGCTAACCTGAAGGAAATGATCCGCACGCGTGAAAAGACGTAGCTGACACCGTGATCGCGCCATCCCGCCGGCATCCGCATCGCGAACGCTGTGAACAACCGACCGAACCGCCACAGCGCTTCCGGGTAACCCCCGAACCGCATATGACCAATCCGCAGCAAAATCGCGCGATTGGATTTGTCACGTAGCGCCGTCAAAAATATGCAAAGTTCCATAGCAGAATTGCCCGAAAACAATGCCACCAGCCGTCGCTCGTTTCTTCGCGCGACGACGCTTGCAGGAGGCGCCGTCGTCGGCGCGATGCCCATGATCAGCGCAGCGCGGTCGCCCGTCACGCTGCGCCTGCAATCGACCTGGCCATCGAAAGATATTTTTCACGAATACGCGCTCGACTTCGCAAAAAAAGTGAACGACATGTCGGGTGGTCGGTTGAAAATCGAGGTGTTGCCGACCGGTGCGGTCGTAAAACCGTTTGATCTGATTGACGCTGTGTCGAAAGGGACGCTCGATGGCGGCCACGGAGTGCTCGCTTACTGGTACGGCAAAAATTCCGCGCTTGCGTTGTGGGGCTCTGGCCCTGCGTTTGGCATGGATGCCAACATGATTCTCGCCTGGCACCACTACGGTGGCGGCAAGGCCTTACTTGAGGAAATTTATCGGACGTTGAACCTGCAAGTCACGTCATTTTTGTACGGACCGATGCCTACACAACCGCTAGGCTGGTTCAAAAAGCCGATCACCAAAGTCGATGATTTCAAAGGCCTGCGCTATCGCACGGTCGGCCTCTCGATTGATCTGTTTACTGCGATGGGCGCAACGGTGAACGCAACACCGAGCGCGGAAATCGTCGCTGCGATGGATCGCGGTTTGATCGACGCCGCCGAGTTCAATAACGCCTCCTCCGACCGCGCGCTCGGCTTCGCGGATGTTGCAAAAATCTGCATGCTGCAATCGTTCCATCAATGCTCGGAATCGTTTGAACTCATTTTCAATCAGGCCCGACTCAACGCTCTGCCCGCCGATCTCAAATCGGTTATCAGCAATGCCGTTCAGGCAGCATCGGCCGAGATGAGCTGGAAGGCCATTGATCGCTATTCACAAGACTACATTGAGCTGCAAAAGAGCGGTGTCAAATTTCACAAAACACCCGACGAAGTCCTGCAAACTCAGCTTCAGTTGTGGAGCGAAATCACGCGTAAACGATCTGCCGAAAATCCGCTATTCAAGCGCGTTCTTGAATCGATGGAAGCGTTTGCAATGCGCGCCTGTCGCTGGCAGCACGACACCAACGTTGACTATAAAGTGGCGTTTCGCCACGCGATGGGCAACAAGAAAGCGTAGCGACGTCAGGCTCGAAACGAATGCAGCTCAAAACACCTTGCCAAACGGATTCAACCGAATGCCGCGTCGCAAGTGTTTCCACGGCAAATCTGCCGGATCAGCAGCCATCGGCCCCGGCGCTTTCGCGACCAGAATTCTCTCCGCAATCGGCGTGAAGTCCGCGCGAAAATGTACCGAACTTTTGTTCACGAGAATCGCCTGCTCGGTGGGCTCGATGCCGACGTAGCGATACATCGCTTGATCGGCAAGCTGAGTTTTGTAGCTCGCGACGACGATGCGCACGCCCTGATAGCGCAGACAGGCTGAGGGGCCAAGTCGCATTTTCATGCCGCGATAAAACGGGCCGGTTGCTGCGAAATTTCCATCGTGCAGCGCCTCGACGGTCCACGGCAATTGCAGCGGCGAATCGTCGGGGATTCGGCTCTTGCCGCCCAGCGCGAAGTTGAGCGTTTTGTCGACGCCGATTTCGTGCGCCGCTTTTGCTGCGGCACCGTCGACGATGAGGCCCGTTGCCGCACGTTCGGCGCGGCATTCGAGCAGCGCGCGCACCATGCCCATTGTGTCGCTGTCGCCGCCTGCGCCGGGGTTGTCTTGCGTGTCGGCGATGACGACGGGCCTCCTCGCGGTCTTCGCGATCAATTGAGCTTCGCGGACGGCTTCGACGGCAGTGAGCACGCGCGCATCCCATTCGCCCTCTGCGGCGAGCACGCGACGCTCCAGCTTTTCTGCGGCAGCATTCGCTGCGGCATCGTTCACGCCGTACGCCCACACGACCGGCGCGCAGCCCTCAAAATCCGCTGCGGGGAAGGCTGGCGTGAATGACGCGCTGATGACATCCTTCGACTCCAGTTGCCCCACGAGCTTGTAGATGTCGTTACCGGGAAATAAATCCGTGCATTGCGCCGTGATCGGAATCAGATACGGCAACACGCGCGAGGCGAGCTTCGGCGCTTCCATGCCGCCGATGCGTTGCTTCAAATAAAACGCTGCGCGCGCGCCAGTTTCGGCCATGTCGATGTGCGGATAGGTGCGATAAGCAACGAGCATTTCCGCGAGCGCAAACATCTCGGGCGTCGTGTTCGAATGCAGGTCTAGGCTCACTGCAATCGGCATCTTCGGCCCAACAATTGCGCGCACCCGGCGCAACAATTCGCCCTCGCCATCGGGATGCGAATCGGTCACCATCGCGCCGTGCAGATCGAGAAAAATCATATCCGCGTTGGCCTTGCGAATGCCGTCGCAAATCGCGCCTGCGATGCGATCAAACGCATCGTCTGTCACCTGCGCGCTCGGGCTCGCGGCGGCCCACGCGGTAGGCACCAGCGTGTGCGCTCCTCCGCCCAACGCCATCTCGTTCATGAAGCCCGAGATCGGAATATTTTGGTTCTGGAAGCGCTCGAAAATTTCGTTTCCGATGGACACCGGAGGCCATCCACCACCCTGAACGAATCGTTCGTACGTCGCCCGCGATGGCGCGAAGGTGTTGGTCTCGTGTTGAAAGCCGCCGATTGCAATACGCATGTCAAAAATTGGAATCTGGAAATAGAGAACGCAATGTAGCGCACTGCCACGTTCGCCACGCGCGTGCGTTTCGACTGATCGCGCTTTGCGCGTCATCGGATAGACAACGTCGAGAACATGCGATTGAGGCGGGCCGCTGCGAAACGTCGTCCAGGTTGCGGCGCCGTCAACGCCCCACCTAACTCGCTGCCGCCACCGTTTGCATTGTGCAGCACAGACAGCGTTGGAGTTGGGGAGCGAAGGAATCAGTTGGCGGGCTGAGCCCCACTACTGCGGAGTAACGAGCACGACGACATACGGTGGGTACCGACTCTACGTCACGACCCAAAAAAAATCACCTCGGTGGCGCGACGCCTCTCGCAAGCGCCACCGTAATCGAACCGGCAACCTCCGACGCTACGCTGTCCGCACCTCACGAATCACTCGTCCCTCACCCATCACCACCACTCGCCGCGCCGCGTTGATCGTCTCGCGGCGATGAGCGATGGTGATGCGCGTCAACGGCAACGCTTTTACCGCCTCGTTCACGCGCCGCTCGTTCTCTGCGTCAAGGCTGCTGGTCGCCTCATCCAACGCAAGAATTTTCGGCCGCGCATACAGCGCACGCGCAAGGAGCACGCGCTGCCGCTGCCCGCCCGACAAGCTCGACCCCATGTCGCCCACCAACGTCTGGTAACCCATCGGCATCGCGCAGATGTCATCATGCACCTGCGCCAGCGTTGCCGCCTGCTGCACCCGCGCTTGCTGCATGGCCGGGTCAAAGCAGGCGATGTTCTCCGCCAATGACCCCGCCAGCAGCGCATCACTTTGCATCACCACGGCAATGAGTGATCGATACTGCGAAGGCCCCAGTTATTTGAGCGTCACGCCACCGATGCGAATGTCGCCCTCGTTCGGCGTCAGGATACCCAGCATCAATTTCAAGAGCGTGCTTTTGCCGCAGCCGCTCGGCCCGCAAATGGCGATATGTTCACCGGGCTCGATGGTTAACGTGCAGTCTTTCAATACCCACGGCTCACCGTCGGCATAACGAAAACTCACGTTTCGCACTTCAATGCGCGGTTGCAAGCGAGTCAGGTCGGTTTCGATTGCGGCGTCGGCCTCGGGCGGCTCCAGCGCAATGTCGGCCAAGCGCTCGGCATGCAGCCCCAACATTTTCACCTGCATCAGTAGATTGATGAGCGCGCTGGTGCGCTGCGTAAACCGCACCTTGAACGCAATGAATGCGAGCAGCACGCCCAGCGTCATCTGCTGCGCAAGCACCGCCGTGCCGCCGAGATACAAAATCAGCATGCCTTCCACACCAAAAATCAGCGTGTTGGCATGGGTGAACCACAGCTCCATGCGTTGCGTCACCAGTTCGCGGTTCTGCACATCCACCATCAGGTTTTGCCAGCGCCCCAGCCGCTCCCGCGCGCGGTTGAAAAGCTTCAAGGGCTGCACCGCCCGGATCGTTTCCAAAAAGTAAGTGTTCTCCTTGGCCGCTAACGCAATTCGCTCCTCATTAGCCGAGCGCAGCGCTGAAAAACTCACCCAACGCAACAGGCCGTACAACGCTAACGCAATGAGCACAACCGCCAGCAATTTCGGACTGTAAAGCGCCAGCATCGTGAGCGTCACCAGCGCCATCACGCCATCCACCATCGCGCTCACCGAACTCTCGGTTAATACCGCGCGAATCGCGTTCAGCGAATTGAAGCGCGAAACAATGTCGCCCACATGTCGCTTCTCAAAGAACCCCATCGGCAGCTTGAGCAAGTGACTAAACAAGTTCGCCGTGAACTGCACCGCCAGCTGCTGATTCATTGCGAGCGCCACCCAACCGCGCGACATCGACAGCATGAATTGCGTCAGCATCAGCAAGCCACCACCCAGCACAGTCAGCAGCAACACGTCTTTATCGCCCGACACCAGCGCCCCGTCCACCACCCACTGCGTAATGAGCGGCATCGCAATGGCAATCGTCTCCAACCCCACCGCAAGCAAAACGATGTTCAGCAGCGCCCGTTTCAAGCTAAAAATCTTACCCACCAAATCACGCAGGCGAATCTTGCGACGCAGGTCGGCGGGCTTGAACGCAGCGGTTGGTGTCAGCTCCAGTGCTACGCCGGTGAAATGACGGCCAGCCTCTGCAAGCGTCATGAGCCGCGTACCGACAGCAGGGTCAAGGATCGTCAACTTGTCGCCACGGACTTTCGCGAGCACTACGAAGTGATGTAGATTCCAGTGCAGTAAGCAGGGAATTTGCAACCGCGCGATATCTTCCAATTCAACGCGCACCGGTCTACTAGTGTAGTGTTGCATTCTGTTTGCTACTTAAGCGACGATTAGCGCGAATGACTTTTTCGAGGATGTCTTTGGCTTGCGCTGTCCAGATGAAAGGTTTCGGGTTTTTGTTGTGATGCACGATGTACTCATCAATGGCTTGCGTCAATTCCGGTACGCTGCGGAACACGCCGTTTCGAAGCCGTGCCGTGGTGATGTCGCGGAAGAAGCGCTCCACCATGTTCAACCACGAGGCCGAGGTCGGCGTGAAATGTATGTGAAAGCGTGGATGCTTCTCAAGCCATGTTTTGACCGCCGGATGCTTGTGGGTGGAATAGTTGTCGCAGATCAGGTGCAGCGACTTCTCTTTCGGCGTCTCGCGATCAATCTGCTTGAGAAAGGCGAGCCACTCGGAATGCCGATGGCGCTGTTCGCAGCGCGAAATCACACTGCCGTCCAATGTGCCGATGGTTGCACTTAAGGCAGCAAACAAGGTGGTGGTGCCGTGGCGCTTGTAGTCATGGGTCATGCTGGCCGCTCGCCCCGGTTTCATCGGCAAGCCGGGTTGCGTGCGGTCAAGCGCCTGAATCTGGCTCTTTTCATCGCAGCAGAGCACCAGCGCGTGCGCAGGCGGCGACACGTAGAGCCCCACAATCTCGTCGAGCTTCTCGGCGAACTTCGGGTCGCGCGAGACTTTGAAAGCTTCAAGGCGGTGGGGTTTCAGTCCGCTGGCTTTCCAGACACGGCTGACCGTGCTGTGACTGATACCAAGCTTCTCGCCCATCAAGCGCGTGCTCCACTGGGTGGCCGCCTCAGGCACGCTCTGGGTGGTCAAGCGCACGAGCTCGGCGCGATCAACTACGGGCTTGCGACCGCCTCGAGGCAAGTCCTGCTCGATGGCTGTAAATCCGGCTTCAGCGTAGCGCTCCCGCCAGCGCCCGACGGCAATTCGATCCACGCCCAGAATCTCGCCGACGGTCTTGTTGTCGAGTCCATCAGCACACAGAAGCACAATCCCTGCGCGACGCGCCAGACGAACCTCAGTGGTCTGCGACTCGGCAATTCGAACAAGTCGATTGCGCTCGACTTCGGTCAATTCAATCGGGGTAGCAACTCGCATAAGAAGCAATCGTTAACGCGCTTAACTTCTATGACTCCGCTCACTTATTTAAGTTGCAACAATTGTGCAACACTACACTAGCAAGCCCCAATGATTGGGCAAAATGTATCAACTGGGCAAGGTTGACTCCTCTTAGGGATGTGGAGAACCGTCGCCGTAGATCAGAAAGGTCGGCCATGACGCCGTACGCGGCAAGTGTCATGGACAGACATGCGAGACCACACTCTGCTGCTTCAGATTGAAGTAACGTACGCTGCATAGTGGCTTTGCGTCTTACGTCGTGAATAGATTTTTCATCGGTAACGCAACTCAATTTCACGGATCGTCAAGCATCAACAGAAAGCCCAGCATTGGGGTCGGCCATCGAATTTTGGCTGACATAATCGCGCCGCCAAATGTCGTTATTGATTTTGTGGAACAGGCGGGAGTGCAGGCGGCGAAGCGGAGATTGATCCCACAACAAAAAAGCCATGATGCCCGTTAACAATATCGCGATTAACTACAAGCGACGGTTTACTCGTCGTAAAACCATCGTCTAAGTTTGCTTTAAATTTATGTGCAGAACATTCGAGGTCGCGTCCGCAGCTCCATGCCGCGCCGCCAAGATGCCCCATATCCAAAGCAAGCGGATTGAGGGCACGGAGCAAGTATGCGGCTGATTCAAAGTTACCATTCCAAGGCACACCACGCGTTACTCGGGAGTGCAGATTTCCAGTTAAGACAAGGATTTGAGTGTCGTTTGCCGCCGATCTATACAGTTCCAAAAGCCGCTCCGCAAACCTGCAGTCGCGTTCAGCCAATTTCAAGTTTGATTCTAAGGAATCATCAAATAAGCTGACAGCGATGTGAGCACCGTTCGAGCGTAATGCCCGAAGGCGATCAAGAAGGCGCAGCATGCTCTCACTCGACCTCCCATCCTGCACTTTTGTTCTCCAGAACGGATGTTCAAGCAAGTCTGCAACGGTCAGCGGTTCACCATTGCCTTGCAGATATCTCGCAACCCTTAGCTGGAGACTGATTGGCCACTCAAGCGCAACGATCACAGACCTGTCACGCGATGCTTCGCACGCAACCTCGCCAACCAGCGTTGGCCCCTCATTCGTGCCGTGCAGTTCGCCAAAAAATACGAGCTTGGACTTTGCAATGGCTCGAATGTTTGCCACCGGTTCACAACTAGTCGTGAGTACGCGGGATGTGCGAACCTCAAATAGACTGCACCCGCAAAAGAGCGGCAAAGCGAGCAAGATTGCCGAATACGCAAAGCTACGAGGACTAAGCATTTGTACGAACTCGTTCGTTGTAGAAGTATCCCGGAAAAAATTCGGCGTTTCCGGTGCGCAGCAACTTGAAATGTTCCATGAAATCTACATCCTTTCGCGCTTCACTCATTGACCATCGCGAATTTTTTTCGCTGTACAAATACGCTTTTTGCCATAACTTTGATGCTCGATAGCCATGTCCTCAGCAAAATCAGCGATTTGCGTCGGGCGTGGGCCCCGGGGCTCAAAGAGGTGGCGATTAAATCAGCGTTTCCTTCGAACAACCACGACGAAATGCAGTTATGACCGTATAGTCGGCAAAGCCCGCTGCCGACTCGCCAAAATCGCCCCTAGCCACAGTGCAATGGCCGAGAACACAAGCCCACGCTGCAAGCCCGCCAAGCCTGACACATTCGCCGTCACCGACGATCCCGACGTAGCATCGGCAATCCAGCCAACCACGACCGGCCCGACGATCTGCCCCGCGGCAAACACCGTCGTAAACGCGCTGATGCCTTTCACCCAATCACTCGCGGGCAAGTTGTGACGAACGAGCGCGGTCGTGGAGGCCACGACTGAGAGAAATACACCACCGAAGACGATGCCGGAGATCAGAACCACGGGCCACGCGCTGGTCAGCGCGGGCAGGATGGTAGCCGCACCCAGCAAAGCGTTCAGCGTGGCCAGCGCGCGACCGCTCTTGTGCCGCGCCAGCAATCCCGCCCAGACGCGCGAGGACGCCATGCACGCCACTCCGAGCAACGCGTAGAACGTCGTGACCTGCCCGGCACTCGCGCCCTGCTCGCGCAAGAGCGCGATGACAAACGTCATGTAACCGATGTAGCCCACGCCAAACATCGTGTAACCCGCGAGTGAGAACGTGAAGTCACACAGGCGCAGATGCGATTTTTCGGAAGACGAAGCCGTCGCTGGTAGCACCAGAGGGCGCATGACGCGCGCGGGCCAGATCAACGCGAGACTCGCCGCGACGCAGACGAGTGCCAACGCCCACCACGCCCATGCCCAGTTCGCGAAGCCCAGCCAACGTTGATGGTTATCCGTTGCACTAAGTATCGACGGCACCAGCAAAGCAGACGCCGTAATGCCAATGCCCGAACCTCCGTAATAAATACCCAACAGCAGCGAACTGCGGTTGCTACCGGCATCCGCATCAAGCGCCCCCAACCGCGCGGCAAGAACCCCGCCCGTGATAAACACGGTTGCGCTCGCTACGCCCGCCGCCCAGCGTTGCACGAGCAACATCGTGCCGTCGGTGAAAAATCCGCACAATCCCATGAACACGCTGGCGCTCAACGCGCCGCACACCATCACCGACGCCGCACTGAATCGACGCATGAGCCACGGTGTCATCAACGCGCCGACGAAATAACCCAGTGCGTTCGACGTATTCATGCTGCCCGCAAACGTGTACGACCAGCTCAAGTCCGAACGCATCGTCGGCAACAACAAACCGTAAGCGAATCGCGTGATGCCGAGCGACACCGCAGCGCCAAGCGACAGCGCAAACGCGAGCGCTAACGTTGATGGCTTCGTCGGCTGTTGGTTCCGTGTCGCGTCGCTCAAAGCATCAACCGCGCAGGCCCAGCAACAACCGTGTTCCGAACGCACCCATCACCACGCCAGTAATCAGCGAGAGCACGGGTTTCGCGCGCAGGTAAGCGCGCTGCGCAGGGGGCGTCGAGAAAAGATACGCCAATCCGATGTGCCAAAAAAGCCCCATCAAACCCACCATCATCACGGCCGAAATTCGCGTTGCCAGCGGAGCATTCGGATCAAGGCTCACCACAGCAACGCTGGTCCAAAAAGCAAGCGACTTCGGGTTTGTTAAGTTGGTCAACAGCCCTTTTCGGAAGTAGGCCTGTTGACCGGTTTCGTCCGCTCGTGTCGGCGCCGCTTCCTTTTTGTCGCTCACGGAGCTTCGATCAATCCACATCGAACGAAACAAGGAAAACGCCAGATAAAGCAAATACAAACCACCCACCGCTCGCAACCCTGTCTGCAACGCCGGAAGCGCATCAAAAATCCTCTGCACACCAAACACCGCAACCGCGACCCACATAAAGGTTCCAGTCGCAATCCCGAACGCAACACCCAGCGCCGCACGTCGCGAAGAAGACGCGGCGGTGTGCGTAAGCAGCAACAAATTTGGGCCGGGAATGATGAGCGCCGCGAGGTAGAGCAACGCAAGGGAGACTAGGCTTGCAACCATGCGTAGAGTCTAACTTGCCGCTCCATGTGAACGTTCGGTGGATATCGAACTACGCGTCGACGCCAGAGAGACGCTGAGAACATCGCCACCCCGTCGAAGGACGGGCCCCACGCCCGACGCCGGTCGTTGATTTTGCTTAGAGCCTGCCCCGGTGGAGGCCGGGGGCGTGGATACCGGCCTCTCGCCGGTATGGCGAGAATTTTGATCGATGCTGCGCATCCCTAGCGCCACCAAGCGCCCTGGAATCAATGCATGGGTCAGCGCGAACCCAGTCAGCGCTACTTGGCCCGCTTCGGAAGCAACGGCTCAGTGACTCCCTCAACACCAACCAAAGCCAGCATCGCCAGCAAAGTATTCTGCGGCCCGCGCCACGCGTTGAGCGGCGAGTACCACTCGAGTGGCGCATGCGCGCCGCCGCCGATGCCACCGCCGCCCAGCGTGACTGCCGGCACGCCTAGGGCAATCGGGGTATTGCTGTCAGTACTGGACGCGCCAATGAAGAAGTCCTTCACGCCCAACGCTTGTGCAGCGCGCACACCCACCTGCGTGATGAGACTGTCACGCGCTTGCGCACCAGCCGGGCGGTCGCCGACGAGTTTTATCTCTGCTTTCACGCGGCCGGGCTGCTTCCAGCGGGCATTCTCTTCGTCTGCCGCAGCGCGCGCAATGGCAAGCATTTTTTCTTCCAGCTTGGCAAGTTCAGGCGCGCTGTTGGAGCGCATGTCAAGTCCGATTTCAGCGTCTGCCGCGATGGCGTTCACAGAGGTGCCGCCTTTCACCGTACCGACGGTATAGGTCGTCTTCGGCTCTACAGGTGTTTCGACGTCGGCCATCTTTGCAATCGCACGTCCCATTGCGTGTGTGGCGCTTGGCATGCCGAACGCGCTGAAGCTGTGGCCACCGGGGCCGACGTAAGCGATTTTGAAGCGACGGCTGCCGGTAGCAGCGTTCACCACCCGATCGATGCTGAGGCCGTCGAGCGAGATGAAGCCATCGATGTTTTTATGATCGCGAAACAGCGCCTTCACGCCGCGCAGATCTCCCAACTCTTCTTCACCCACGGTACCGACAAACCACACGTCGCCGACCGTTTTGATTTGCGTCGTGTTGAGTGCGCGGACGACGGAGAGCAAGGCCGCAAGCCCGCGACCATCGTCACCGATGCCAGGCGCGTAGTAACGCTCGCCTTGTTTCTTGACCTTGACATCCGTGCCTTCGGGGAACACCGTGTCGAGGTGAGCAGAGATCACCAGCGTTGGGCCATTGCCAGAACCTTTACGCAAAGCAATGACATTGCCTTCCGCATCTAGCTTCGCATCGGCAAAACCTAGCGCACGCAATCGCTTTGCGAATTCGGCGGCGCGGACGGCCTCTTTGAACGGCGGTGCCGGAATTTCAGTGAGCTCAATCTGATCGCGCAATGTGCGCTCGTCATCGGCCTCAATCGCGGCCAGCGCGGCTTTCACAGCGGGTGTCGCAAGTACGCGCTGAAAGGTTGATTCCACTGGGGCGCTGATAGACGGAGCGATCGGTTGCGCGACGATTGCACCAGAAGATAACAGTGCAAGAACGCACAAAGCATGGGAAAAGTTTTTCATAATAATCATTCAGTAAAAATCAGGCCATTAAGAGGAGGAATCGATTGTGTTCCGCCTGAAATCACGGGACAGCGATATGCTGCGTTGCAAACTCAAACCCGCGCCCCGGCGCGCTAGCTAGCAGCCTCTGCGTGTAGGCATGCTTCGGTGTGATGAAGACATCCCGCGCGGTCCCCTGCTCCACCACTTCCCCACGCTGCATCACCAGCACACGATCACAAATTTGTGCGGCAACGCGCAGGTCGTGCGTAATGAACAGAATCGCGAGATTGAGTTGCGACTGGATTTCTTCGAGCAGCTTGAGCACTTGCGCCTGCACAGAAACATCAAGCGCTGACACAGCTTCGTCGCAAATCAAAACTTCGGGGTCAAGCGCGAGCGCGCGCGCGATGCTGATGCGTTGGCGTTGTCCACCGGAAAATTCATTGGGATAACGCGAGAGAACGTCGGGCGAGAGGCGCACGAGGTTCATCAACTCTCGGGCGCGCGCCATCGCGGAGGTGCGCGAAACGCCGAAGTTGAGCGGGCCTTCGATGATGGCTTCGCCCACGCGCTGTCTCGGGTCGAGCGAGCGGTAGGGATCCTGAAAAATAATCTGGATGCGTTTGCGCGCGAGCTTCAGGCTGTCGCGCGAGACACCATCGAGGCGCGTGCTGCCGAGTTGCATGTCGCCGACGGTGGGATCAATCAGCCGCGTGATGCAGCGCGCAACGGTACTCTTGCCGGAGCCCGATTCGCCGACGATGCCCACCGTTTCACCCGGATGCAGCGTGAAGCTCACTCCCTTCGCGGCCTCCGTTGTACGTTTCTTCTGGAACCAGCCGCCGCTGGAATAGGTTTTGCCGAGACCCACTACCGACAAGAGCGCAGTGCCGTCGTGAGCGATGCCCTCGGCGGGCGGTTCGGTGCCGGGCACGGAGGCGATGAGCATTTGCGTGTACGCCTCACGCGGCTGGCGCAGCACTTGATCTTTGCTGCCTGCTTCAACCTGCTTGCCGTTTTGCAGTACGACCACGCGATCCGCAATTTCGGCAACGACGCCCATGTCGTGCGTGATGAAAAGCACTGCGGTGCCGCGTTCGCGTTGCAGCGTTTTGATTAGCGCCAGCACTTCGGCTTGCGTGGTCACATCGAGCGCTGTTGTGGGCTCGTCGGCGATCAAAAGTTTCGGCTCAAGAATGAGCGCCATCGCGATCATGATGCGCTGGCGCTGGCCACCCGAGAGCTGATGCGGGTAGCTCGTGAAGATGCGATCAGGTTCTGGCAGTTTGACCGCTTCGAACATCGCGAGCGTTTTTGCTTTGCGTTCAACCGCAGAGAGTTGCGTGTGCTCGGCGAGCAGTTCGTCAAGCTGGTCACCGCAAGTCATGACCGGATTCAGCGCGGTCATTGGCTCCTGAAAAACCATCGCGATGTCGTCGCCACGTTTGCCACGCAATGCAGCGGGTGACAGGGTCAACAGATTTTCATCGCCCAAAAAAATCTCGCCGGCAGACACGCGCACGTTGTCAGGCAACAAGCCCATGACTGCAAACGAGATGATCGACTTGCCGGAGCCAGACTCACCGAGCAGGCAAAGGATTTCCCCCGCTTTGACGTCGAAACTGATGTTATCGGCAGCGAACGGGCGGTCTGCGCCAACGGGTAGTGCGACGCTTAAGTTGCGAACGGAGAGAACCGCGCCTTTACCCCCTCCCCCCTCGTGGGGGAGGGTTGGGGAGAGGGGGACGGTGGAATGCGGAGCAACCGTATTTCCGGAGTCCAAGCTCCCCCTCTCCCCCAGCCCCTCCCCCACGAGGGGGGAGGGGGGCAGCACGGCGCTCGTCGTAGGGGTTGTCATTTTTGCCCACGCTTGTTGAATTTCGGATCAAGCGTGTCGCGCAAACCGTCACCCAGCATGTTGACCGCAAGCACCGTGAATGCGAGGAAAATTCCGGGGAACCACATGTTGTGCGGTGCTGAAGAAAAGACCACACGCGCTTCGGCCATGATGTTGCCCCACGTCGGGATTTCACTCGGCAAACCTAGCCCGAGAAAACTCAAAATTGCCTCCAGCAAAATCGCCGATGCGCACACATACGTGCCCTGCACAACCATGGGCGCAACCGAATTGGGCAGCACATGTTTGAGCAGAATTTTCCACGTTGGTGTGCCAACAGAAATCGCTGCTTCGATGTACGGCTCTTCACGAATCGATAGCACCAGCGCGCGCACAAGCCGCGTGACGCGCGGGATCTCCGGCACCGCAATCGCGATGATCACCGTCGACAGCTTCGCGCCCCATGCGGCAACCAGTGCAATCGCTAGCAGGATGCCGGGGATCGCCATCATGCCGTCCATCACGCGCATGAGGATCGCGTCAACGCGGCGAAAGTAACCCGCCATCAGCCCGAGAAAGGTGCCGAAGATCAGTGACACGACAGCCACCGTGACGCCGACGACGAGCGACACGCGAATGCCGTAGATCACGCGGCTGTAGACATCGCGTCCGAAGCTGTCGGTGCCCATCAAAAACGTGTACGGCGCGGTCTTGTTGTCGGGCCCGGTCCAGTCGGCCGTGGTCATGGGCTTTTGGTTCATGTTGATTGCGTCGAGCCATGCCGGGTCGACGGTGCCGAGCACCGGGGCAAGGATCGCGAGAATCACCAGCACCGAGAGCACGATGAGGCCAAAGCGCACCGCACCGTTTTTGAGGACGTGTTTGAAAACCGCGTTCATTTCGATGCCCTTGTGGGAGGGGTTTCACCCCGAAAAGTATCGCCGCGAAAGTTGCGAAATCGGGGTGGAACCCCTCCCACAAAACCTCGCACCGCAATCCTTAAATTTTTGTCACGCATCAGTACCGAATCCTCGGGTCAAGAATTAAGTACGACACGTCCACCAGCAAATTCACCATGACGTACAAAAACGCAAAGAACAAAATCACGCCCTGAATCACCGGGAAGTCGCGTGCGAGCACAGCGTCAACGGTCAACGTGCCCAAGCCGGGAATCGAGAACACACTCTCAGTCACAACCACGCCGCCGATCAACAACGCGATGCCAATACCAATCACCGTAATAATTGGAACGGCAGCATTGGCCAGCGCATGTTTGATCAGCACGCGCGACTCCGGCAGGCCTTTCGCACGCGCGGTGCGGACGTAATCCTCCGTCAGCGCCTCGGCAACGCTCGCCCGCGTCACGCGCGCAATCAGCGCGACATAAACAATTGATAGCGTGAAGGCGGGCAGCAGCAAATGATGCAGCCACGGGCCAACGCCGTTGGCAAAAGGCTTGTAGCCCTGCACCGGAAACCAGTCGAGCTTCAGCGAAAAAAAATAAACGAGCAGATAGCCGAGCACGAACACCGGGATCGAAAATCCGAGCACCGAAAAACCCATTAGCGCGCGATCCAGCCAGCCGCCGTGCCGCCATGCTGCAAGCGTGCCGAGCGGCACCGCAACCAGCACCGTGATGACGATGGTCAAAAACGCGAGCGCCATCGTGGGCTCAAGACGTTCGCCAATCAGGCCAACCACGTCTTTTTTGAAGAAAAACGATTGCCCGAGATCGCCCATGATGAGGCCTTTGCCCCAGATACCGAGCTGGGTGAGAAACGAACGATCCAGTCCAAGCTCGGTGCGGATGCGCGCGATGTCCTCGTTGGTCGCCATATTGCCCGCGATCACGGCGGCGGGGTCTCCGGGAACGAGCCGGATGAGCGTGAACACGATGATCGCGACGATGATCATCACCGGAATCGTGGCGATGATTCGCTTCAGCAGAAAGTTTCCCATGTAGCCAACAATACCCTACGGGCAACGAAGCCGAACGATTTCCGCGAAAATACTGAACTTCTCTCTTCGCATTGATCTTTCATGAACGCAATTACTGCTCTGCCAACCACCATGCAATTCGTCGATCACGGCGCGGGCGGCCCGGCGGACTGCATGCGCATCAACAGCGGGCCGCTGCCAGTCGTGGCTGACGATGAAGTGCTCATTCGCGTCGCGGCAGCAGGCGTGAATCGGCCCGACATCGCGCAGCGCTCGGGCTCGTATCCTGCGCCCGCCGACGCGTCACAAGTCATGGGCCTTGAGATCGCGGGCGTGATCGTCGCGGTCGGTGGCGCTGTGACGCGCTGGAAAGTAGGCGACGCCGTTTGCGCGTTGACGCCCGGCGGTGGTTACGCGGAATATTGCAAAACACCCGCGGCGCATTGTCTGCCAGTTCCGGCGGGTTTATCGACGCTGGAAGCGGCCGCTTTGTGCGAAACGTTCTTCACCGTATGGGCCAACGTGTTCGACCGCGCGCGCCTGACCGCAGGCGAGACGCTGTTGATTCATGGCGGATCGAGCGGCATCGGCTCCACCGCCATTCAGCTGGCTAAAGTGTTCGGCGCGAGCAAAGTGATCGTCACTTGCGGCGATCAGGCGAAGATTGACTACGCGTTGAAACTCGGCGCGGATGTTGGCATCAATTACAAAACCGAAGACTTCGTGGAAGCGACAAAAGCCGCGACGGAGGGCCGGGGCGCTGACGTGATTCTTGACATGGTCGGCGCACCGTACTTCCAGAAAAACCTGGCTGCTGCCGCGCTCGAAGGCCGTGTTGCGCAGATCGCGTTTCAGCACGGCGTGAAGGCCGAGCTGAACATGCAGCCGCTCATGATGAAGCGCTTGACGTGGACGGGCTCGACACTCAGAGCGCGCCCCAAGTCAGCTAAGGCCGCTATCGCCGCGTCACTCGAATCTCAGGTTTGGCCGAAATTTGCGCAAAACGCCGATGCGTTGCGCCCAAACATTCACGCGACCTTCGCACTATCCGAGGTCGTTAAAGCGCACCAAATGATGGAAGCAGGCACTCATTTCGGGAAGATTGTGTTGCGGATCGCAGCATAACGACTTTTCTCTGTGATCACGTTTGCACGGGGGCTAAGCGTGAATAATGGACAGAGTCGACTAATTGTCCAATGACGCTTTATCCCCATAGCAGCGGCGCTTTCATAAAAAAGCTGTTGATGGCGCGGCTCGCAATATTTAGCGTGCCTAGCGGACGAAAATCGCGAAAAATCGCCGCAATTTGGTGCGCAGAAGCTTGTTGCCGCAGCGCAACATTGCGAACGGTTATAGCCTGTATTCCCACTGTTTTCGGGACGTTCAGCCCGTGTGGTGCTTAAATATTTCAAAGATGTGACGAGACGTTTGTACGGTCGTCACAAAAAATACGCAACACGCATCGTCAATCTATTTTTGAGGGAAAAAAAATGAATAGAAGTATCGTCGCAGCCGCCATCAGCGCTGCTCTCGCCACCGGGGCTTTTGCCCAAAACGTCACGCTCGCGGGCTTGGTCGACGTGTTCGCCGGTTCGATCCAGTACTCGGGCGACAAGCGCACCTCGAAGGTCGACAGCAACGGCATGACCACCTCGTGGTGGGGTGTTTCGGGTTCTGAAGATCTGGGCGGTGGGCTCAAATCTGAATTCAAGATTTCGGCATTTTTCCGTCCTGATACCGGGGCTGTCGGCCGCTTCAACGGCAACGAGAACTTCTTCAGCCGTGACGCATGGGTCGGTTTGTCGGGCGGCTTTGGGTCGATTCACATCGGTCGCGATCTTGCCCCGAACTTCCTGCCAACGGTGATCTTTAACGCGTTCGGTGACTCGTTCGCTTTCTCGCCACTGGTTCTGCACGCCAACGTGCCATTGTTTAACGGCACAGGCTGGGCCGCAGCTAATGCCGGCGATACGGGCTGGAGCAATCAGGTGCGCTACACGACGCCGAACCTGGGTGGCTTCAGTGCCAACGTGCACTACCAATTGGGCGAAGTCGCCGGAAACAGCAGCAACCGTAATATCGGCGCTAACTTCCTGTACTTTGGCGGGCCGTTCGCCCTGGGTGGCTTCTTCCACAATGTGCGTGCGAACAATCCAAACGCTGGCACGGTCGGCAGCGTAAACGTCGGCTTCTCGCAGCAAAAAGCATGGATGCTCGCGGCCAAAGCTGGCTTCGGCCCCGCTAACTTCTACGCGGATTACGAGCGCGCCAAGAACGACAACTACGCAGGCCCAGCGGGTAGCGCCGAAAGCAAGACGTGGAGCCTCTCCGCTGACGTGGCAGCTGGCCCCGGCAAGGTTTTGGCAGCCTACGCCAACACCAAGTGGACTACTGCGCCGATCACCCCCCGTAACGGCACCAAACGTGCGACGTTCTCAGTCGGCTACGACTACACACTGTCGAAGCGCACCGATGTCTACACCGTACTCATGAACGACAAGATTACCAATTTTGATCGCGGCAACTCATTCGCAGTGGGTTTGCGTCACAAGTTCTAACCAGAGCAGACGGATAAAAAAAAACGGCACCCTCGGGTGCCGTTTTTATTGGGTCGAAAGGGTCGGCTAGTACCAGCTCACCACACCGGTTTTAACGTCAAGCATCGCGCCGACGATCTTGATTTCGCCCTTCGCCTGCATCTCGCGCAACACAGCGCTCTTGGTCACGATGTCGTTGACAGTGCGCTTGACATTCGCCTCTGCGACCATCTGAACGAACGCATCATTTTTTGACGTGCGATCACCCGCCATCGACACATCCGCGACCGCCGGTTTAATCTTCGCGAGCATACCGGTCAAATTGCCGAGAACTGCGTCGTCACACGCGCCCTTGATTGCGCCACAGCTTGAGTGCCCAAGAACCACAACAACTTTGGATCCAGCAAGCTTGCTGGCAAATTCCAGACTGCCCAAAATATCTTCGTTAACGAAATTGCCCGCAACGCGAGCGCTGAACACGTCACCGATGCCCTGGTCAAACACGATCTCCGGGCCCGCCCGGCTGTCGATACAGCTGACAATGGTCGCCATCGGATATTGTGCGTAGCCCGTGGTCTTGACCTGTTTCATGAGGTCGCGCTTGATCATGTTGCCACCGACGAATCGCTTGTTACCGTCTTTAAGCGATGCCACCACCGAATCCGGCGTCAACTTCGCCTGCGCTGCCTTGTCCAGCGTCGCGTAATCGGCAGTCGGTGCAACGCTCGCGCAGCCGACCAACCCCAATGTTCCAGCCGCGAACATCGTCGCCACCAATAATTTTTGAACCAACATACTGCCCCCTCGATAGTGCGAGCGCGGTGCGCTCGTCAGAACGAATTATTCCGGGCAAAGTTGTACAAAACAACAATATTTCGCTTAAACGTTCTTAATGATCCAGTTTGTGGCTGGAACGGTCGGCGGCGAGTCCGCTTCATCCACCGCTTTATCGATGAGGCAGGTAGGGTTCGCTTTGTAGGTGACACAAAAAAAGCAGCCGAAGCTGCTTTTTTTATCCGAACGTTGGTGGTCTAGTTGCGGCTCTTGTCGACCAGCTTGTTCGCCTTGATCCAGGGCATCATCGCGCGGAGCTTTTCACCCACGACTTCGATGGAATGCTCGCTGGTCAAGCGACGACGCGAAAGCAGGGTCGGCGCACCGGCTTTGTTTTCGAGGATGAAGCTCTTCGCGTATTCGCCGGTCTGAATGTCCTTCAGGCACTGACGCATTGCGTTTTTGGTGTCTTCGGTGACGATCTTCGGGCCGGTGACGTACTCGCCGTATTCGGCATTGTTCGAGATCGAGTAATTCATGTTGGCGATGCCGCCTTCATAGATCAAATCGACGATGAGCTTCAGCTCGTGCAGACACTCGAAGTAGGCCATTTCTGGCGCGTAGCCCGCTTCAACGAGTGTCTCGTAACCCGCTTTGATCAGCTCCACCGTGCCACCACACAAAACCGCCTGTTCGCCGAACAGATCAGTCTCGGTTTCTTCACGGAAATTAGTTTCGATGATGCCGGCCTTGCCGCCACCGTTGGCCGACGCGTAAGACAGCGCCAGCGCGCGCGCCTTCTTCGACGAATCCTGATGCACCGCGACGAGGTGAGGCACGCCGCCGCCCTGTGTGTAGGTGTTGCGAACGGTATGGCCCGGTGCCTTTGGCGCAACCATCCATACATCGAGGTCAGCGCGTGGGATGACGCAGCCGTAATGCACGTTAAAGCCGTGCGCGAAGGCGAGCGAAGCGCCCTTCTTGATGTTCGGCTCGATGTCGTTGGCGTAAACCGCACCGATCTGCTCATCTGGCAGCAACATCATGACGACATCGGCGGTTTTGACCGCTTCTGCGACTTCAGCGACCTTGAGGCCCGCCTTCTTCGCTTTGTCCCAGCTTGGGCCGCCCTTGCGCGCGCCGACGGTGACTTTGCAGCCGCTGTCGTTCAGGTTTTGCGCATGGGCATGACCTTGTGAACCGTAGCCCACGATGGTGACTTTTTTGCCTTTGATCAGCGAAAGATCGCAATCTTTGTCGTAGTAAACCTTCATCTTTATCTCCTGTGTTTTTTTCCCCTCTCCCCTCGCGGGAGAGGAGACTCACTAGTCGGTAGTGACCGACGGGGTGAGGGGGCTGTTCGCACACCAACATTCTCAAAAGCAAGTGGGTTCGGTATGCGACCAACCCCTCACCCCCGCCCTCTCCCGCAAGGGGAGAGGGGGCCCGAAATTAAATCTTCAAAATCCGTTCACCGCGGCCAATGCCCGAGGCACCGGTGCGCACGGTTTCCAGAATCGTACCGGCCTCGATGGCCGCGATAAAGGCATCGAGCTTATCGCTGTCGCCCGTCAGTTCGATGGTGTAGCTCTTGTCGGTCACGTCGAGAATTCGCCCACGGAAAATATCGGCGAGGCGCTTCATCTCGTCGCGGTCTTTGCCGGCCGCACGCACTTTCACCAGCATCAGCTCGCGCTCGATGTGGTTGCCATCCGTGAGGTCAACAACCTTCACCACTTCGATGAGCTTGTTGAGCTGCTTGGTGATTTGTTCGATGATGTCGTCAGAGCCGTGAGTGACGATGGTCATGCGGCTCATCGTCGTGTCCTCAGTCGTGGCGACTGAGAGCGAATCGATGTTGTAGGCGCGGGCCGCAAACAGGCCAACCACGCGGGCCAGCGCGCCGGGTTCGTTTTCCAGAAGGATGGAAAGGATATGTCTCATGCGTGCCTCCGTTCACCCTGAGCTCGTCGAAGGGTGGGTGACATAAGAATCAACGAGGCTTCGACGAGCTCAGCCCGAACGGAAAAAATTGAGCGGATGTTCATCACAGCTCCTCCGCCAGAATCATCTCGGACAGCCCTTTGCCGCCCGGAATCATCGGAAACACGTTCTCGGTTTCGTCCGTAATGAAGTCCATGAAAACGAGTCGATCTTTAAGCGCCAGCGCTTCGCGCAATGCGCCTTCAACATCGCCCGCTTTTTCAATCTTCATGCCGACGTGACCGTAGGCCTCGGCGAGTTTGACGAAGTCCGGCAGTGCGTCCATATAGCTCTCAGCGTATCGGTTGCCGTAGAAAAATTCCTGCCACTGACGCACCATGCCGAGCGAGCGGTTGTTGAGGTTAATGATCTTCATCGGGATGTGATACTGCTTGCAGGTCGATAGCTCCTGAATGCACATCTGCACGCTGCCCTCGCCGGTGATGCAGGCCACCGTTGCGTCGGGGTTCGCGAGCTGCGCGCCCATGGCGTACGGAATGCCCACGCCCATCGTGCCCAGACCACCGGAGTTGATCCAGCGGCGCGGCTTGTCGAACGGGTAATACTGCGCGGCCCACATTTGATGCTGACCAACGTCGCTGGTGATGATGGCGTCGCCTCCCGTGGCTTTCCAAAGCGCCTGAACGACGGCTTGGGGCTTGATGCGGCCATCCGCTTTCGCGGGCTTGAACGCGAGGCAGTTTTTGCTTTGCCAAGCCTTGATCGTCGTCCACCAGGCTTTCAGCGCTGCGGCGTCGGGCTTCTTCTCGCTCGCTTGAATATGGCTGATCATTTCGTCCAGCACATCGCGCACGTAGCCGACAATCGGCACATCCACTTTCACGCGTTTTGAAATTGATGACGGATCAATATCAATGTGAATAATCTTGCGGCCATCACGGAAGAAATGCCCCGGATTGCCGATCACGCGATCATCAAAACGCGCTCCTACGGCGAGCAGCACATCGCAATCCTGCATCGCCATGTTCGCTTCATACGTGCCATGCATGCCGAGCATGCCAACAAATTGCGGATCGCTTGCGGGGAAACCGCCGAGGCCCATCAACGTGTTGGTACATGGCGAGCCGAGCATCCGCACCAGCTTGGTTAACTGCGCCGAAGCGTCGTTTAACACCACGCCGCCGCCCGCATAAATCATCGGCTTTTTAGCGTCAAGCAGCAATTGCACCGCTTTTTTGATCTGCCCGCTATGCCCCTTGCCGGAGGGGTTGTAGCTGCGCATCGTGATTTCTTTCGGATACTCGAACGCGCATTTATTGGCGGTGACGTCCTTCGGAATGTCAACAAGCACCGGACCGGGACGACCGGTACCAGCGATGTAGAACGCCTTCTTCAGGGTCAGCGCGAGGTCCTTCACATCCTTGACGAGGAAGTTGTGTTTGACGCAGGGCCGCGTGATGCCGACGGTGTCGCATTCCTGAAATGCGTCCTGCCCAATAGCGTGCGTTGGCACCTGACCGCTGATAACGACCATCGGAATCGAATCCATGTATGCCGTGGCGATGCCCGTAACGGCGTTGGTTACGCCGGGCCCGGAGGTGACGAGGCAGACACCAATCTTCTGGCTTGAGCGCGAATACGCATCTGCCGCGTGAACAGCCGCCTGCTCGTGCCGAACCAGCACGTGCTTGAATTTGTCTTGTTTGAATATCTCGTCGTAGATATTGAGTACCGCGCCGCCCGGGTAGCCGAAAACGAATTCGACCTTTTCTTCGGCGAGACAGCGCATGATGATTTCTGCGCCCGTCAGGTGTTGCTGTGTCATGGTTTTTCCTCAAGAGTTTGGTGATGCCATACGTCGCTGGGTGTTGACGCATGGCCCCTGAGGGCAATTCGAAACTGGGTATTCACGGCCTCGCGCACGCTCTGCGCGGGTTGAAAAATCATTGCTTGTGGCTGACCCTCAACCCGCGTGCCCTCGACTCGCCCATAATGGATAAATCAAAGCGCCACGGTATCCGAACCTGTAAGTATATAAAAAGTGCGCGACGCTCGGGGCGCTGTCCTACAACGGGTCGTACCGCCCGCCGATATTGCGCGCCCGGCATGGCATGAACAATGCGTGCAACGACTCGTCGTCTTGCATGACGCTATGTTTAAGTTACATCCGTGCCGTCGCTAAAAAACGCGCCTTGAAGAGAAAACTATGCTGATCCAGATTGGATATGACATCGAGCTTGCCATCACCGCCCCAATGGCTGTGATTTATTTGTTGCACGTTCACCCGTCGCGCCGGGACGATTTGTTGCAGCCTGAAGTGGTTGAAATTTCACCACGTTTCACTGCTGAGGAATACCTCGATTCGTTCGGCAACGTCTGCGGTCGAATCAATGTGCCGGAGGGCGTCGGTTCTGTGAAATTCAGCAGCCGCGCGCAGATTCGCGACAGTGGATTGCTTGACGCCGCGCCGCAGAACACGTTCCAGCATGACCCGCGCGAACTTCCGGTAGCGACCTTACAGTTTCTGCTGCCGAGTCGGTACTGTGAGGTGGATAGTGAATTGTTGAACTTTGCGTGGGCGCAGTTCGGTTCGACGCCGCTCGGCTGGCCACGCGTGCAGGCAATCTGCAACTTCGTGCATCAACATATTCGTTTCGACTATCAACTCGCCCGGGCGAACCGCACGGCACTTGAAGGTTTCCGCGAACGAGTCGGCGTCTGCCGCGACTTCACGCATCTGGCGGTCACGCTGTGCCGATGCATGAACATCCCGGCGCGATACGTGACCGGTTATCTGGGTGACATTGGTGTGCCCTTCTCGCCTGCGCCGATGGACTTCAGCGCGTGGTTCGAAGTTTTCCTCGGCGACCAATGGATTACCTGTGACGCACGACACAATCGACCACGTATCGGGCGCGTAGTGATGGCGCGTGGAAGGGATGCGGGGGACGTGCCCATCGTGATGGGCTTTGGACAGCACGGTTTACTGCGCTTCGATGTGACGACTTATGAGATCGACACCGGAGCGGGCCTCGCACCCATTGCCGCGTGAGGGCCAGCTAGTTGCGATAGCCGCGTCGTCGTGAACGACCCGGCCCCGACACACGAGACCGCCTAGTCGAATACGGGCGATTCAACACCCAAAACCGTATGCAGTTTTGTGCTAGTCGTCGTGTATTGCAACGTCACTTTCTTGTCCGGGAATATGTATTTCGCGGCACCAAACGCAGCGAGCGCGGCCTCGTGGAAGCCTGACAGGATGAGCTTTTTCTTGCCGGGATAGGTGTTGATGTCACCCACCGCGAAGATGCCGGGAATGCTGGTTTCGAACTTTTCAGTGTCCACTTTCACCTGACGGCGCTCGATCTCCAGACCCCATTCAGCGATTGGCCCGAGACGTGGCGACAGCCCGAAGAAAGCGAGCAGGTTGTCCAGCGGCAGGCGGCGCGTCACAGCATCCAGGCTCGTCACTTTCACTTCTTTCAGGACGCCGTCTTCTGCTTCAAAACCCGTGATCTGACCGGTGATATGCATCATCTCGTGCGCCTCGGCCATCGCCTTCATTTTGGCGACACTTGCCGGCGCGGCGCGGAATTCGTCGCGACGATGAATGAGCGTTACCGATTCAGCAACGGGCTGTAGCGCCAACGCCCAATCGAGCGCGGAATCACCGCCACCCAGGATCACGACATTCTTGCCCGCATACTTTTGCGGATCGCGAACGCGGTAGGCGAGCTGGCCGTTTTCCTCGAACTGGGTGATGCCTTCAACCTTCGGTTTGCGCGGCTGAAATGCGCCAACACCGCCTGCGATAAAAATCGTTTTGGTGATGAAATTGGTGCCTGCGGCGGTGGCCATATCGAAGCGACCGTCTTCACGTTTGGCCACCAGGCTCACCTCTTGCCCCAAGTGAAACGTCGGCTTAAACGGAGCGCATTGCTTGAGCAAACTCTCGGTTAACTCGGCGCCGGTGCACACCGGAATGGCCGGAATATCGTAGATCGGCTTGTCGGGATAGAGCTCAATCGGCTGCCCGCCCGCCGCAGCAAGTGAGTCGATCACATGCGCCTTGATTTCCAGAAGGCCCAGTTCAAACACTTGAAACAGGCCAACGGGGCCTGCGCCAATGATTACGGCGTCGGCCTCAATGGGACTGCCAGCATGGGCGACGGCTTCAGGAATAGCGGGATTTACGATCATGTCCACAACGGTGTTTCTTGCAAGAGATTGAATTGTCTCAATTTTATGTGGCGCTACGAGCACTGACCCTGCGATGTTGACGTTTTCTTATTCCAAATCAAGCTAATCTGGTTACGCCCGACGCAGCATCATCTTTTAGCCGTAAGCGCCGCCGATATAGGGCTGAAACGCTGTAATCGACTTAGTCGACTTTCTATAAAAACGCTTATGAGCCCTCTGATAGCGGACGTCTTACCAAAAAGTCATACGCCGCTTTAGCGCGCTGCGAATCGATGTGACGGCCTCGCCGCGTCAGCGCTATCAAACGCTTTCGAAACGTCGCGATGTTCTCCGTGTTTAGAGCATCAATTGCGTTTAGCCGCGCCCCGGCAGACGCCGCGCATGATTGGTTCAGCGAATTTTGATCATCAGCTTCGGCCGCCACACGGCGAGTACGACGTTGACTACACAGAGAACGATCAGCACCCAGAGCATGTTGCGCTCACCGCGCAGCAACGCGTCGATTACGGCCGGATCGGTCGCACCGGTTGCACCAGTTGCACCGGTCGCCGCAGCGGCGAGTTCGGACTGACTGTTGCCGCCACCCACCACGCGGACTGTGGCGACGAACACACTGATGCCCAGCACCGCCTTGACCCACGCCCACCCAGCGTCCTGATAGCCGCGCGTTGCCATCATGGCAATCAACCCGCTGACCACAATCACGGCCATCGACGGAATCAGCACGTACTGCGAAATTGCTGAGAACAGGTGCCGCGCGGTGGCGAACTCCACAGATGACGCGCGGCTGGCTGTGAGGTTGATCACAAGGCAGGCGACCAAACCGCCGCCAAACGCAATGGAGGCGATGTCGTGAATCGCTTTTGCGGCGAGTCGCAACCAGCGGCTACCGCTCAATCTGCGTCCACCAATTTCTCAATCGCTTTTGCGTCAACTGGCGTGCCACCAAGGGACGCGCAATCCATGCCCTGCTTGGCCAGCGCTGCGCAAATAGCATTGAGCCGCGCGTCCTGCGCTGCGCTGTGGTCCAGCAATTTGTGTATTGCCTGCACCAGCGGATCATCCAAATCAGCGGAAATGCCATAGGCTGAAAAGCCGATCTTTTGCGCCGTCGCCTCGCGGCCTTCTTTGGTTTCGCGGGTGATGATGCGCGCCGGAATGCCAACTGCGGTTGCGCCTGGCGGCACCGGTTTGAGCACCACTGAGTTCGAACCGACAGTCGCGCCCTCACCCACCGTGAAGCTGCCGAGGACCTTGGCACCTGCGCTCACGGTCACGCCTTTGGCGAGTGTGGGATGGCGCTTGGCGCCGCGCTCCAGTGACGTTCCACCCAGCGTGACACCTTGATAAATCGTGCAGTCGTCATGCACCTCAGCGGTCTCGCCAATCACGATTCCCATGCCATGATCGATGAACACGCGGCGACCGACGAACGCACCGGGATGAATTTCGATGCCAGTGAAAAAACGCGAACAGTGCGACACCCAGCGGGCCAACGTCTTGAATCCGCCGCGCCACAGCGCATTGGAAATTCGATGAAAGCGAATGGCGTGAAAGCCGGGATACGACAGCCAGATGTTGAGGGCAGAGGTTGCTGCCGGATCCTTGGTGCGGATCGCCTGGATGTCTTCGCGAATACGATCAAACATGAATAATGAGTGGCTTGCAAAAGCATTGCGGCCTGCAATCTTATGCCAACTTATGCCAACTCACCGGGGAGATCGATGGCAACCCGCGCGCGAGCGATGCCCCTGAAACCCTTGTGGAAATGGGTGATTATTCGCTTGGTGATCGTCGTTAGTCGATGAAAACAATTAAGCGTGGGCGTCGGTCAGATACCGCTGCGTCAGCGCAACCCAGTATGCCGAGCCGACGCCAATATTGGCGTCGTTGAAGTTGTAGCCGGGGTTGTGCACCATGCAGGCGCTGGTGAGTGTGCCATCCGTGCCGATGCCGCCGTCGCCGTTGCCGATGAAGAGATAACAGCCGGGCAATTTTTCGAGCATGAACGCGAAGTCTTCGCTTCCAGTGATCGCTGGCGCGGGGTAAACAACCTTTGCGTCACCCACTAAATCACGCGCGACACCGTACGCAAATTCGGTTTCAACCGCAGTGTTAACGAGCACGGGATAGTTGCGCTGATACTCAATCTCGGCGCGCACGCCAAAGCTCTCGGCCTGCGCGTTGACCAGCGCACAAATACGCGTCTCCAGCGTGTTTCTCACGTCACGATCCAGCGAGCGAACGCTCAACTTGAGCGTGGCGCTGGCGGGGATGACGTTGTTGGCGACACCTGAATTCAGCGCACCCACGGTGACCACTGCTGTTGCCTGCGGATCCACGTTACGAGATACGACGGTTTGCAGTGCCATCACTATGCTCGCCGCCGCCACGATCGGATCGGTCGCGCGATGCGGGAACGCGCCGTGTCCGCCCACGCCGTGCAGCGTGATGGTTACGTTTTCGGCGGACGCCATCGTCGGGCCACTGCGCAGATGGAACGTGCCCTGCGCCTCGCCCGGGGCGTTGTGCATGGCGAAGATCGCGTCGCACGGATACTTGGTGAAAAGGCCCTCCTCCATCATGCGTTTGGCGCCGCCCTGACCCTCTTCCGCGGGTTGAAAAATCAGATTCAGTCTGCCGGAAAAATTTCCTGCTTTCGCGATGTAGCGCGCGGCTGCGAGCAGCATTGCCGTGTGACCATCATGACCACAGGCGTGCATGACACCGACTTTGCGGCTGCTGTAGCCGAAGGTGTTGGTTTCGACAATGGGCAGCGCGTCCATGTCGGCACGAATCCCGATGCTTCGCGTTCCAGTACCGCGCTTGAGTTGCCCAACCACACCCGTGCCGCCGATGCCGCGCTCGACCGCGTAGCCCCAGCTCGCAAGCTTCTCAGCGACGATATCGGAGGTGCGAAACTCTTCATACGCGAGCTCCGGATTCTCGTGAATATCCCGCCGAATCGCGATGAATTCGTCGGCTTGGGCGTAGAGGGCGTCGAGTAGTGCAGCCATGATCTTTTTTAAAAGTTAAGTGGGTGAAGGATACTCGCAAGACTACGCGGTCACGGCCTGGCGGTAGCGGTAGGGTGTGCACCAGAGTGCGCACCCTACGCAGCTAAAGTTTCGGGATCGCACCTAGCATCTCGGCAGCGCGCAAAAAATCAAAATCCACCCCCTGATCCGCCTGCGTCACCGTTTGCAGAAAGAGCTTGCGATAGCCTCGATCAGCGGTCGGAATCACCACTGGCTTTTCGGTCGCGCGACGAGCGAGCTCCTCATCACCGACCAGCAACGCGATCTCCCGATTCGCAACGCTCAAGCGAATGCGATCCCCGTTTTGCACATACGCCAGCGGCCCACCCATTGCAGACTCGGGTACCACGTGCAACACAATCGTGCCGAACGCAGTGCCGCTCATGCGACCGTCTGAGATGCGCACGATGTCCTTCACACCGGCGCGTGCAAGCTTTTTCGGGATCGGGATATAGCCCGCCTCGGGCATGCCCGGCGCGCCTTTCGGCCCGATATTCTTAAGCACGATGATGTCGTCCGCAGTCACATCAAGATCATCGCGATCAATGCGCGTTGCGAGATCGGCTGCGTTCTCGAACACGACGGCACGACCTTCATGCTCCATGAGTTTCGGATCGGCCGCAGACTGCTTGATGATTGCGCCACCCGGAGCGAGATTGCCCTGTAAAACAGCGATTCCGCCCTGCGGATAGATCGGGTTGTCGCGAGGTCGAATTACGTCCTGCTTGAAGCCTGGGCCGGCAGCTTCGATCTCTTCACCCAGCGTTCGGCTCGACACCGTCATTGCGTCCAGATGCAACAGCGGCTTCAATTCACGCAGCAATGTAGCCATCCCTCCCGCATGATGAAAGTCTTCCATGTAGTGCTGACCGGACGGCTTCAGATCGAGCAGCACTGGCGTGTCACGACCCATGCGATCAAGCGCTTTCAGATCAATGTCAAAACCCATGCGACCGGCAATCGCGGTGAGATGTACGATGCCATTGGTCGACCCGCCAATCGCGAGCAGCACGCGCATCGCGTTCTCAAACGCCTTCGCCGTGAGCACTTTGTCAATCGTCAAGCGCTCATGCGCCATCTTGACCGCAAGCGTTCCTGTTTCCTCGGCCACGCGAATTCGATCCGCCGTAACGGCGGGCGGTGACGCGCCTCCGGGCACGGTCATGCCCAACGCTTCCGCGATGCAGGCCATCGTGCTCGCGGTACCCATGACCGAGCACGTGCCAACGCTTGCGACGAGTTGGTTATTCACCTCGGCGATCTCGTCAGCGTCCACTTCATCGGCGCGATATTTGCCCCAGTAGCGACGGCAATCGGTACATGCGCCAACGCGCTCTGAACGATGCGAACCGGTGAGCATCGAGCCCGTGATCAGCACAATCGACGGGATATTCGCCGACGCCGCACCCATCAATTGCGCGGGCACCGTCTTGTCGCAACCGCCAATCAAAACGACCGCGTCCATCGGCTGCGCGCGAATCATCTCCTCCGTGTCGATTGACATCAGATTGCGCAGATACATGCTGGTCGGCGCGGCGAAACTTTCATGCAGCGAGATCGTCGGAAAGTCCATCGGCAAACCGCCCGCGAGCATGATGCCGCGCTTCACGGCCTCGATCAGCTGCGGCATGTTGCCGTGGCATGGGTTGTAGGCACTGCCCGTATTGGCAATGCCAATCACCGGACGATCCAGCGCAGAATCGGTGAAGCCAGCGCCCTTGATGAACGCCTTGCGCAGGAACAGCGAGAAGCCCGCGTCGCCGTAGCTGGTGAGGCCTTTTTTCATGCCGGTCGCGGCGGGTGTTGGGTCGTTTGATTTTTCGGATTCGTTCATTGTCGAAGCATATGCGACGATGGACGAGTCGAGCGTCTGTCGTGTCATTCCCGACACTAAAACGAATCAGGCGTCGGACGCACTCGTCAACTGCGACGATACTTCCGGACAATACTTTTTTCGGAGGACTGCGTAGTGCAACTCATTTCTATGTCGCGCCTGTTGCACCCAGTCGCCATCATCTGCTCGTTGATCGCATCTGTCGCATCGGCACAATATCCCGACCACACCATACGCTTAGTCGTACCTTATCCACCGGGCGGCGCGACCGACGTGATTGGTCGTGTGATGGCGCAAAAGCTGGGTGCGGCGCTCGGGCAAACTGTCGTCGTTGATAACCGCGCTGGCGCGACCGGCGCGCTCGGCGCAGCCATTGTGGCCAAAGAAAAACCGGACGGCTACACGCTCCTGATGGGTGCGCTGACCAGTCATTCCATCAGCAGCATTTTGAGCGGAACCAACGCTCAATACGACATGAACAAGAGCTTTGCGCCGGTAGCAATTGTGGGTCGCGTACCGCTGGTTTTCGTGGTCAATCCGGGCGTCAAAGCCAATACGCTCGCGGAGTTGATCGCGCTGGCGAAAGCCAGTCCCGGCAGCATCAGCGTGGCCTCCTCGGGTACCGGGTCGCCGCAGCATCTCGCCGCCGAAATGTTTCAGCGGCAAGCGGGCATCAAGCTCCTGCACGTGCCGTACAACGGCAGCGGCCCCGCGATGACCGGGCTAATCGGCGGGCAGGTGAACATGATGGTCGAGACCGCGCCCGCTGCGCATGCGCTGGTCAAAACGGGCAAGCTTAGAGCGCTCGCCACCGGAACCGCCGACCCCATCGCGTCGCTGCCCGGTGTGCCGACGGCATCTGAAGCGGGTCTCAAAAATTTCGATGTGCATTCGATGTTTGGCATCGTCGCACCGGCGGGAACTCCAGCGGCAATCATTGCCAAACTCAACGGTGCGCTGAAGACCATTCTCGAACAGCAGGACACTAAAGATTCGATGCTGGCGCAGGGTGCCAACGCCACCTGGACCACGCCCGAGCAGGCGGGGCAGGCCATTCGCGACGAAGTGGCGAAATGGACGCAGGTGATTCGGGACGGAAATATCAAGGGCGAGTGAGCGCAAGCACCCATGAACAAATATTTGACAATACCTAATCGCCAATCGGGCAGGTTATGAAACTCACCTCCACCGCTTCCGGCGTCATCGTCATCGCACCCACGCCCTTCATGCCCGATGGTGCGATTGACAATGCCTCGATTGATCGCATGACGGATTTTTTCGTTGCCAGCGGCGTGACCGGTATCACCGTGCTTGGTCAACTCGGCGAAGCGCCGAAGCTTGAGCACGCTGAGTCTGTTGATGTTGTGAGGCGCGTCCTCAAGCGGGCGGGCGCGCTGCCCATAGTTGTTGGTGTCTCTGCGCCGGGTTTCGCCGCCATGCGCGCGCTCACGCGTGACGCGATGGATGCGGGCGCGGCGGGCGTCATGATTGCGCCGCCGAATACGCTGCGCACCGACGATCAAATCGCGACGTATTACAAGCAGGCGTCAGAGGCGATTGGGGGCGATGTGCCGTTCGTGATTCAGGACTATCCGCTCACGTTTTCCGTGCAGATGACTCCCGCAGTGATCCGTCGCATCGTGATGGAAAACGCCGCGTGCGTGATGCTCAAACACGAAGACTGGCCGGGGCTCGACAAAATCTCAACGTTGCGTGATTACGAAAAAGGCGGCTCGATGCGCCACATTTCGATCCTCTGCGGCAACAACGCGCTCTTCCTCGATTTCGAGATGGAGCGCGGCGCGGATGGCGCGAACACAGGCTACTGCTTCCCGGACATGCTGGTCGATGTCGTGCGTTTATCGAAGGAAGGCAAGCGCGACGAAGCGCATGATTTGTTCGACGCGCATCTACCGCTGATCCGCTACGAACAACAGCCCGGCCCCGGCCTCGCGGTGCGCAAATACGTCATGATGAAGCGGGGGATTCTTGGTCACGACACCTTGCGGAAACCGGGTGCGGCGTTGTCCGCAGTGGCCAGGGCTGAGGTGGATTACTTGTTGTCGCGTATCGCACGGGTCGATGCGCGGGCGGGAATCTAACAATGCGACCCAGCATTTTCAAACCGACTAATAGCGCGTGTTTTTTTGATGTGTAGCGTGCCAGCCTTGCCGCTGCCTAGTCAGTGCCCGCCGAGATAAGCGGCCTTCACTGCCGGATCGCTCTTCAATTTTTCCGCAGGGCCGTGTACGGCGATTCGACCGTTTTCGAGCACGTAGCCGTAGTCAGCGACGTTCAACGCAGCGGCAGCAAATTGCTCCACAAGCAACATGGTCACGCCTTGCGCTTTAAGGCGCTGGATGATGTTGAATACTTCTTCCACGAGGATCGGCGCGAGACCCATTGATGGTTCATCCAGCAAAACCACTTCGGGATTGAGCATGACGGCACGGGCCATGGCCAGCATTTGCTGCTCGCCCCCGGACAGCGTTCCGGCGAGTTGCGTGGTGCGTTCCTTGAGGCGAGGGAACATTTCCAGCGCTCGTTGCAGGTCAGCCTCAACGTCGCCTTTCGGGCGGGCGTTGGTGTAGCGCACGAACGCGCCGAGACGAATGTTGTCGAGCACGGAAAGCGTTGGAAAAACGCGACGGCCCTCGGGCGAGTGCGCGAGGCCGAGCTTCGCAATTTGGTGTGATTCAAGGCCGGTGATGTCACGGTCACCGAGCGTGATCTTGCCGGCGACTGGCTTGATCATGCCGGAAACAGCACGCATGGTGGTGGTTTTGCCTGCACCATTCGAGCCGATTAGCGTGACGACTTTGCCTTTAGGCACGGAAATCGAGACGCCATGCAGCACCTCTACTTTGCCGTAGCTTGCTTTGAGGTTTTCGATGTTGAGCATGTGAATATCCTCCTCAATCAATGCGCGAGCGCTTCAGCGCTGGAGCCCAAATACGCCTCGATCACTTTCGGGTCGCGCTGCACGTCGGCGGGTTTGCCTTCAGAAATTTTCTGACCGAAATCAAGCACCGTGACCGTGTCAGAAATCCCCATCACTACGTCCATGTGATGCTCGATCAAGATCACCGTGATGCCCTTGTCGCGAATCTTTCGGATCATCGCCATGAGTTCCGGCAGGTCTGCGGGCGGAAGACCCGCAGCAGGCTCGTCGAGCAGCAACAGGGCGGGACTCAAGCCCAATGCGCGGGCGATTTCAAGCAATCGCTGTTTGCCGTACGGCAGGTTTCGCGCTTGTTCTTCGCGCATATCGGCGAGACCGACGAACGCGAGCAGCCGCGCGGCCTGTTCGCGCGCGGCTTGGTCTTCGCGTTTGTAGCGTGGCGTGTTCAACATCACGTCAATAATGTTGCTTTTGTAGGTGTGATGCAAGCCCACCAAAATGTTGTCGGTCGCCGTCATTTCGCCGAACAGTTGCACGTTTTGGAAGGTGCGAGCAATCCCCGATAGCGCAATGCTCGACGGCGTCTGTCCGACCACGGTTTCGCCGTTGAAGACGACTCTGCCATCGGTGGGAACATAAATCCCGGTCAACACGTTCATCATGGTGCTTTTGCCTGAGCCGTTCGGGCCGATTAACCCGTGAATCGAGCCGCGTGCGACGTTCAAATCGACCTGGTTGAGCGCTTTGAGCCCGCCAAACTGCATCAGTATTTTTTGCGCTTGCAGCAGGTCGCCGCTGCCGGTCAAGGCGTGGCTTTGTGGCGACCATTCGGTGGCCGCCGTCGTAGTGGCTGCGCTAGATGTGGCAGCCGGTTTGACGAACTGTCCGACACTCTCACGAACGAAGCCAACGATGCCGTCTTGCAGGTAATAAACGACAAACAGCGTCATCAAACCGAAGATCGTCAACCGCCAGTCGGTGATGCTCTTCAATTGAAACGAAAAGATCACCATGCCGACGGTCGCTATGACAGGAATGGCGATTTCACGCGCGGTCTTGAACCCTTTTGAGAAGTTGTATGCCGCGACACCGACCACGATCACCGCCAACGCCACGGCAATCTTTCTGAACAGCTCAATGTCCGACAGCAGGCTCGGCAACATCACCACGATGACCGCACCGATCAGCGCGCCAGAACGAGTTTTGCGACCGCCCATGATGACCGCGAGCAAGAACAAAATCGTGAGTTCGAAGTTGTACGTGTTGGGCGAAATATATTCTTCGGAGTAGGTGTATAGCGCCCCGGCCAAGCCTGCGAACGCCGCACTGATCACAAATGCATAAACCTTGTAGCGATACACCGACACGCCCATGCAGTCACAGGCAACAGGGCTGTCGCGCAGCGCCTCAAACGCGCGCCCAAGATGCGATTTCAGGATGCGATGCACAACCAGAAGCGCGACGGCCAAGAGCGCGAGCACCACGTAGTAATACTCAATCTCATGCAATTTGTGACCGAAGATCGTCGGCTTCGGAACCTTCAAGCCAATCGGGCCTTCGGTTAGAAAGGTCATTTCGTTGATAAGGATTTGAATGATGGTGCCGAACGCGAGCGTGACCATGGCCAAATAAGGTCCGATCACGCGCAGCGCGGGCAGCGAAAGTATTGCGCCAAACACGGCCGTCACGCCAATGGCCGCAGGCACCGCCAGATAAAACGGCGCACCCAGCTTGAAGAACAGTACACCCGCCGTGTATGAACCGACGCCGAAGAGCCCCGCGTGACCGAGCGAGACCTGTCCGGTGTAGCCCACCACGATATCGAGGCCGAACAGCAGGATCGCGTAAATCAAGATCGTCTCGACCAGATGCACGTAGTACGGATTAGGCACTAGAAGCGGAAACACGGCCAAGGCTGCGAGTACGGCAAGTGCGCCGTAGATGGACTTATTGTTCGATTTCATGATGCGAGTTTCGGTCAGACTTTCTTGATGGCCATCTTGCCGAACAATCCGGCGGGCTTCACAGCAAGCACCAGCAGCAGCAGCACCAAACCCGGCACATCTTTGTAACCGGTCGAAATGTAGAAGCCGGTGGTCGTCTCGGCGATGCCCAAAATTAATCCGCCCACGATGATGCCGAGGCCTGAGTTCAAACCGCCAATAATTGCGACAGCAAACGCTTTCAGACCCAGCACAGCGCCCATCGTGGCGCCCGTTAACGTGAGCGGAGCCACCAGCACACCGGCTACTGCCGCCGTCACCGAAGACAGCGCGTACGAAAAGGTAATCACGGCGCTGGTGTTGATCCCCATGAGCGATGCCGCATCGCGGTCGTTTGACGTAGCGACTACGGCTTTGCCATAAATCGATTTGCGATTGAACACTTCAACCGCAGCCATCATCAGCAACGCGCCGACGACGACCACAATTTCCATCGGTAACACATTGGCACCGAACAGTTTGATCGGTGACTCGGGCAGCGGCGAAGGGAACTTCAAGTCGTCCTTGCCCCAAATATTTTCCGCGACGTTTTTGAAGATGATCGCGAGCGCAATGGTGGACATAATCCAGCCGAACTCGCTCTTGATTTTGATCGCGGGACGCACGCCGATCCACTCTACGAACGCGCCCTGAAACGCACCGAAGATGATGACCAGCGGGATCATCAGCCAGTAGTTCAAATACGGTCCACCGTGAATATTTCCGACCAGCGACAAGCCGACCAGCGCGCCCAACATCAACGATTCGCCCTGCCCAAAATTGAGTGTGCCCGATGTCGCGAAAGTGAGTTGATAGCCAAAGGCGATGACGCCGTAAATCATCCCGAGCGCGATGCCGCTGTAGATGAGCTGTAAGAAAATTTCCACGATTAACCCCGGTAAAAAATAACGTTAAAAAAGCCGGTGCGACCGGCTTTTTTGTTCGAATAATACTCAGCGTCGGCTTACTTCTTGGTGCGAATCTCGGCACCGCGCTTTTTGTCGTCGTCGTAGGCGTAATACACACGACCGTCCTGCACTTTTCCAATGACCGGCATGTTCAGGGTGATCGCTTCGTGGTCGGCCTTGGAAAACGGCTTGTTGTACGTGGTGACCACGCCTTCAACCGGCGCCTTGAGATCTTCCAATGCTTCACGCACCTTGGGGCCGTCGGTTGATTTTGCCTGCGCAATGGCAGCAGCCAGCAAATACACCGAGTCGTAACCTTGTGCCGCAGAAACGGGCGAAGGAATGCGATCCACCTTGTACGCTTTTTGGTACGCAGCGATAAAGCTCGTGCGCTTCGGTGTGTTGCCTTCCTGGATGAACGTTTGTGGCATCAGCGCGCCGTCTGCGTTCTTGCCAGCGTTGTCAATGAAGTTGCCCATCGAGAGTGTCCACGAGCCCATCATTGGTACTTTCCAGCCAAGCTTGACCATGCCGTTTGCTATTTGCGCGAGTTCAGGGCCGATGCCGTAGGTGATGACCACTTGTGCACCAGCCTCTTTGGCCTTGAGTAGCTGCGGGGTCATGTCTACGTCTTTGATGTTGTACTTTTCAATCGCGACCGCTTTGATGCCTTTGGCAGCGAGCGCTTTCTCCAGATCCTCACGGCCGAGTTGGCCGTAATTGGTGGAGTCTGCAAGGATCGCGACCTTGGTGTATTTGCGACGACCGATCACCTCATCGACGATCATCGTCGACTGAATGGTGTCGTTGGCCGAATTGCGGAACACGTAGTTCTCGGGCTGATCCGCAAACTGCTTGGCGATCAGCGTGGCGGTCGCCACATTGTTCATCACGGGAATTTTCGCTTCCTGATAGAAACGCTGCGAAGCCAGCGCCACACCGGAATTAATATATCCGAGGGCTGCCACCACTTTTTCCTTGTTGATCAGCTCTTGAGCGATCTGCACGCCGCGCTCGTTTTTCGCTTCGTCATCGCGCTCGATCAACTCGATTTGACGCCCAAGCACGCCGCCTTTGGCGTTGATTTCGGTGACCGCCAACTTGGCCCCATCGCGCATCGACACACCCATTGGGCTGGAACCACCGGTCAACGGACCTTGCAGGCCGATCTTGATATTGTCCGCAGCAAAAGCGGTCATCGCGCCCACAAGCACCATCGAACCAAAAATCAGTTTCCGAGCTAAATTCATCTGAGCCTCCAAAAATATTTATTGCGATGCAAGGGCGTTCCGCCGTTGCTTATAGAGATTTTATGGGGGACGGTCGTCGACTTGCGTAGGGGAAACCACGACACGAAGTCGGTTTGTTTCGATAGCGCTCGTATCCGTCGCTTTGCGCCCAAAACGCCCAGCCACACAGCGAAAAAATCTGAATCGTTCAGCAGCGTTAACGGTCCAACAGCTTTTTCCGCTAACCGTCGTTAAATATGGGCTTAGCGCAATAAATGGTGCTATGTCGACTTCACCTATAAATTCCATAACCGTCCGTAAAAACAATAACAACTTCAATGAGTTGGCGCAATATTGACCGCTTTTATAGGCAAAGTCGCTTGCCGCACACGCAGTATCACACGTCGTCATCGGGGCGACGCCCACGAAACCATGACAGTTAGGGGCTTGATGCCTTCACTGCATTGGGCAGGGCTGCCGGAGACGGCGCGAGTTTGGCTGCGCTCAAATAACTGTCTAATGCGGCGCGCGACGAGAACTCTGGCGTCTGGTCGGGCACGCCGAGGTAGTAGACGGTCAAGGCGGGCTTTTCAGCGCGCAAGTCTTCCTCGGAGCGATAGAAATGCACTTCGCGGCTGGGCAGATCGCTGAAGCTGTCGCGGTCAGATTCAATGCGCGCCTCGGCTTGCAGCGCTTGGCCCGCTGCAACGCGTACGCGCTTTTTGCTAAACGGATCGATACCGTCAATGCTTATGTGGCTAAATTTATTCGCGGTGTTAACGATGCGCAGCCAGACGGTGGCTTTGTCACCCGTTGGTGCCTTCTGCACTGCCCACACGATGGCGGCGTCGGGTGATATGAAGACTTCGTGCGCGCCGTGTAGTGACTCATGCGGCTTCTGCGCGAAGGCTTTGGTTGCGCTGGTTGCGCTGGTTGCAATGATTACGACCGACAGGAGCAGTGCAATCAGGCCACTTCGTCCTATCGGTGGTTCTACGCGTTGGCAGCAGAGCCTACTCATGGCTGCATCAAATGAACACCATCCGCAGGCAGGGCGACCTGCACCGAATCGCCCACCGCAAATGCAGCTTGTCGGCTTCCACCGTACAGCGTTGCCTGAATAATTTGATCACCTACGGTGACGTGATATTCGGTCTTTTCGCCGAGGAACGTGCGGCTCAATACTTTTGCTTTGATGCCTTGCTCGCCAACACCAGTGAGCTGAATTCGCTCGGGGCGAATCATCACACGTACGGCGTCGCCCGCCTTCAACCCATCGGGCATTGAAGGGGCAGCAATCGTTTGACCCAGGACTTCAACGACGGTTTCGCTCGCTGTCACAGTGCGTATTTTGCCGTCGAACAAATTCGTGCGACCAATAAAGCGTGCGACAAATTCGTTGGTCGGGCGATCATACAAATCCTCTGCGCTGGCGATCTGCACGATGGAGCCGCTGTGCATCACGGCAATACGATCCGAAATCGCCATCGCCTCTTCCTGATCATGCGTGACGTAGACGGTGGTGATGCCAAGGCGCTTTTGCAGCTGCTGGATTTCGCTCCTCATTTGCACGCGCAGTTTCGCATCCAGATTGGAGAGAGGCTCGTCAAACAACAGGATGCGCGGCTTGAACACAATCGCCCGCGCCAGCGCAACACGCTGTTGCTCGCCGCCAGAGAGTTGATGCGGATGCTGTTGCGCGTAACCGGCAAGCCCGACCAGCTCCAGCACTTCAGCTACCGAACGCTTCACCTCTTCTTCCGGCTTTTGTTGCACACGCAGCCCGTAGCCTACGTTTTCGAAGACCGAGAGATGCGGAAAGATGGCGTAATTCTGGAAGACGAAACCAATGTTTCGTTCGTTGGCGCGCAGACCAGTGACGTTTTTTTCGCCAATGTGAATGTCGCCCACCGTCGGTTGCTCAAATCCCGCGATCATGCGCAGCGTGGTGGTCTTGCCGCATCCGGATGGGCCGAGGAGCGTCAGCAACTCACCGGGAACGACGGTGAGATCGACGTCGCGCACCGCGTGAATGCGGCCTTTGACGCCGTGCTCGAAGCTTTTGCCGATGCCCTTTAACGTAATGGGCACCGGTTGCATCGCCGCGACGGTCATGGCAAGCCCGCCGCGTGTGGGAGCGGTTTCACCGCGATTGCTCGTTGAAGCGCCAATCGCGGTGGAACCGCTCCAACAACAAAACGCCCCATCGAATTTCTCACGCCCATCCTAGCCTCCCAAAATACTTTCCACGCGCCCACCCTCAAGCGCCCGGAAGCGCGCAAGCATTTGCCCGATGAGAAACAGCACGACATAAACAATGGCGACCACCAGCACCGAGAACGCCGCCGCAGGCCCAAGCGAAAGCTCAGTCATGTTCTCGAGAATGCGCACTGTGACCAGCGTCCAGTTGATCGAAATCAGGAAAATGGTGGCACTGATCGCCGTCATCGAACGAATGAAGACAACGCCAAGCCCGGTGAAGAACGCGGGCATGATGAGCGGCAGAGTAATACGGCGAAACGTCGTGCTGCTCTTCGCGCCCAGACTCTCGGAGGCCTCTTCCAGACTCTTGTCCACTTGATGCAAGAGCGCAATCGTTGCGCGAATGCCAGTCGGGCTGTAGCGGAAGATGTAGCAGGCAATGATGATCGCTGCGGTGCCCGTCAACTCCATCGGCTTGTCGTTGAATGCGAGCAGGTAGGCGATCCCTACGATAGTGCCCGGCAACGCGTAATTGATCATCGAGACAAGCTCCAGCGATTGCCGTCCCCAGAACTGTTTGCGCGCAACGAGGTAGCCAACCACCACACCGTAAATGCCACCGAGCGGCATGCCAATCGCGGCGATGATCAGGGTGTCGCGAATGGCGGGCAAGCCTTCGGTGAAGATCACCTGATAGTGCTTGAACGTGAATGTGTGATTCGCCCCGAACGCGACGACCAGCGACGAGAACAGCAACAGCGCGTAGAAGTAAAGCACCACTATTGATACGGCACCACACACGGCAAACAGCGTGAAGCGCATCGCAGGTGTGAGAATTTCAACGCTGCTGCGCGAGCCTGCTTTTCCGGTAACGGTCACGAAGCTGCGGCCCGC
>JANXUB010000078.1 GCA_025352105.1 Burkholderiales bacterium | reverse complement strand
AGCAGGGTCAGCTGCTGCGTCAAGGTCATCGGCGTGTTGGTCGCCTGCGCGATGAACACGGCCGCCATCGTGAGATAGATCGAAGTGCCGTCAAGATTGAACGAATAGCCGGTCGGAATCACGAGACCGACGGTGGATTTTTTCGCGCCCAGCGTTTCCATCTTGGCCATCATGCGCGGCAGGACAGACTCGGACGATGACGTGCCGAGCACAATCAACAATTCTTCCTTGATGTACTTGATGAACTTCCAGATTGAGAAGCCATTGAATTTGGCAATCGAGCCCAGCACGACAAAGATGAAGATCAGGCAGGTGGCATAGAACGTCGCCATCAATTGCGCCAGCGACACCAACGAGCCAACGCCATATTTGCCAATGGTGAATGCCATCGCACCAAACGCACCGATGGGCGCGAGCTTCATGATGAAACCCACGATAGCGAACAGCACATGCGAAGTCTTCTCGATCAGATCAAACACCAGCGTTCCGCGTCCGCCAAACCGGTGCAGCGCGAAGCCGAACATCATCGCGAACAACAGGACTTGCAGCATCTCGCCTTTGGCAAATGCGTCCACTACCGTCGATGGGATGATGCCCAGCAGGAAGTCCACTGTGCCCTGCATCTTGCCCGGCCCGGTGTAGGCGGCGAGGCTCTTGGTATCGAGCGTGTTCGGGTCAACGTTCATGCCAACGCCGGGCTGGACGATGTTCACGATCACGAGGCCAACGATCAACGCAATCGAGCTCACGACCTCGAAATACAGGAGCGCCATGCCGCCGGTCTTGCCAACCTTTTTCATGTCCTCCATGCCGGCAATGCCGACCACCACCGTGCAGAAAATGATCGGCGCGATGATCATCTTGATTAACTTGATGAATCCATCGCCCAGCGGCTTCATTGCCTCGCCATATTGCGGCGCAAAATGCCCCAGCAACACGCCGATCACGATAGCGGTGATCACCTGAAAATACAGCGACTTGTAAATAGGCTTGGGACTGGTGTCGGCGTCCATGTGATTTCCTCCTGGAACAGATACGGCATGGGTGAAGGCGATTGCGGCCTTCGTGCGCGGGTGCCAGGGCAACCGAGGCATTTCAATGCAGCATGCTGCACTGCAATGCCTCGGTCACGCTTAGCAATAACTAAAAGATACCAGCGGCTGCCGTCAAATGCCTTTCAATTTTTTGCCGCGCCGGAAGCGGCGCGTTTCGTGGAAGAATCGATGAACGATGCAGTTCAATTCGCCGCTATGAATCCCGCCATCACATTGGCCCTGCACAACTGGCCATTTGCCGTCTGGCTGCGTTCGGCACCGCTCGTTTATCCGACGCTTGAGGCGCTGCATATCATCGCCATCGCGATCACGTTTGGCACGTTGTGGATCGTTGATTTGCGACTCCTTGGCGTGCGCCTCTTCGGATTGGGCTCGATTGATGTGCGCACGCTCGCCACGGCGACCTTGCCGTGGACGCTACTTGGATTTGTGCTCGCGGCGGTCGTCGGTAGCCTCATGTTTCTGGCGCGAGCCTCGGACTTCATCAGTAACGGCGCTTTTCTTTTGAAAATGATGCTGCTATTTACGGCGGGCACCAATGCGGCGATGTTGCACAGTCGCGGGCCTCTAAATCCAGCAAGCCTGTTCACACGAGGACAAGCCCTCTTCTCACTTGCATTGTGGATTGCGATAATTGTGTGTGGTCGCTGGATCGCCTACGTCTAGTTTTTAAGGAGTCATCATGTTTCGCGTACTTCTTGTGTCCGTGCTCGCACTCTTTGGTAATGCGGCTTTCGCTCATCACGGCTGGAGCAGCTTTGATGAGACGAAACCGATTTACCTTGAAGGCGTTGTCAAGAGCGTCAAGTGGCAAAACCCGCACGCCGAATTCATGCTCGAAGTGAACGGCGCGGCGCCGCCCGCTGCGCTCACCCGGTTCGCCGTTCCCAAACAAAGCGCAAACGTGGACGCCGTGATGATTCTCGGCACGGCGAATGCGCCGACACGCAAAGACAAGGTCTGGGAGATCGAACTCGCGCCGATTACACGCATGGATTCATGGAAAGTCGCGCCCGTGAAAGTCGGCGAGAAAATTTCGGTCGTCGGCTACACATTCAAAGATGAAAAAGGCGAGGCGATTTTGCGCGTCGAATTCTTGATCGGTAACGGAAAGGTGACGCCGCTCCGGTCTTCGCCGACACAATGAGCGACGGGGTAACACCCGCTCCTATAATTTCAGCTTGTTTGACTGATATCGCGTGAGGCGACGCCTCTCGTGAGGATTTCTTTTGCCCGCTTCTTCCGAAACTCCTGCTTTACTTCCCGCTCTGCCTCGCAATGGTGAGCGCGCCACGGTCGCTCGCCCCGCTGGCGCGGGCGCAGCGCTCGCGCTGGCTCGCCTCGCAGCAACCCTGCGCGCAAGCAAACGTACGCTCATCGTCACCTGCGCTGACGCACAGGATGTGCATCAGCTCACCGTTGAGATCGCGTGGTTCGATCCGGCGCTTCGAGTGCGCGAATTCTCCGACTGGGAAACGCTGCCTTACGATCATTTTTCGCCGCACCCGGATCTCGTCAGTGATCGCCTAAAAGCGCTTTATGCGCTCGCCACCCACGCATGCGACGTGATGATCGTCGCGGCAACCACAGCCACACAAAAATTGGCACCACGCAGCTTTATCGCAGCACGCACCTTCGCGCTCAAAAAAGGGCAAAAACTCGACGTCGACAAACTGCGCCAACAGATGACGCTGGGCGGTTACACGCACGTCACGCAGGTCGTCTCGCAAGGTGAATTCGCGGTGCGCGGTGGCATCATCGACATCTACCCGACCGGCGGAACTTTGCCGGTGCGACTAGATTTATTCGATGACGAAATTGAATCGATCAAAACGTTTGAGCCTGATACACAACGAACGCTGTATCCGGTTAACGAGCTGTCGCTGTTGCCCGCGCGCGAGTTCCCGACCGACGAGGCGGGGCGCACTGTTTTTCGTCAGCGATTTCGCGAAGTCTTCGAAGGCGATCCGTCGAAATCTGCGGCGTACAAAGACGTATCGAACGGCATTTTTCCGGGTGGGATTGAGTATTACCTGCCGCTATTTTTCGATGCAGCGGAAACGCTGTTCGATCATGCGCCGAAGGATGCGGTGTTCGCGCTGCTTGGCGACGTACACCCGGTGCTCACCGACTTTGAGCGAGAGACACGCGAGCGCTGGGGCTTGCTGCGCAGCGACAGCGCCAGACCTTTGCTTGAACCGGGCGAGCTTTACTTCGGACGCGATGATTTTTTGCATGAGTTGAAAGCGTATTCGCGCTATGAACTGAAATCGGGCGAAAGCGAAACAACGCATCGTGTCCCGCCCATGGAAATCGACCGCCGAAAAGAACGTCCACTGGGCGAACTGGCGGATTTTCTGGCAAATGCAACTCATCACAAGGGACGCGTGTTGCTCTGCGCCGAGTCTGCGGGTCGTTTGCAAACCTTGCAGGAAATGTTTGTCGAGCATGGCTTGACGCCGCACAAGGTGGAGGACTTCACCGGATTTCTGGCGACGACCGAAGCTTTCTGCATCACGCCTGCGCCGCTCTTTACTGGCACGATTTTGGTCCAGGAGAAACTGAGCTTCATCACCGAAGCAGAAATCTATCCGAGCACCACCCGCTCAACGCGTCGCAAACGCGTGAAGACCAGCAACATCGATTCGATGTTGAAAGATCTATCGGAGGTTAAAGTTGGCGACCCGGTGGTGCACGAGGAGCATGGCATTGGCCGCTATCTCGGCCTCGTGTCGCTCGACTTGGGTGAAGGCCCGACCGAGTTCCTGCATTTGCAATACGCGAGCGACGCGAAGCTCTACGTTCCGGTGTCGAACCTGCATCTGATTTCGCGTTACAGCGGTACCTCACCTGAACATGCCCCGCTACACACGCTCGGTTCCGGGCATTGGGAAAAAGCGAAGAAAAAAGCCGCGCAACAAGCGCGCGACACAGCAGCCGAATTGCTCAATATTTACGCACAACGAGCAGCCCGAACCGGCCATGCATTCAAGGTGGACTGGAGCGACTACGAGGCCTTCGCCGCAGGCTTTGGTTTCGAAGAAACACCCGATCAGAGCGCAGCGATTCAAGCCGTTATTCAGGATTTGGTCGCCGCCAAACCGATGGATCGCCTCGTCTGTGGCGACGTTGGTTTCGGCAAGACCGAAGTGGCGTTGCGCGCTGCATTTGTCGCGCTGATGGGTGGCAAGCAAGTGGCGCTCCTCGTGCCGACGACCCTGTTGACCGAGCAGCACTACAACACGTTCAAGGATCGTTTCGCGCCGTGGGCGATTCGCATTGAAGAGCTCTCACGTTTTCGTTCGCCGAAGGAAATCAAGGCGACACTACAAGGCATGGCCGAGGGAAAAGTCGATCTCGTTATTGGCACGCACAAACTCATTCAGCCCGACATCAAGTTCAAAAATCTCGGCCTCGTCATCATCGACGAGGAGCATCGCTTTGGCGTTCGACAAAAAGAGCAGTTGAAGAAGCTGCGCGCCGAGGTGGATGTATTGACGCTCACCGCAACACCGATCCCGCGCACGCTCGCGATGAGCCTCGAAGGCATTCGCGACTTCAGCGTCATTGCGACCGCGCCGCAGAAGCGACTCGCCATCAAAACGTTCGTCGCCAAAGGCGGCGATGGCATCATCCGCGAAGCGATCCTGCGCGAACTCAAACGCGGTGGTCAGATTTACTTCCTGCACAACGAAATCGAGACCATCGAGAACATGCGCGAACGGCTGGAAGCGCTCGTTCCCGAGGCGCGAGTACGTGTGGGTCACGGCCAGATGGGCGCAACGCAGCTCGAAGGCGTGATGCGTGATTTCTACCAGCAGCGATTTCAGATTCTGCTGTGCTCAACCATCATCGAGACCGGCATTGATGTCGCCAACGCGAACACCATTCTCATCAACCGTGCCGACAAATTTGGTCTCGCGCAGTTGCATCAGTTGCGCGGTCGCGTTGGGCGTTCGCACCACCAAGCCTATGCTTATCTGCTGATCCCCGGTGATGACGCGATCAGCGCGGACGCCAAGAAACGTCTGGAGGCGATCACGCAACTGGAAGACTTGGGTGCAGGCTTTTATCTGTCCATGCATGACCTCGAAATTCGCGGTGCCGGCGAAGTGCTCGGCGACAATCAATCGGGTGAAATGCAGGAGATTGGTTTCTCGCTCTACAGCGAAATGCTCAATCAGGCGGTGCGCGCGCTGAAGGCCGGACGCGAGCCTGATCTGGACGAACCACTGGGCGTGACGACCGAAGTGAATCTGCATGTTCCTGCGCTGCTGCCGGACGACTATTGCGCTGGCGTCCATGAACGACTGGTCATCTACAAGCGCCTTGCCAACTGCGAAGATGAAGACTCGTTGAACGACCTGAAAGAGGAGTTGATTGATCGTTTCGGACTGCTACCGCCCGCTACCGAATCACTTGTGTCAGCGCATCAATTGCGCATCGCAGGCAAAGCCGTTGGCGTCAAAAAAATCGACAGCGCGCCAGAACGAACCATCATCACATTCAAGCCCAAACCCAGCTTCGAGCCCATCAAACTCATCACGCTCATCCAGAAAGACGGACGCTACCGTTTGCACGGGCAAGACAAGGTAAAGATTGAGCGCCCTGTGCCGCTGCTCAACGATCGGGCGCGCATGGTGCGCGAGTTTTTTCTGACGTTGAAGTAGGGACGCGCGTTGCCTACTCAACGACCTATCTACCGCAGCGCACTCCCCTCTGCCTCCGGCCACAGCGCCGGAAAATAGAATCGCAGCGCATGCAGCGGCACCCCAAAGCGCAGCTTGCCCTTAGGTGAGTCCGACACCACAAGCCGCAAGTCGAACAAGCCGCGCAGCAGCCGCTCAGCGGTGCGCGTTTGCAGCCCCGTCATCAGCTTGAATTCGCCACGCTCCATCTCACCCGTCATAAACATCATGCGCAGCGGCTGCAGCGCCTCCATGCGCACCTGCGAATCGGCACGATGGCTGTAGAACGCGAGGCATGCGGCAATGCGATCCGGCATCGTGCGCATATCGAGCATCTGCGTCATAAACTGCGCCTGATCGATGCACACGTTCAGAAAAAAATCGATGAATTCAATGAGGCCGCTGTCAGAGAGATTGCCGCGACCATCGAGATCGCCGCGACGTGGTTGATCGGCATTGGCGAGCCGCGCGTAATATTCCGCTTGATTGCGAGCCAGCCCGCGCAGCGGCGACCAGATACCGTTGGTGAGCCCCATTGCGTACAAGAGCACATGCGAATGCAGGCGCGCCACTCGACCATTGCCGTCCTCAAACGGATGAATCCAGGCCAGACGGTGATGGGCCGCTGCGACGGCCAATACGGCGAGTTCGCCGTCGCGCACCGCGCCATAAAACTGGGCGAAGCGATCAAAAAACATCGGAATCGACGGCACTTCCGGCGCAATGTGATTGCCTACTCGCACCTCACGCGTTCGCAATTGCCCCGCTTGAAACAGGCTCCCGTCGGCAAGCACGCAGTCCTCTGGCGGCAACGGCGCGAACAGGGCGCGATGCAACCCAGTGATGGTTTCAGCCGACAACAGCGCTCGCCAACCCAGCGGCGCAAGCGCTGTTTCGGCCCACGTTTCAGCCGCCAGATGCGACAGCGCAACACGCTGTTTGCGCTGCACCTCGCGCTCAGACGAAAACTCCTGCCGCAACGCCTGCTCGATTTCGACCGGCAACGTGTGCTGCCCTTCAATCTTGTTCGTGTAATACGAATTCATCGCGCGCAACAGCGGCGCGAGAGACGCCATCACGCCCTGATCCGCCCGGCCCGACGTCGACAGCGCGAGTTTTTGCAATTCATGCGCACGCTCAAGCAACGCCTCACGTTTTTCGCTTGCGGGCAGCAAGGGCTCAAATTGCGATGGGTCGCTATACATTTATATTTTGGCGGATCGACAAATATTGTCAATACATTGAATATAAACAGAAATTATTACTTATGGCGAACTATTTGTCGCATAGTTTTGCGGATGTAAGACGCGCAGAAAGTTGCCTGAAAGAGAGAGAAAACAAGTTTGTGCGCAATCAACATTATGCAGAATCCTTTACTACACAGGGACTAGGTGCGAATAAATGCAAAAGTCGACTTTAGGCAAAAATTGGTCTTAACCCATATTGTTATTTACTTTCAGACAAAAGCCACTACCTGACAGATCCCTCGATCAGTGCGATTTCGCCTGCGGCGAGATCGAACAATCGGTACACGATCTGGTCGATTTCACGCTCGGTGCGTTCAGTCTGCGTTGTCAACTCGGCAATGCGGGAGCTACCCGTTTTGTTCTTGGCTTCTCGTGC
>JANXUB010000075.1 GCA_025352105.1 Burkholderiales bacterium | reverse complement strand
GCTACTCCGGGAGTAAAGCGCGTAGCGTGCACCCAAGCACTTTCGTCGTTCAAGTCGGAGACACCCCCAGTCGCGTGCAAATGCTCATGCATAGGCGCTTCCAGCTCGGTACCCGCAGTTTTAACCGGACACTAGTGCGTTTTACGTATCTAGCCCACGTCCAGCCGACATTTCACATTAAAGCTGCTTTGCTACCGCAATCGATGCAGTGCCAAGACCGCTTGCGCCCTAACGCGGCAACGCCCAGAACGTAATGATTGCCACGCAGGTCGGCCCCAGTGCTGCAAGGAACAACCACAGCGGGCTGATGTGTTCGTCGTTGAAATAGCTCTTTAGGATCGAGTATCCCGCAGGATTCGGCGCGTTGGCGATCACCGTGAGCCCGCCGCCCGTCACGGCACCTGCCACCAGCATGTATTTGAACTCGGGGGACAAGCCGGGCACCAGCGAGCCGAGGTACGTCAGCGCGGCGTTATCGGTTATGGCCGTGAGCGCGGTGGCCGCGAAGTAAACCTGATCCGGCGACAGACTCAGCAACACCGGTTGCAGCCACCATTGCTGCATGCCGCCGAGCACCACCAACCCCGCCAAAAAGAATCCAACCATCAGCGCCTCACGCAGAATGAGCCGATCCTGATGCTGCGGATAAGCGCTGGCAACGCCCAAAAACATGAGCAGAAAGCCCATGAACAGCGCGGGATGATGCGCAAACACAACTACGCCAGCAAGCAGCGCAATGTGCGTGAGGCAGACGGAGATCGGAATATGGCCTTCCGATACGCCGTCATGCGTTGATCTCAGCGACTTGATCTCGCGGAAGAACATGGCCGTGACGATGGTTGCGTTGATCACCACCACCAAGGCTGATCGCCAACCAAAATTGGTCACCATAAAGTTGATGTTCCAATCCCACTTCGCTGCGACCATCAGCACTGGCGGCGCTGCGTACGGGGTGAGCACGCCACCGATGGAAACGTTCACAAACAAGACGCCAATGGTTGCGTACATCAGTCGCGATGACATGCCCGCCTTGTAGAAACGATCACGCAGCATGAACGCGGCCAGCGTCATCGCAGCTGGCTCGGTGATGAACGAGCCGAGCAGCGGCACGAACACGAGAATAAGCCAATAAAGCGCCACCGCGCGCGGCACGGGCAGCAGGCGCGCAATTCCGGTCACCGCTAGTTTGGCGACATGCAGCACCGGCTTGCTCGCCGCCACCACCATGATGGCGATCACGAACAACGGCTCGGTGAAATTACGGCCGTCAATGTAGTCAGTGCCCGCCTTAAAGCCGCCCGTCGCGAACAAATAAACCAGCAATATTCCCGACCAGATGCCAAACACCGCCTCAACTTCACCGAGCAAGTGAAATAGGCCCTCATGCGATGGATATTTGTGCCCTAAAGCGGCGATCTTAGGCGCCAGAAACGTGTGCAGGATCGCGAGTGCAAACAGAACGGCGGCGACGATTTGAGCGGTAGTGGGGTTCATTCAGGATAGGAAAGCGCGGTGGTGGAGCACATGACAGCCATGCTGCCGCATCAGGCAATGTAGTGAATATTCATTGGGCTGATTAATGACATCGTAGCGCACGCAGAAATCTATTTCCATGCACGGCTTTCGTGCGTGGATGCCCAATCTTACCCACGCTGCCTTGAATTCGGGGAAAACCCATGATGCGCATGTTTTGCGCACTCCTACAATTAAGTCAGGTGCGGATTCCCGTCCGCAAAGCAACATACCTCGCGTCCGCGCTTGTCGGCGCACCGCGTAAAAAACACAATCAGGAGAGACTATGCAACGTCGTGATTTTCTAACCAAGGCTGCCGCCGGTGCCGCCACCGGTGGCGCTGTCCTTGCCGCCCCGGCCGTTATCGGCCAATCGCCCGCTGTTCGGTGGCGTTTGACTTCAGGCTTCCCGAAATCACTCGACACGATTTATGGTGCGGCGGAGGTTTTTGCGGCGCAAGTGTCAAAAATGACCGGCGGCAAATTCCAGATTTCTGTGCACGCAGCGGCTGAGATTGTCCCGATGCCAGGTCTTGTTGATGCAGTTCAGAACGGCACGGTTGAGGCCGGCCACACAGCGCCGTACTACTACTTCGGCAAGGACGACACGTTTGCGCTCGGATGCGCCATTCCGTTCGGCCTCAACAGCCGTCAGATGACCGCGTGGCAATACGAAGGCAATGGCCTGAAGCTGATGCGCGAGTTCTACGCCAAGTACAACATGATCAGCTTCCCGATGGGCAACACGGGTGCGCAGATGGGCGGCTGGTATCGCAAAGAAATCAAATCAGCTGAGGACTTCAAGGGACTGAAATTCCGCGTTGGCGGTTTTGCTGGCAAAGTGTGTTCGCGTTTGGGCGCTGTGCCACAAAACATTCCCGGCGGCGAGATTTATCAGGCGCTGGAAAAAGGCACCATCGACGCTTGCGAATGGGTCGGTCCGTACGATGACCAGAAGCTCGGCTTCAACAAAGTCGCGCCAAACTACTACTACCCCGGCTGGTGGGAGGGCGGCCCGCAGCTTGATCTCTTCGTCAATCAAAAAGCCTACGACGCGCTAACGCCCGAATACAAGGCCATCGTCGAAAATGCCGCAGCGTTTGCTCACGTCGAAATGCAGGCCAAGTACGACGCACGCAATCCGGGCGCGCTCAAGCAACTGGTAGCGGGCGGTACGAAATTGCACCGCTTCCCGAAAGATTTGATGGACAAAGCGTTCAAGGAATCCATGGACCTTTACGCTGAAAACTCAGCCAAAAATCCATCGTGGAAAAAAGTCTACGATGATTATTCAAAGTTCCGTGCTGATGCGAACCTGTGGTTCCGCTTCACCGAGATGAGCTTCGACACGTTCATGCAGTCGCAAAAACTGTAACTCAAGTCCTCTGCTCAAACAGCCCGCACGGCGCAAGCCCTGCGGGCTTTTTTTAGGCCTTCAGCGCAGCGCCTTTTCCATATTGCCGCGCCCCTCGCTTGCCTGCTACTGTGTCGCTACAAACCGCTCGCTTGCGCCAAGATATCGCCACGCCCCAATCGGCAGATCACCCAGCAAAACTTCGCCAATGCGAATGCGCTTCAGAGCGACGACATGAAGCCCAACCAGTTCACACATACGGCGAATCTGACGCTTCTTGCCTTCGCGCAAAATAAAGCGCAACTGGCCTTCGTTCTGCCACCACACTTTCGCGGGCTTCAGTGCGGCACCGTCGATTGCGAGACCGTGATTCAAAAGCCGCAAATCCTCATCGTGCAGACGACCCCCGCGCACCGACTGAACTCGAACCAGATATTCTTTTTCAACCAGCGAATTCTCGCCAATCAACTGCTTGGCGATCCGTCCGTCCTGAGTGAGGATCAGAAGTCCGGTTGAATCAATGTCGAGCCGACCAGCCGGCACCAGACTTTTCAGTTGCTCGCGCTGAAAACGCAGCGGCGAACGATCTTCATGCCAACGATTCTCCGGCTTCACCAGCACCACCGCCGGTTCGTAGCCATCTTCTGCCTGACCGCTGACGTAACCCATCGGTTTGTTGAGGAGGACAGTCACCCGCGCTGCCTGCTCAGCATTGGCCGCGCGATCAACGGTGATTTGTTGCGTCGGCACAACCTTTTGACCAAGCACCGCAGGCACGCCGTCCACGCGAATCCAGCCACGCTCGATCCACTCGTCGGCTTCGCGACGGGAGGCGAGGCCGAGTTCGCTCATGCGTTTGGAGAGGCGAATAGGATCAGCGGGTTCTGGCATAACTGGGAACGGATCAGGAAAAACCAAGGCACCCGCAGGTGCCCTGTGCAACATCAATTGGCCTGAATGCTACTTCTTCGCCTCGTCCCGCTTCGCGGCATCGAGTACAGCCTTCATCGCATCATCGACGACTTTCGCGTCTGAGGCAGGTGCGCCCGGTGGCGCCGAGATGACCTTGTCGCTTCCCGGCACAGGCGTACCCTGCTTGAACAGCTCGTCCATGCTGCGCTCTTTATCAGGATTTTTTTCCTGCTCGGGTGCGTCGATCTTGACTTTGTCGAGATCGTATTTCACCTCTTTGTCGAGGAACGCAGTCACCGTTTGCGGGAAGAAAATCACGATGGCCACCAACATCAGCTGCATGATCACCCAAGGGATTGCGCCCAGATAAATGTCTGACGATTCCACCTTTTTCGGAATCGCCTTGTTCTTGTAGAGCGTGTCGGCAATGCCGCGCAGATAGAACAACGCAAATCCAAACGGCGGGTGCATGAAGCTCGTCTGCATGTTCACGCAAAGCAACACGCCGAACCAGATCAGGTTGATCCCCAGCTTGTCAGCCACCGGCCCGAGCATCGGGATGATGATGAACGCGATCTCAAAGAAATCGAGAAAGAACGCGAGGAAAAACACGAAGATGTTGACGACGATCAGAAAGCCCGTCTGGCCACCCGGCAATCCGGTCAACAAATGCTCAACCCATTTGGCCCCGTCAACGCCCTGGAACACCAGCGAAAACACACGCGAGCCAATCAGGATGAAGACAACCATCGCGGTCAACCGTGCCGTGCCTTCCATCGCGTCTTTAATCAACGGCCACGTCAGTCGCTTTTGGATCCCAGCGAGGATCAACGCGCCCACCACACCCATCGCCCCAGCCTCGGTGGGCGTACATACAGCGGTATCAATGCCGGGCAACCCGCCCATTGATCCCAGCACCATAAAGATCAAAATAGCTGACGGTACGATCCCGCGCAAACACTTGCCCCACAACGCCCAGCCGTTTAGGCTGCGTTCGCTTTTCGGGATGCCAGGCACGTACTCAGGCTTGAACTTCGCGACCAGGAACGTGTAGAGCGCAAATATCAAAATTTGCAGAATCGAAGGACCCCATGCGCCCTTGTACATATCGCCGACGCTCTTGCCGAGCTGATCTGCAAGCACCACGAGCACGAGCGATGGCGGCACCAGCTGCGTGATCGTGCCGGAAGCGGCGAGCACGCCAGTGGCGTAGCGCATGTTGTAGTTGTAGCGCATCATCACTGGCAGCGAAATTAACGCCATTGCAATCACTTGGCCCGCCACCGTGCCGGTAATTGCGCCGAGGATGAACCCGACAATGATGACTGAGTAGCCAAGGCCACCCTTCACCGGGCCGAACAATTGCCCCATCGAATCGAGCATGTCCTCGGCCAGCCCGCACTTCTCAAGAATGGAACCCATCATGGTGAAAAACGGGATCGCCAACAACAAATCGTTCGACAAAATGCCGAAGATATTGAGCGGCAAATTCGACATGAATGAGACCGGAAACCAGCCCATATAAATCGCAAAGAAACCGCACCCCAGCCCCAAGGCTGACAGCGAGAACGCGACCGGAAAACCGATGAGCATGATCGCGATCAAGCCAACAAACATCATCGGCGCAAACTGTTCCATTACCATTTTTAATTTCCCCGAGTTCTGAACGATGCGTTGCTTATTGCAACGGCTTTTCGTAGTGGACGTCCATGTTGTAGGTGCCGTTCAGCCACCCCACGCGCTTGATGATTTCGGAGATGCCTTGCAGCGTCAACAGCCCAAAACCCAGCGGCAACATCAGCGCGATGGGCCAGCGAACCAGCCCCCCCGCGTTGGAGCTCATTTCCATCGTGCGAAATTTTTCGACGAAAAACGGCCACGCCAAATAGGTACTCATGACGCTCATGAGCAGCAGGAAAAAAACCATACCAAAAATATCAATCAGCACTTTGCCGCGATTTTCGAATCGGCCGTAGACCACATCCACCCGCACGTGCTCATTTAACTTAAGCACATAGGGCGCGCCCAACATCACCGCCGCGCCGAACAGGTACCACTGAATCTCAAGCCAGCCGTTTGAGCTCATGTCAAACGCGTACCGAATGATGGCGTTACCCGCAGAAATCAAACAGGACAACATGATGAGATAGCCCGAGGCTTTGCCCAATTTTTCGTTGGTCCAGTCAACCAGCTTCACGTACGTCAGCAATGCCTGCATACGCTTCTCCCCTACCTAAGATATTGAAAAGTTGGAATCGATTTCCAAAATAAATTCTAGTCGCTGCTTGCCCGCTTACTAGCGGGGTTTTCCCGTCAGATACGACATCAGATAGTCGACTTTTTTTGCCCTTTTATGACGTGCGGTCAGCCAGAGGTCAGCCAGCCGTCAACTACCTGCAATTTGCATGGACTCAATCATCATAGAACCGACGTGCTTCGAGCCGCGACGGTCAATATCGTCACCAATCGCCACGATGCTTTGGTACAGCTCAAGCAGATTCCCGGCGATGGTGATCTCCGAAACCGGATGCGCAATTTCACCGCCCTCAACCCAAAAGCCCGCCGCTCCCCGCGAGTAATCGCCGGTCACAGGATTCACACCCTGCCCCATCAATTCGGTCACGATGAGCCCACGGCCCATCTGTTTCGCAAGCGTGGCGGTGTCGCCTTTGATGGTAGGCGCTACCAGCAAATTGTGATTGCCGCCGGCATTACCGGTAGTCGTCATGCCGAGTTTGCGCGCTGAGTACGAAGCTAAAAAATAGCCGCGTACGATGCCGTTTTCAATGATCGAGCGACGCTGGCAGGCAACGCCTTCACCATCGAACGGTGAGCTGGCGTAGGAGCGCAAAACGTGCGGGTCATCGACAATGTTGAGTAGTGACGCAAATTTTTGCGTGCCCAAGGCATCGAGCAGGAACGAGGTTTTGCGATACAACGAGCCGCCAAACAATGCGCTGATGGCGTGGCCGATGAAGCCGCCAGCCAATTGTGGCGTGAAAATAACCGGCGCCGATTGCGTTGAAATTTTGCGCGGTTTCAAGCGCGCGACAGCACGTTCGCCCGCCTTGCGCCCGACGTCTTCGGCGGCCTCCAGTTCAGCAGCGACGCGATGCGAGGTGTACCAGTCATCGCGCTCCATGTCGTCGCCGTCGCTGGCCACCATCGCGCAGCCGATGTAGTGCGCGCTGCCTTTGTAGCCGCCGGTAAAGCCGTGGCTATTGGCGTAGACAAATTCCGATTCGGTGGCGCTGACGGACGCGCCTTCACTGTTGTCGATGCGCTCGTCGACTGCAAAACCTGCGTCTTCACAACGCTTTGCGAGCGCGGTCGCTGCCTCGGCATCAATCGACCACGGGTGATAAAGGTCAAGCTCGGGAATCACCGTTGCCATCGCGCTGGCGTCGGCCAGACCGGCAAATGAATCGGGGCTGGTGAACTTGGCGATGGCCAGCGCCTTGTCGACCGCCGCATTCACAGACGCGGCTGAAAAGTCGCCCGTCGACGAATTGCCCTTGCAGCCGTTGACATAAACCGTGACGCCCAAGCCCTTGTCGACATTGTGTTCCAGCGTTTCCAGCTCACCCAGACGAACCGTGACATTCAATCCCGTGCCTTGTGTGGCTTCGGCTTCTGCCTGATCGGCACCACCGCGTTTGGCCCGATCAAGGGCGGCAAGGGCAACATCGCGGAGGGCTTCAGAGGACAGGGCAAGGGACATGTGAAAACTCAGTCAAAACGTGCATGAAGCATAGCGGCTGGGGAGAAACACGCAGGTACGGCAAAATTAACGGATGGCACGCCCTCCCAAAGTCCCCCGCCCGATTGAAGATCGCCCGTCAAAAACGCAACTCAAAGCCGACGCTCACGAGTTGCAGCTGCTCGGGGAACATCTCGCGGAGATGACTAAAGATCAGCTCGACCAGCTCGATTTGCCGGAAATCCTGCGTGACGCGATTGACGAGCTGAAGAAAGTGGGCAAGCACGAAGCCACGCGCCGACAGATGCAGTACATCGGCAAATGCATGCGCGACGTCGACCCCGAGCCGATCCGCGCCCAGATTGATCGCTGGGAGATGGGCACGAAGGCCAACAAGGCCGCATTCAAGACCTCTGAGCGCTGGCGCGACCGACTGATTGCCGAACCTGCGGCCATTGATGAATTTTTGCTGGATTGGCCAGCCGTTGACCGCGTGGAATTGCAAAAACTGGTGACGCTGGCGCGCACGCAGGCGGCGCGCGGCGATGCTCCGGCGGCGTCGCGGCAGGTGTTTCGGGCGATTTACCGCGTGCTGCTGAAGGTTTAGCGCTATGTCGCTTGAGCCCGTAAAGATTGGCCTGATTTCCGTCTCCGACCGCGCCTCGACGGGCGTTTACGAGGACAAAGGCATTCCGGCACTTAAAGACTGGCTCGCCAGCGCGCTGCAAAACCCGATCACCTTCGCTACGCGATTGATCGCCGACGAACAACCCGTGATTGAGTCGGCGCTGATTGATTTATGCGATATCGAACGCTGCGATCTGGTGCTGACCACCGGCGGCACCGGCCCCGCGCGGCGCGACGTGACGCCCGAGGCGACGCTTGCAATCGCGCACAAAGCGATGCCCGGTTTCGGCGAACAGATGCGCCAAATTAGCCTGAATTTTGTCCCCACCGCGATCCTGTCGCGGCAGGTTGCCGTCATTCGTGGCAACGCGCTGGTGATTAACCTGCCCGGCCAGCCAAAAAGCATCAAGGAAACGCTGGAAGGCCTGCACGACGCCGACGGCAAAGCCACCGTCCACGGCATCTTTGCCGCCGTGCCGTATTGCGTGGATTTGATTGGCGGGCCGTACATCGAGACCGTCGCTACTGTTTGCAAAGGGTTTCGACCGAAAAGCGCAGTGCGGCAGCCCTCGACAATTTGATGTCGTTGGCGCGTCGCGGGTTGGGATGTTTTCGCTGTAGTCTGAATCCGGGCGCAGGTCATCGCGTCCTGCTTCACGCGATTTTTTTCATTCCGTTGCGAAAGCGTTTCGCGTTTTCGATGTAGTGGCTAGCTGCACCATGCAGCGACGCTATCGCCTCTGGTGAGAGCTCGCGTTTGGCGGTCGCCGGACTGCCGACGATCAGCATGCCATCGGGAAATTCCTTGCCTTCGGTGACTAGCGAGCCCGCTCCGACGAGACAGTTTTTTCCGATCTTCGCGCCGTTGAGGATCACCGCGCCAATGCCGATCAACGAGCCGTCCCCGACCGTGCATCCGTGCAGCATGGCTTTGTGGCCGATGGTGACGTTCTCGCCCAATGTGAGCGGCTTGCCAGGGTCGGAATGCAGCACCGCTGCTTCCTGAATGTTGGTTCCCGCGCCGATGTTCATCGGTTCGTTGTCAGCACGAATGACGACGCCAAACCAGACGCTGGTGTTCGCTCCGAAATGCACATTGCCAATCACTTCGGCTGAGTCGGCGACCCAAGTGGATTCGGTGAGGGTGGGCGCCACGTTGTCGAGTTCGTAGATGGCCATAAAGCTTCCTTTTTTTGTGGTGCGGCGTGCTGCAAACTGATGCCGCTTGACAGGATTATGAGATGACGCAGCGCTGGGCCCTGACACGGCATGCAACGCGCTCATTCATCGCGACATCATCGTGAAGTTTGGGCGCGTACCGCATCGAAATCTTTTGCTTCGACGCGAGATGACGGCGGGGGGGCAGCGGTTTCGTGATGAGGGTGGATTTGCTGGTTGGGGAAACGCTGAATGATGCTGTTTCCTTGCCATACCGGCGAAGGCCGGTATCCACGCCACTGGCCTGCGCCTGGGCAAGCTCTCCGCAAAATCAACGACTTGTGACGGGCGTGGGCCCCGGCCTTCGCCGGGCTGGCGGTTAATTCAGTGTCTCCACAGCGACGGGGAAACGCCAGTGCAGCCCATTAGCTTTTTTGCTGAAACGCTTATTTAACCGGGGCAGGAAGGAATTTTTGCAATGAGTCGACTTATAAACTTTATTGCGTGCACCCCAAGCGAAATAGGGCTTTCCGCCAAAAGCTATTGAAATCAAAGCGATATCACTAACCCTCGGCGCGCCAGTTGCCTAGGAAGTTAGTCATCGCCGCCTCCGCCGTTTTGTGCCATTCGTTAATCTCGGCTCGGTAACGCTTCCACGGTTCGTAGATTTTCTTGAATGCAGGGTTAACTTTTGCCTCTGCGTCGTAGATCGAAAATCCAGCGCGGTAGGCAGCAATCATGAACGTATTCGGAAAAAGTTGCAGCCGCGTGCCGCTACCGATCATTTTTTTGAACGCCGCAGGATTGCGCGAATCGTAGGCCGCCATCATCCACTGATTGACCCAGCCGGTGGCGACCGTGATCACCTCTTTGTACGGCGCTGGCAGAGCATCATACGCAGCCTTGTTCACGTAAAGACTCAAGGCGGCTGACGGCTCCCACCACGCCGGGTAGTAATAAAAACGCGCCACGGCTGGCAGGCCCAGCTTGTCGTCGTCGTAGGGGCCCACCCATTCGCCCGCGTCGATTTTTTTGTCGCGTAGCGCAGCGGCGATCTCGCCGCCCGGTAAATTCACAGGCGCGGCACCGAGTCGCTGCCAGATTTCGGCACCAAAGCCGGGGATGCGGATTTTCAGCCCCTTCACGTCCTCCAGCGAGCGAATTTCCTTGTTGTACCAGCCGCCCATTTGCGCCCCGGTGTTGCCCATCGGGAAGTTCACCATGTTGTATTGTGCAAACAGCTCGCGCAACAGCTCAAGGCCACCGCCCTGATAGACCCAGGCGTTGTGCTGGCGCTGGTTCATGCCAAACGGCAGCGTAGTGTCAAAAGCGAGCGCTTTGTTGACGTTCAAAAAGTAATAGCCCGCTGTGTGAGCGCATTGCACCGTGCCCTTCTGCACTGCCTCAAACGCACCCGGCCCAGGGACGATCTCGCCGGGGCCCGCGACACTAATCTTGAACTTGCCGCCCGTGATCGTCTCGACGATACGCGCGAACTGTTCAGCACCGCCGTAGATCGTATCGAGAGATTTCGGAAAGCCTGACGTCAATCGCCAGCTGACCGTGGGCAAATCCTGCGCGCTGGCGATGCCCGGCATTAAGCCCGCAATCGCACCTACTGCCCCAGCAGCGCCGACCGAACCCACAGCGCCAAAGCCACCGGACAAAAAATCGCGACGTTCCATCTTGCTCTCCCTTTTTTTCATAACTTCGCGGCACACCGCCTTTTTGCGTCGGTCGAACGTTAGTTGACACGCCGTGCGGCGGCATGCGGATTTACCCGCGCATGCTGCGATTTAGACTGGCCGATGCTGCCATCGTCGCAACTGAGAACGGGGGAACGACACCGAACGTGCTCCTACAATCGATGTCCATGAATTCAACGTTGACTGCCGAACACAACAGACTACCCACCGAATCTGCGATCCCGCTTTCATTAGTTGGCCTGATCGCAATGGACATGGACTCCACCGCGATCACCATCGAGTGCATTGATGAAATCGCGGATTTCGCGGGCGTCAAGGTCGAGGTATCAGCGGTCACCGAAGCCGCGATGCGCGGCGAACTCGATTTTCAGGATAGTCTGAGAAAGCGCGTTGCCTGCCTCGAAGGGCTGTCAACCAAAGTGCTTGCAGAAGTCTACGAAGCACGACTTCGGCCCTCACCGGGACTCAAGGAATTGATGGCGGTAGCACATAAAAGCGATGTGAAAACGCTGCTCGTTTCCGGTGGCTTTACCTACTTCACCGAGCGCATGCGGCAGCGCTTCGGCTATACCTACACTCGCGCCAACACACTCGGCGAGCACGACGGACGGCTGACGGGCCAAGTATGTGGGGCTATTGTCGACGCGGCTGAGAAAGCGCGCATGCTGCGCTTCATCGCTTCCACATTGCCTGCTTCGCGCAACAGAACGATTGCGCTGGGCGACGGGGCAAATGACCTGCCCATGCTCCACGCCGCAAGCATGGGTGTGGCCTATCACGCGAAGCCCCGCGTGCGCGAACAGGTGAAGGTCGCGATCAACGTTGGCGGATTAGATACGCTTCTCGCGCTACTGCCCTGATTACACGGGGGTTTTACTCGTTTTTCTGCTCGTGCTTTGCTAGACTTTTGCCTAGTGAGTAACACTTTAGTTCTTCCGGGGAAATCATGAAACGAACATCTTCTAACGCGGCAATGGCGATCCTGCTTGGCGGCGCGGCCTTTGGGATATCGGTAGCGCCCGCATCGGCGCAGGACGCCGGTAAGCCGACACCCGGTGCCAATCTGCAATACACCGGTGCTGACACCCGGTTTGGCATCGGCATCGATAGCGACAACCACGCTCGTGGCGAGCTTTTTCAGGTGCTGCGAGGCGATGATAAGTCGGCCACGTTGGCCGAAATTTGGGGCAGCCGCAATGCGGGCGGCGTCAAGTTGTCGCAACACTGGACGAGCGGCACCTCAGCGGTTAACAAAGTGTTCGCCGCCCTCGATCAAGGCGACAAGAATCTGCGTAAGGCGACGATCGGTGGCGGTCAGGAATACGAAAAGTGGTTCTGGAACACCTACCTGAGCAAGGGCCTCTCCGGAGCGCGTCTGGGCTCGGTGGCGAGTGTTGCAACAACGGCCACTCAAAGCGGTGTAGATGCCGGTCGTCCATACGAGGAAGACGTCACCACGACAGTGACCAACAAAACATTTACGCGCCCCTACGACTATGGCGTCGGCGCGCGCCTTGGCCATTTCTACGAGCCTGTGCTGGTGCGGCTGACCGCAGGCCTTGACTATGAATGGGGTAAATATTCCAGTCGCCAATGGACGGGTACCCTGATGGCGGAAAAGTTCTTCGCGAACTCGCCGCTGTCAGTGGCGATTTCGGGTGAATTGTTCCGCCGTAGCGGCGACTTTGAAGGTCGACGCAACGATCAGCGCGGCATGGTCATGCTGCGCTACGAATTGGGCGCGCCGCAGAGCAGTTTCCGCGCCAACAAAATCACACGCATGGTCAGCTCAACCGAGCGCGTACCCGATCCAAACTGGAGCGCACCGGCCGCAGTGGCTCCCGTCGCTGCTGTTGCTCCCCCTGTTGCAAAGCCAGCAGAACCGACCACGCGCATGGAGAAACGAATCATTCGCTCCGACGCAAACGATGCGCAGGAGACCTACTTCGATCTAAGTTCGTCCAAGCTCAAACCGGCAGCGTTCAAGGAACTTGACGCTCTGGTGAGTCGCATTGCGGCGCAGCGTCCGTATGTCGAACTGAAGGTCAATATCGTGGGCCATACCTGCCCGACGGGCGGTGATCGCAATAACGACGCTCTCTCCAAAAAGCGCGCTGAAGCAGTGAAGGCCTATCTCGTGAGCAAAGGCGTCCCTGTGGAACTGGTAACCGCCACTGGTCAGGCAGGTCGCTCACCAAAATACCCGGAAGTCAAGGGGCAGAGCTTCCGCAATCGCCGCGCCGATACCGACGTGCTGATTGTGAAGGAAAAACTTGAAGAGGTGAGCGTGGCCGTCCCCGCAGCCACAGCTGCCGTTCCGGCGAACGCGGTAGCGCCAGTGGCAGCAGTTTCGCCACCTGCGGTCGCGCCGATGATTGATCGTCAGGTTCAGCGCGCAGTGGTGGAGGACGTGCCGAACAACTGGATGTCGCGCGCGCTGCACAACCCCGCACAACACAAGACAGCGATCGATACTTATCGCTGGATTGAAACCAACACAGCCAAGTCCACCGGCGCTCGCCGCTACCTGAATCGAGCCCCTGGTGCGGTCAACGATGCGTACACCATCGAATGCAACGTGCCGTCCACCTTTAACGTGCTCGTCAACGATACCGACCCGGACGGCGACGCCCTCACCATCACCAGCGTCACGGCACCTGGCAAGGGCACGGCGGCGATCTCTGCAGGTCGCATCGTGTACACGCCATCAGCCAGCACATGCGTTGGCGCAGTCGACAGCTTCACCTACGCCATTTCCGATGGTCGCGGCGGCAGCTCCACCGCCACCGTGGCAGTCACGGTGAAGGCAGCGCCGGTGGTGGTGCCACCGCCGCCCACCAACAACGCGCCGGTTGCCGTGAATGATGTGTTCATCGTTCCGTGTCGCAACACGGCAGTGCTTGACGTATTGGCCAACGATACAGACAAAGACGGCGACGCGCTGGTTATCACCTCCATAACGCAACCCTCCAAGGCGTCCATCTCGATTGGACCCAATGGCAAGACACTTAATTACGCTCCAACTGGTGCGTGCTTTGTCAGTGACACGTTTACCTACACAATCAGTGACGGCAAAGGCGGCACATCGACGGCCACAGTCACCTTGATTGATCCGTGATTGGTTGATTAGCGAGCTATGCGGTAGACAATGGGACACTTCGGTGTCCCATTTTTTTGCCCGCTAGACCGACACTTTTTTCAGGCAACGATGAAAAAAATACTCGTAGTTCACCATTCGGCCAGCGGCGGCGCGCGCGCGATGGTCAGTGCGTTTCTTGACGGGGGACGCAGCGCAGAGAGCGTTATCGTGGTGGCGCGTTCAGCGGGCGTAGCTAGCGCAAATGAGCTGCAGAGCGCCGACGCACTGGTCATCGCCACGCCTGAGAATTTTGGCTACATGGCCGGCTCGGTCAAGGAGTTTTTTGATCGAACGTTTTACGCCTGCTTGGCGGATACGACGCCGCTCGGCGGAGGCAGCGCGAGCATGGTCGCCGGACGACCCTATTCGGTGCTGGTGTGTGCTGGCAGCGACGGCAGTGGCGCAATGCAAAGTGTTGATCGCATTATCACGGGTTGGCGGATGCGTAAGGTGCATCCGGGCGTCATCGCGCGACGCATCGGGGGTGAGGCTGGCTCATCGCGCGGCGGACTACGCGATCACGATTTGGAGGCGTGTCGCGAACTGGGGCAGATGTTCGCCGAAGGGCTGGCGATGGGGGCGCTGTAGGCGCGGTGCAGCGCTATTTCCAGCTGGATTTATTCACTGCCTGCATCACGCCCGCACCAAAGCTCGCTCCGATACGTTTCGCAAATTTATCGAACGTATTTTCTTCGATCGTGTAGTCCACCAAATCTTCAGCTTTAACGACATCACGAGCCACTGTGCTGACCGAGCCGACCGCGTCAACCAACCCGATGTCAATTGCCTTGTTGCCGCTCCAAATCAAACCGCTGAACAGTCCGGGTGTCGCGTCCTTCAAACGCGTGCCGCGACCGTCTTTGACCGCTTTGATGAACTGCTGATGCACATCGGCGAGCATCGCTTCCAGGTGCGATTTGTGCTCAGGTTTCATCGGGGAAAATGGATCCATGAACGCCTTGTTCTCGCCCGCCGTGACGGTGCGATTCTCAATTCCCAATTTCTCCATCGCTTTGTCTGCGCCGAAGCCTTGATAGATCACGCCAATTGAGCCCACGAGACTGGACGGATCAACGTAAATCTTGTCAGCCGCAGCAGCAACGTAGTAGCCGCCGGACGCACACAATTCATCGATCACCACGTACAACGGCTTCTCGGGATTGTCTTTGCGCAATCGCTTGATCTCGCTGTAGATGCGCGCGGACTGAACGGGGGAGCCACCGGGGCTATTGATGTTGAGAATCACCGCCACGCTGTCCGTGTCCTTAAACGCAGCCGCCAGCGCAGCATTGACATTTTCAGCGCTCGCTTTACCACCATCTGCAATTTCACCTTCCAGCTTCACCAGCGCCGTATGTCGGCCAATGCTGTCATTTGTAGACATGCCCTGCCCGATCCAACCATTGAACCAAGCGAAGACGAGCGCCGCGAGCGCAATCCACAGCAGCTTAAAAAAAGCCGACCAGCGACGCCTGGCCGCCTGTTCGCGCACATTTGCAAGCGCGAGTTTGCTAACAAGTTCGCGTTCCCAGCCGGGTTGTGAGGGCAGTTGATCCATGGGTGTCTAATCGAAAAAAATTATGCGTGCAGTTCAAGATAGGTGCGCAGCGCAGACACCGAATCTACCAGTGTTAGCCTACGGTGCCCGTGTAACAGCTCTGGGTGATGCGCGCCGTAGGTCACGCCAATGGCCGCTGCCCCCGCATTTTCTGCGAGTTGCAGGTCGTGAGTGGTGTCGCCGATCATCACCGTGTCGGCGGCGGTCATGCCGGTTTCGTCGAATAACGCGTTCAACATGCCAGGGTGCGGTTTGGCGAAACCTTCGTCGCCGCAGCGGGACGCCACAAAAAATTCGCGCAAACCCAGCGTATCAAACGCCCGGTCGAGTCCTTTGCGCGACTTTCCGGTCGCGACCGCCAGCCAGTGGCCACGCGCCTTGAGTGAATCGAGCATCTCTGTCACGCCGTCGAACAGAAAAATCTCGTTCTCGCCCGCCATGAAGTGATGACGATAGCGATCCGTCAGCGGCAGCAGATCCTCCTCCCGCAGCGTCGGAATCGCATGTTCGAGCGCCGGCCGCAGGCCCATACCGATGATGAACGCGGCCTGTGCATCGGTCGGGATAGGGTAGCCGAGGTCCTCCGCCGAGCGCTGCAAAGCGCGTTTGATGACGCCCGTTGAATCGGCCAGAGTGCCGTCCCAGTCAAAGACGATGAAGGGGTATTTTTTGGTGCTCATGCGGGCTCACCATACCAAAACTCGGCCAACTCGCGAGGCAAAGCTGCTTCGACGGTAATTGGTTGGCTGGTCACTGGGTGTTCAAAAGTGAATGATTTGGCGTGCAGGAACATGCGCTTGAAGCCTGCGGCACGCAGCGCCTTGTTCCATGCGTTGTCGCCATATTTGTCGTCGCCCGCGATCGGGAAGCCGCAGTGTTGCAGGTGAACGCGAATCTGGTGGGTACGGCCCGTTTTAAGCTCAGCCTCAAGCAAACTCAAAGTAGCGCGCCGTTCGACTAGGTTGAAAACGGTGTGTGCGAACTGCCCTTCGTCAGCATTCACCTCAACTCGCCGCTCGCCATTGGGCTGCGTGTACTTCGCGAGCGGCGCTTTCACGTGCTGGCGATCATTCACCCACTCGCCCTTAACTGCGGCTATATAGCGCTTATCGCCGGTCTTTTCGCGCAAAGTGTCGTGCATGCCAATCAATGCAACGCGCGTCTTGGCGATCAACAGAATGCCAGACGTGTCGCGATCCAGCCGGTGCACCAGTTCCAGCAGCGGCGCGTTCGGGCGCGACATGCGAATCTGTTCGATCACGCCGAAACTGACCCCGGAACCACCGTGTACCGCCACCCCGGCAAGCTTGTTAACGGCGATCAGATGGTCGTCTTCCCACACGATTTCATGCGGAAAATCACCGGTAAGCTGCTTGTATTCGGGTTCAGCGGCGACCCGAACCGGTGGAATGCGCAACTCATCACCCGCTGCAAGCTTGGTTTCAGCTTTGGCTCGCCCACCGTTCACGCGCACTTCGCCGGAGCGAACGATGCGGTACACGTGAGTTTTCGGAACGCCTTTAAGCTCCCGGATCAGGAAGTTATCCAGACGCTGACCTGCGTAAGCCTCTGACACGCGCACATGACGCACTTGCGCACTGGTATTCGCTGCGCTAACAGCTGTCGCGCCGACGCTTGCGCGAGGCGTCGCGCCATCGCCTACCCGAGGCAAAGAAAGCGGTCTAGAAATGTGAGCTAAGTCCTTCATTTGCCTTATAATTCTAGGGTTGTCTGGCTTCGAAGGAAGTTCGGCATTTTGAATCAAGCGGTCAGCGTGTAGATCGTATGAACAGTTTGGCACTTTTTTGATGATCGCAATCGAATATCAATCAAGTATCCCGCGTCGACATGATGAAAACATCGCGTCCACCGATTTTTGAACTGTCTGTCCGACCCTGCACCACCCATCGGTTCCACGGTCAAGCTGCCACCGAGAAAAGCGGCGATTGTAAGAGTTCAGCCACCGCGCATCGCAAAGTGTTGCTCGCTGGCCTGTGAAAAGTTTGATAGGGGTGCGTCGCAAATCGCGTCGGGCCCGCACGAAAAATAATTGTCAATGAATCCGCGCACCAGCGCTCTTGGTTCACCCGCGAAAACATTCAGCGGACGAATCAGTCAAAACACTCTCCCCCAGGCAATACACGCCCGGCCAGCAGAGTCGTCGCCTGGTCATCTGCCGATTCCCGCACTGACGTTTTTCGCCTCAAATACCCGCATCCGACGCCGCTAAAGTCTTTCGGGACTCATGCGGCGCATCGTCATTGCGTCACAGGCCATCGCGTAACCACTGCCCTGCCCGAAAAGCTGGACAAGGAAGGTACGCATGAAACGCATGCTGTTTAACGCAACCCAGTCAGAAGAACTGCGCGTTGCCATTGTCGACGGTCAAAAACTGGTCGATCTCGATATTGAATCTGCTTCCAAAGAGCAGCGCAAAAGTAATATTTACAAAGCCACGGTCACTCGTGTTGAGCCTTCGCTTGAGGCCTGTTTCGTCGACTACGGCATGGAGCGTAATGGTTTCCTGCCGTTCAAGGAAATTTCGCGCTCGGTGCTCAACATCGACGGCGAGATGAACCGCAACAAAATTGCGGACAACCTGCGCGTCGGTCAGGAAATCATCGTTCAGGTCGAAAAAGACGAACGCGGCAACAAGGGCGCGGCGCTCACGAGCTTCATTTCGCTCGCCGGTCGCTACCTCGTGTTGATGCCGAACAATCCTCGCGGTGGCGGCGTTTCGCGTCGTATCGAAGGCGAGGATCGCAACGAACTGCGCGACACCATGGCGCAGCTCGAAGTGCCGAACGGCATGAGCACCATCGCTCGCACCGCCGGCATCGGGCGCACGGCGGAAGAGCTGCAATGGGATTTGAACTACCTGTTGCAACTGTGGACCGCGATTGACGGTGCCGCCAAAGCGAACAAAGCACCGCTCCTGATTTATCAGGAATCGAGCCTCGTGATCCGCGCGATTCGCGATTACTACACGGCTGACATCGGTGAAATTCTGATCGATACCGAAGACATCTACGAGCAGGCCAAAGGCTTCATGGGTCACGTGATGCCGGGCACGGTCAATCGCGTCAAGCTCTACAACGACGATGTGCCGTTGTTCTCGCGCTTCCAGATTGAGCATCAGATCGAGTCCGCGTTTGGTCGCACCGTGAACCTGCCGTCCGGCGGCGCCATCGTGATCGATCACACCGAAGCATTAGTCTCGGTCGACGTCAACTCGGCACGCGCCACCAAAGGCGGTGACATCGAAACCACGGCGTTCAACACCAACATGGAAGCGGCCGATGAAGTCGCCCGCCAGTTGCGCTTGCGTGACCTCGGTGGCTTGATCGTCGTCGACTTCATTGACATGGAATCGTCAAAGCATCAACGCGAAGTTGAAGACAAGCTGCGCGATTCGATGAAGCTTGATCGTGCTCGCGTTCAGCTCGGCAAGATTTCCCGTTTTGGTTTGATGGAGCTGTCACGCCAGCGCCTGAAGCCGTCTCTCGGCGAGAGCGCGCACCTGCCTTGCCCACGCTGCCACGGCACCGGCCACATCCGCTCCACCGAATCGATTGCGCTGCACATCCTGCGCATCATTCAGGAAGAAGCGATGAAGGACAACAGCGCTCAAGTCGTGGCTCAAGTTCCGGTCGATGTTGCAACCTACTTGTTGAACGAAAAGCGCGTCGATCTGCAATCGCTCGAATCGCGCTTAAAGGTCAACGTCGTACTCATCCCGAATCTGTACATGGAAACGCCGAACTACACCGTTCAGCGCCTAAAGCATGATGAGTTGAATCACGCCGAGCCATTGCCGCTCAGCTTCAAAATGGTTGAGCGTCCGGTCGAAGTAGACGTAGTCGAAGCAATCAAGCAGGAAGCGAATGAAGTTCGCGTCGAAGCGGTCGTCAAAGGCATCACGCCAGCGCATTCGGCACCGATGATTGAACCAAAGGAAGCTGCTGCACCCATCGCGCCGGTCGTACCGGTCGCTATTGCGCCGCCGCCACCCGTACAAAAGACAGGCTTCTGGGCGAGCTTCAAATCGTTGTTTGGCGGCAGCTCGACTGCCACTGAATTGGTGACTCAGCCCGCTAAAGCTGCCGAGCCGAAACAGGAACCAAAGCGCGAAGGCAGCCGTGATCGCAATGATCGTGGTGACCGCAACGGTCGTCGTAGTCGTAGCGAAGGCAGCAGTGATCGCAATGACCGTAACGACCGCAACGGACGGGGTGATCGCAACAAGGATCGCAACGACCGTGGCAGCGAGGCCAAAGGCGGTCGCAACGACCGTAATGATCGTGGCGAGCGTAAGGGTACGGGTCAAGGTCAGGGTCAGGGTCAATCAGATCGCCAACAGCGCGATCCAAAAGCTGCGGGTTCAAGCACGGTCGACATGCTCAATGCCAACGTCAGCAACGGCACCAACATCGAAGTCAGCAAACCGCAACGTGAACCGCGTGAACCCCGTGAGCAACGCGAGCCGAGGGAGCAGCGCGAGCCAAGAGAGCCGCGCGCTGATCGCAGCGAGCGTGGCCCACGTCGCGAACGTGGCGAGCGTAGCGACCGTGCACCGCGTGACAGCAACGCCCCCGTCAATGGCGAATTGCCGCTGAATGACACAGCGGCACCGGTTGCCGCAGCTGTTGCAGCCGAAGGCAGCGATGCCAACGCGGTCGCTGCGCCGCAAGAGCGCACGGATCGTCCACCGCGTAACGAACGTGGCTCACGTAGACGTGATCGCGGCGACCGTGAAGGCCGCCCTGATCGTGACGCAGCACCGGATCAAAACGGTGAAGGCCGTCGTGACCGCGCCGAAGGCGAATCGTCCGCTCCGGCGGCGACGAGCTCGGCTGAAATGTCCGCGCCCGCACCACGGTCTGCCCCGGCTTACGTCGCACCTGCTCCGTCGCCTTCGCCTGCTCCAGCACCCGTCGTAGCAGCCCCCGCGCGCCCCCCCGAGGTCAAGCGCGAGCCCGCAAAAGCGTTCAGCTACACGTTGCCAACCGACGCTGGTTTGCAGATGATGGAAACCAAATCGAGTGGAGCACCGGCGCAGCTCGCGACGGATGAGCCGGTCAAGCGTGGTCGTGCACGTCCACCACGCGCCACAGCGCCCGCCGAGCCGATGCAAATGGTGGAAACAGGTGGCAATTCAGCGCCGTCAAATCCCTAGGCGCTGTCGTCACAAGATATGTAAAAATTCAAGGAACCGATTTTTAGTGGTTCCACCGTGCAAGAAGCCTACCGCCGCCACGACCTCAAAGACGCTACATGGGCGTTACTTGAGCCTCATCTACCGGGACGTACGG
>JANXUB010000011.1 GCA_025352105.1 Burkholderiales bacterium | reverse complement strand
CGGTTTGCTACAGCTGCTCTCGCTCACGCTGTTCGAGAAAACGACATTGCAAGACCTGCTGCAAGGGGCTACAACACGCGAAAACGACGCACTCTCGGCTAACCAATTGAATTTGTTCGAGTTTTAACCGGACACTAGTGCCAATAAACTGAAATATCGACTACTAAACTAATCGCGTTCTACCCCGCTCTTAACGGCGCTTTTATGAAAAAGCTGTACTGCGAATCAACGCATCGAGAGCTTTGTTTCCGTCATCGCGCCGTAGATCATGTTGCGCAGCACCGAGCGATACGGCACGCGCCATTTCGGGCTTTGCATCATGAAGACAACGAACAGGTCGTTCGCCGGGTCCACCCACATGTAGGTGCCGCCTGCGCCGCCCCAGTAGTACTCGCCGACGCCGGACGGAAAGGGCGCTTCGCCACCGACCGTACGAACCCCAAAGCCCAGCCCAAAGCCGTAGCCCGCTCCGGGCAGATAAAGCGCAGTACGTGTCACGGCGGGGTTCAGCTGATCGCTCGTCATGTAGGCCAGCGTCGCGGGGCTGATATAGCGGCGTCCTTCAAGCTGACCGCCGTTACGCAGCATGAGCAGGAAGCGCGTGTAATCCATCGACGTACTCATGAGGCCACCGCCGCCGGACTCCATCGCCATCACTTTACGTGGATCGAACACCGGCGCGTTGATGCCAATCGAGCGGTCATCGGCAAACGGCTCGGCGATGCGCGCCTGACGGTCCGGCTCGGGCACATAGAACGTCGTGTCTTTCATGCCGAGTGGCGTGAGCAGACGGTCCTTCAAGTGCGCGAGCAGCGTCTGCCCGGAGACCACCTCAATCACGCGGCCCAGCACATCGGTGGAATTGCTGTAATCCCAAGTACTGCCGGGTTGATAGGCGAGCGGCATCTTCGCGATGCGCTCAGCAAACTCGGCATTAGTGATATTGCCGCCGGTGCCTACGTCGGCCGCTAGATAAGCCTTTTTGACCAGGCCATCGCCGAAGAATCCGTAGGTGAGTCCCGAGGTGTGACGCATCAAATCCTGCACGGTCATCGGGCGGACAGGAGCGACGAGCTCCAGCGTTTTGTTGCCCTGCGCGTCGGTCCTTTCAACGCCGACCTTGACGTTGGCGAACGACGGGATATAGCGCGCGACGGGGGCTTCAAGCAGCAGCTTGCCTTCCTCCACCAGCATCATCGCGGCCACGCTCACGATGGGTTTGGTCATTGAATAAATGCGGAAGATGTCGTCGGACTTGAGCGCTCCCGCTCCGTCGGGGCCGCGCGTGCCCGCAGTGTCCGTGTAAACCAGTTTTCCGCCGCGGATCACCATGAGCGTTGCGCCGGGGATACGCTTTTGGGCGATCTCGCTGCGCATCCACGCGCCAACGCGGTTGAGCCGCTCGGAGGACATGCCGACGTCTTCTGGCTTCGCAGTCGGCACGCCTTGCGCCAGCGCGGTGGACGCGCCGCCGAGCAGCGTCAGAGCGAACGCTGCTGACGCGCTGAACAGTGCGACGCGTCGCCTTAATGGGTTCAGTAGAAAAGTTCGATTCATCGTGGCCTCCTTGAATTAATCTTTGCGTAAGCGGAATGCGAAAATCGCATTGCCTTGGCATCTTTGTCGATTGCTCGCCGTATTGCACCGCGTCAATATCGATTTTCGCCAACAATACGCTAACGAGTTGCTATTGCACCACCGCAATTTTGAAATTCAGAGATGAGCTACCGTGATTGACAAAATCGTTTCTTCCATCGCCGACGCGCTGGCCGACGTATGCGACGGCGCGACCGTCATGATCGGTGGCTTTGGTGGTGCCGGTATGCCGAACGAATTAATCGATGGCCTCATCGCGCAAGGCGCGGGCGAGCTGACGATTGTGGCGAACAACGCGGGCAACGCGGAGTTCGGCCTCGCAGCGCTGCTCAAGGCGGGCATGGTGCGCAAGGTCATCTGCTCGTTCCCGCGGCAAGCGGACTCGTACGTGTTTGACGCGCTCTATCGCGCCGGAAAAATCGAGCTTGAACTGGTGCCACAAGGCAATCTCTCAGAGCGCATTCGCGCAGCGGGCGCGGGCATTGGCGGTTTCTTCACGAAAGTCGGGTTCGGTACCGATCTCGCGAAGGGGAAAGAAGTGCGGGAAATCAACGGAGAAATGTATGTGCTCGAAGCGCCGATTCATGCCGATTACGCGCTCATCAAGGCGGAGCAGGGTGACCGCTGGGGCAATCTGACGTACCGAATGGCCGCACGCAATTTTGGGCCGGTCATGGCGATGGCCGCGAAGACGACGATTGCTTCGGTGCATGAAATCGTCCTGCTGGGGCAGCTTGACCCAGAGGCTGTCGTCACGCCGGGCATCTTTGTGCAGCGTGTGGTGAAAATCGCGCGGTCCGCCACCGTTGCTTCTGGCTACAAGGCAGCATGATGAGCTACGTCAAACTCACGCGCGACCAGCTCGCCGCCCGCATCGCAAAAGACATCCACGACGGTGCTTATGTCAACCTGGGCATCGGCATGCCCACGCTGGTCGCCAATCATTTGCCCGCAGGTCGCGAGATCATTCTGCAAAGTGAAAATGGAATCCTCGGTATGGGGCCAGCGCCGACGTCTGACGCTGAAGATTTTGACCTGATCAACGCGGGCAAACAGCCGGTGACGTTGCTGCGCGGCGGCTCGTATTTTCATAGCGCAGACTCGTTCGCAATGATGCGCGCGGGGCATCTTGACATTGCCGTGCTCGGTGCGTTTCAGGTCGCAGCAAACGGAGACCTCGCAAACTGGCACACTGGCGGCAAGGACGACATTCCCGCCGTGGGCGGTGCGATGGATCTCGCCGTCGGTGCCAAGCAAACGTGGGTAATGATGGAGCATCTCACGCGATCCGGCGAGAGCAAGCTGGTTGAGCGCTGCACCTATCCGCTGACCGGCGTGGGTTGCGTGAGCCGCATTTATACCGACCTTGCCGTGATCGACGTTACGGCGCAGGGTTTCAAGCTTGTTGAGTGCGTTGCTGGCCTGTCACTCGCCGAACTTAATTCACTTTCCAACGTTTCAATTGCACCTTAAAGACAAAAATATGAACGCCTACATCGTTGATGCTCTTCGCACTCCAATCGGTCGCTACGGCGGCTCGTTGTCATCGGTCCGCACCGACGATCTGGGCGCGGTGCCGATTGCGGCCTTGATCGCGCGCCATCCCAATCTCGACTGGTCCGCGATTGACGACGTGATTTACGGCTGCGCCAATCAGGCGGGCGAGGACAATCGCAATGTCGCGCGTATGGCCGCTTTGCTTGCCGGATTGCCGCAGTCCGTGCCGGGTGCAACCATCAATCGCCTGTGCGGTTCCGGCCTCGATGCGCTGGGCACGGCAGCGCGCGCCATCAAGTCGGGCGAAGCACAGTTGATGATTGCGGGCGGTGTTGAGAGCATGAGCCGTGCGCCGTTTGTCATGCCGAAAGCCGACAGCGCTTTCGCTCGCAACAACGCCGTTTACGACACCACCATTGGCTGGCGTTTTATTAACAAACTCATGAAAGAAAAGTACGGCGTTGACTCAATGCCCGAGACCGCTGAAAACGTCGCAACCGAATTCAAAATCGAACGTGAAGCGCAGGACAAGATGGCGCTTGCTTCGCAACTGAAGGCCGTGGCTGCGCAGAAGAGCGGTTTCTTCGACGCCGAGATCGCGCCGGTGACGATTGCCCAGAAGAAAGGCGACGCGATTGTCGTCAGCAAAGACGAGCATCCGCGCGACACGTCACTCGAAGCGCTCGCGAAATTAAAAGGCATCGTGCGGCCTGACGGCACGGTGACGGCAGGTAACGCCAGCGGTGTGAACGATGGTTCGTGTGCGATTCTGGTCGCATCCGAAGCTGCGCTCAAAGTCCACAATCTCACGCCGCGGGCGCGAATCGTTGGCATGGCTACCGCCGGCGTAGCGCCACGCATCATGGGCATCGGGCCCGCACCAGCGACGAAGAAAGTGCTCGCGCTGACCGGGTTGACCATCAATCAGATGGACGTGATCGAGCTGAACGAGGCCTTCGCCGCTCAGGGTTTGGCGGTGCTGCGTGAGCTCGGTGTTGACGATTCTGATCTGCGTGTGAACCCGAACGGGGGGGCGATTGCGCTTGGACACCCGCTAGGGGCTTCGGGCGCGCGCCTTGCGACGACTGCGGTGAATCAACTGCACAAAACAGGCGGACGTTACGCGCTGTGCACGATGTGCATCGGCGTAGGGCAGGGTATTGCCGTGGTGCTGGAGCGCGTCTAGGCGACGGCTCACGGGGCTTTGTGGGAGCGGTTCCACCGCGATTTGCGTGCCAGGAACTATCGCGGTGGAACCGCTCCCACAGTAAATAGAGCGCGTTCGAGGCAGGCAAGTCGGCTGGGCACTTTACAACTGACCGCGAGTCATTTAGCATTCGGTGCGTTAATGACTCACGGTCAGTTCGTGTTGGTCTTGATCAAAAAAAGCCAACTACCGCCATGCCACCGATCAAAAAAATCATACGGGATGCGATTGATGCGCATCATGCACGCCACACCACGGAGGCGCAGCAACGCGCACGTCAGGCGGTAAAAAGCTCGCTGAAGTCAGTGATCAGCAGCGCGCGCGAACTTCACCGTGCACATCATTCGCCAGATTCAAACAAGCGTGTTCGCGCGCTCGATGGTGACGACAAGGAAGCGCGTCGGCAGACTATTCTCGACGCAGCTGAGCGGCTCTTTGCCGAGCGCCATGAGTTGGCCAACGTCGCCAACGTCGCCGAGTCCGCAGGCCTTGCCAAAGGCACGGTGTATCTCTACTTCCATACCAAGGAAGAGATCTATCTCGCGCTGCACCTGCGCCATGTCGAGCACTTTTTCACGACCCTGATTTCGCGCATGAACAGCGGTCAGCCGTTCCTGTTTCCTGAAATGATCGAGCTCGCAAGCGAGCATCTGCTGAACGCGCCAACCTACATGCCGCTCGGGGCAGTGTGCGTTGGCTTCGGTGGCAATGCCGTGCCGCTTGAGGCTGCGAAGAATTTTCAGATCAACATGACCACTTGGTTGCTAACCGCAGGTGAGGGTCTGGAGCGACATTTCACCAAACTCGCGCCCGGTGAAGGCGTGCGCCTGCTCAAGCACAGCTACGCCATGATGATTGGACTCTACAGCCTGATGCGCGGCGAGCAGACCGACGACCCGAAGTGCGCAATCCTTCCAGGCATGGGCACTTATCAAGAAGAAGCATCCCTCGCACTGACTCGCTACTGGGCGCATGTAGCTGGTATTCCCGACACTACAGACACGACACAAATCGACCACTCGATGGATTCCAAGGATTCAAAACGATGAACAAGAAGGCAACTCTCCTCCTCGCCGCTCTACTCGCGATTGGCACGCTATCAATCGCAGGATGTGGCAAAAAAGACGAAGCAAAAACCGAAGCAGCGGCCACTAAAGCGGAGCCACCACGTCCCGTGCGCTTCATGCAAGTGGGTCCGAGCGCACTGGGTGACATTTCGTATTTGCCCGGCGAAGTGCGCCCCCGCTATGAGCAGCGCTATGGCTTCCGGGTGCCGGGAAAGATTGCGCGCCGCGCTGTTGACGTTGGGCAGGAAGTCAAAGCGGGTCAGGTGCTCGCCGTGCTCGATTCGCAGGACGTCATACCCGCCATAAACGCCCAGTCTGCACAAGTTGAAGTAGCGAGAACGGATTTTGTGTTGCAACAAAGCGAGTTGAAGCGTCAGCAGGAATTGCGCGACAAAGGCTTCGTGTCGGGCGCAGCGCTTGAGCGCCAAGCGGCGACGACAGCAGCGGCTGACGCGCGCGTGAAAGCCGCGCAATCGCAACTGGCTAACGCACAAAACGGTCTTAATTTTCAGACATTGCGGGCGGACAAAGCGGGCGTTGTTGTGGCCATCGATGCGGAAGCGGGAAGTGTCGTTTCTGCCGGACAAAGCGTGGTGCGAGTCGCTCAACTTGGCGAGAAGGAAATCATCGTAAACGTACCGGAACGCGAAGTTGGCTTGATGAAACAAGCCAGAGGATTCGCAGCGCATTTCGATGCCATTCCAGGCAAACTTTACGCTGCCAAACTGCGCGAATTGGCACCAGCAGCGGATGCGGCAAGTCGCACCTACATGGCAAAGCTCTCGATTGCCAATGCCGACGATGCATTGAAGCTTGGCATGAGCGCGACGGTGCGCCTTGATCTGGGTGAAGCTCAGGCAATCGTCGTTCCGAACACCGCGCTCTACACCCGCGACAACGCCACGCGCGTCTGGCTTGTAGACCGCGCAAGCGAAACGGTGAAACCGGTTGAAGTGAAACTTGGCACGAGCACCAACGAAGGCGTCGCAGTCGTATCTGGATTGAAAGCGGGTGACCTTGTGGTCACAGCCGGTGCCAACCTGTTGCTCTCGGGACAGAAGGTGCGTTTGATTGATGCCGCACCCGTGCCCAGTGCTGCCGCTGTGCCTGCCGCCAATGCCGTTCCGGTCGTTGCCAAAGAAGGTAGCAAGCCATGATCGGCTCGGGCGATAAAGATTCGGGAGGCGGCAAGGCCAACATCTCCGCCGCCGCAATTAAGCATCAGCAGTTAACGCTGTTTTTCATTCTTGCGATTGCTATTGCAGGCTTTTCGGCGTACTTCAAGCTCGGGCAACGCGAAGACCCGGACTTTACCTTCCGCGCCATCACGATTCGCACGCTATGGCCGGGCGCGACGACGTCACAGGTCGACTCGCAAATCACCGATCGTCTGGAGAAAAAACTTCAGGAGATGCCGTATTTCAAGCGCACGCAAAGTTACTCCAAGCCCGGTGAATCGCTGATCATTTTGGAGCTCGTTGATGCCGCCCCGCGCAAGGATGTTCAGGCGCTCTGGTACCAGGTTCGAAAAAAGGTTGGCGACATCCGGCACACGTTGCCGCCAGAGACGCTCGGGCCATTTTTTAATGATGAATTTGGTGATGTATTTGGTTCCATTTATGCGTTCACTGGAGACGGCTTCACGCTGTCAGAGCTGCGCGATAAAGTGGAAGATGTGCGTCAGGAATTGCTGCGCATCCCCGACGTGTCAAAAATTGAGCTGGTCGGCGTGCTCGACGACAAAATTTACGTCGAAATCAGCAACACCAAAATCGGTGCCCTTGGCATTGACGCGACCTCGATTGCCACGCAATTGCAGGCACAAAATGCGGTCGCTCCTGCGGGCGTCATTCAAACCAAGGACAGTGCTATTGCATTGCGCGTTAGTGGCAATTTTGACAGTGTGAAGTCGGTGCGGGAGCTGAGTCTCGCGGTCAACGGTCGCACTATCCGGCTGGGCGACATTGCCAACGTCTATCGCGGCTATATCGACCCGCCTGTGCAGACCATTCGCTACGGTGGAAAACCGGGCATCGCGCTTTCTATCGCCATGAAGAGCGATGGCGACGTGCTGCGGCTCGGCGACAACCTTGCCAAAGAGATGGCGCGCATTCAGAACGATCTCCCGGTGGGCATTGAGTTCCATCAGGTCAGCAACCAGCCGAAAGTTGTCAAGGAGGCCGTGGGCACCTTCATGCGCTCGCTGCTGGAGGCCGTGGCGATTGTGCTGGCCGTGAGTTTCTTGTCGCTCGGGTGGCGCGCCGGTGCTGTCGTTGCGCTGACCATTCCATTCGTGTTGATGGCCACCTTTCTGGCCATGCAGATTTTCAAAATCGACCTGCACCGAATCTCTACCGGTGCGCTCATCATTGCGCTGGGACTGCTGGTGGATGATGCGATGATTGTGGTCGAAATGATGGTGAGGAAGCTTGAAGAAGGTTTCGACAAATTCTCCGCCGCCACCTTTGCGTACGCCTCCACTGCATGGCCCATGTTGTCGGGAACGCTGGTGACGGCGGCAGGTTTCTTGCCAATTGGTACAGCAAAATCATCAACGGGCGAATACACCTTTGACATGTTCAGCGTGACCAGCATCGCGCTCGTGCTGTCATGGTTCGCCGCGATTATTGCGACGCCGTTATTCGGGTACTGGATTTTGAAAAAACCCAAGAACAGCGCAGTGGCGGGCGAAGCGCACGAACATTTTGATACGCCGTTTTATACCCGGTTACGCTCAATCATTGATTGGTGCATTACGCATCGCTGGCTCACCATTGCCATCACGGTTTGCGGATTGGTACTGGGCGGCTTGGGCATGGGTTTGACCGAAAAACAATTCTTTCCGACCAGCGATCGCACCGAGGTGATGGTGGAAATGTGGCTGCCCGAGGGATCAAGTTTCAAGGCAACCGAAGCACAAGTCGAAAAGCTCGAAGCGCTGCTCAAAGCGGACAAGGACGTGTCGACATTTGTGACAAGCGTTGGCAACTCGTTGCCGCGTTATTTCCTGTCATTGAATCAGGAATTGTTCCGTCCCAATTTTTCGCACACGCTGATACTGACCGACAGCGTGGCAGCGCGGGATCGCGTGTCGCAGCGTTTGAAGACCGAGCTGGATACAAATTTCCCCGGCGTACGTGGCCGAACGCTGAAGACCCCGCTCGGCCCGCCGGTGGCGTATCCGATCATCTTCCGCGTGAGTGGCCCGGATGTGGTGAAACTTAAAGAAATCGGTGATCAGGTAGCTGCGGTATTGCGGAAGGACCCGAACACTGTAGAGGTCAACACCGATTGGGGTGATCGTGCCCCTGCCTTGCAGGTTGAGGTGGATCAGGACCGAGCGCGCGCCGCCGGGGTCACCTCACTCACGGTTGCTCGTGCGCTGGGTGCTGCCGTATCGGGCGCAACGATTGGCCAATTTCGCGAGCGTGACCGGTTAATTGATGTGGTGCTACGCGGCCCGCCAGCGGAGCGCCTTGCCGTGTCGCAGGTGGAGGACTTGCAGGTACCAACGACGAGCGGTCGCACCGTGCCGCTGGCGACCGTCGCGCGCGTGACGCAAGTGATGGAGGAGCCCATTGTTCGGCGCTACTCTCGCGTGCCGACGCTTTCGGTGCGATCAGATCTTATCGACGGCGTGCAGGCGCCTGACGTCGCGGGCGCTATCAATCCTCAACTGGACGGCATTCGCGCCACGCTGCCACCCGGTTATCGAGTCGAAATCGGCGGCGCGTTTGAGGAAAACAGCAAGGCGCAAGCCTCAATCGCCGCCGGTGCGCCCCTGATGATCTTTGTCTGGCTAGCGCTATTGATGTTGCAATTGCAGAGCTTTTCGCTCAGCAGCATCGTGTTGTTGACGGCACCGTTTGGTATCGTAGGCGTGGCCATCGGGCTGCTCGCCTTCAGAATGCCATTTGGCTTTGTCGCACTTCTGGGGATGATTGCGCTGATGGGCATCATCATGAGGAACACCATCATCCTGATTGACCAGATCAAGCAGGACATGGCCACAGGCACGCACCCGTGGACGGCGGCAAGGGAAGCTGCTGTAAGACGCTTCCGACCGATTGTGCTCACGGCGACAGCGGCTGTTTTGGCCATGATTCCGCTGACGCGCAGCGTGCTGTGGGGGCCGATGGCGGTTGCGATCATGGCGGGGCTGATTATTGCGACGGCGCTGACTATCCTTGCCGTGCCTGCCATTTACGCAGCGTGGTATCGGGTGAAGCGACCGGCCACATCGTAGACGCCGCGATCATTACTAGCGATGCGCGATTCGGATTTATTAGGATTTATCGGTTTTGTCGTGACCCGCCCCTGCGAATAATCCTGTTCGTTTGCAGGTCAGGGGCTGGTCAGCGTGTTTCAACATAATTTAGTGCTCAAATGTTCGCGTTCAATTCGAACGCTCAATGGAGGTGCACTTATGGAAATTGTCTGGACAATCGTCATCGGTTTTTTCGCGGGAATGCTCGCCAAATTGATTACACCGGGCAAAGGCCCCGGTGGTTTTTTCATGACTGCCGCGCTGGGTATCGCTGGCTCGATTGCTGCTACGTATCTCGGGCAAGCACTGGGTCTTTATAAGTCGGGGCACTTCGCCGGATTCATCGCTGCTGTCATTGGCTCCGTGATCCTGTTGGTGATTTATCACCTCGTTACCAAAAACAATTCGTAGGAGCAGAACATCATGGCAATCGATTTTGGCGGACTGCTTCAGCAGTATCTCGGTGGCGCAGGTTCAAACGTGAACGCGGCACAGGCGGAAGACCACTTTCATCAGGTAGCGCAAAGCGCGCCCGGTGGGCTACTCACCGACGGCTTGTCGGCTGCCTTTCGCTCTGACCAGACACCGCCGTTCGGGCAAATGGTCGGACAGTTATTTGGTAACGGCAATTCGCAACAGCAATCGGGCATGATAAGCACGCTGCTCGCGACCCTCACGCCGGCTGCGATTGCTGCACTGACTTCAAGCGGTGCATTGTCCAATTTGATGGGCAGCGGTGGCACTGTCACAACGGCGCCCACCCCTGAGCAGCTGAAGTCGCTGACGCCCGATCAGGTTGCGCAAATTGCAACCCACGCCGAGCAGCATTCGCCCGGTGTTGTGGATCAGATGAGCGCGTTCTATGCAGAACATACCGGTCTCATCAAAACGTTGGGTGGAGCCGCGCTCGCCATCGCGATGGCCAAGATGGCCAACGGGATGAAGAACTCGACGTGATGCGTCACACGCGTCGGCTCACAGCATCGACTTGATTGCCATGAAAAAACGTCAACGTACCGTTCTCATTTTGCAAGGCGGCGGTGCGCTTGGTGCGTATCAGGCTGGGGTCTTCGATGCGCTGAGTCACGGCAAGATTGATGTCGATTGGGTGATCGGCACCTCGATTGGCGCAATCAACAGCGCGGTGATCGCAGGCAATCCGCCCGAGCATCGCGTCGCAAAACTGCGCGCGCTATGGGACAGTTTGTCCAGCTCGACGCCCGATTTTCCGCCATCATGGCTGATGTGGATGCCCTGGCTGCAAGCGGCTTCGCAGTCGGCCGCGACCAACAACACGATCACTAACGGCGTCCCCGGTTTTTTCACGCCGCGCTCGGGCGCATTGTGGGATTTGCATCAGGTACGACCGATTGCCGACGCCAGTTTTTACGACACCTCCCCACTCAAGACCACGCTTGAGCGCTATGTAGATTTCGACTATCTCAACAGCAAGCGCACGCGGCTTACCGTCTGCGCGGTAGATGTAGAAAACGGGCAGGTCAAATTGTTCGATAGCCATCGGCAAAAAGAGCCAATCACGCCAGAGCACATCATGGCAAGCGGAGCGCTGCCACCCGGCTTTCCCGCGATCCAGATTGACGGGCGCTACTACTGGGACGGCGGCATTTATTCCAACTCGCCGCTCGACGTTTTTTTGCGTGATCACTGCGATGAAGATGCGCTCTGTTTCATGGTTGATGTGTGGGATCCAACGGAGTCCGCGCCGACCAGCATCAGCGAGGCGATGGCGCGCTACAAAAGCATTCAGTACGCCAGCCGCAGCATGGAGCAACTAGAGAGTCAGCAACGCATTCAGGATTTGCAGCGCGCAATTCGAGCGTTAGGTGATGAGCTTCCAGCGGCAGCAAAGAAGCGTGGCGCTTTGGCGAAGCTGCTTGCGATGGGCCACGATCGAACGGTCAATGTTGTGCACTTGATTTTGAAGGCGCGCGAGGGTGAGGACACCTTCAAGGACATCGATTTCAATGCCGAGAGTGTCGACGGGCGCTGGCATGCCGGGCATCATGACGCGGTGCGAGCGCTCTCGCACAAGGCGTGGTTGCAGCCCTTACCGCCCCATGCGGGTTTGACCATCCACGAACTTCCGCAGGAATAGACAAGATGACCGAAGACGACATTCGCAAAAATGCATTCGCCATGCCGATGCATAACCCGGCCTATCCGCCGGGGCCGTATCGTTTCGTTGATCGCGAATACCTGATCATCACCTATCGCACGGACCCCAAGCTGCTGGAAGCCCTGATTCCTGCGCCGCTCAAGCTTGCCGAACCAGTGGTGAAGTACGAATTCATCAACATGCCCGATTCAACGGGCTTCGGTCACTACTGTGAGTCGGGGCAAGTGATTCCGGTGACGCTTGATGGCGTTGCTGGTAGCTACGTTCACAGCATGTACTTGAACGATCATCCACCCATTGCGGCGGGCCGCGAGCTGTGGGGTTTCCCAAAAAAGTTGGGCGAGCCGGAGCTGCGTGTTCATAAAGACACGCTGATGGGAACACTCGATTACAGCGACTTCCGCGTAGCGACGGGAACCATGGGGTTCAAGCACAAAGCGCTCGACGTGACGAGCGTTGCCAAGAGCATGGGTGCTCCGAATTTCCTGCTAAAAATCATCCCTCATGTCGACGGCACGGCGCGCATTTGTGAACTCGTGCAATACAGCCTGACCGACATCTCGGTGAAGGGGGCATGGAGCGGCCCTGGTGCGCTTGATCTGCGCGATCATGCGCTCGCTCCGGTGGCGGATTTACCCGTGCTTGAAGTGCTCTCCACCGTCCACATCGTTGCCGATCTGACCCTGCCGTTGGGCACGGTTGCTTTTGATTATCTGGGGAAACGCTGATCAAGTGGCTGCGACGGCGCATTACTTCGTTGTGTGGTGCTCGGAATCCTCATGTACCAAAGCGTACATTGCGGTTCCTGCGCGCCACACGCCTCGTACTGCATCCGTCTCGCTCACTTGCTCAACGCTTCCCAAGCTAAGCGTTAGCTTTGTTGCTGACGCAATTGCCGTCTCTGACTGATAGGAATTAAACAACATGCAATTGCAAAATAAAGTAGCCATCATCACCGGAGCCGCCAGCGGCATCGGTAAAGAAATTGCCATTGAATTCGCGCGCGAAGGTGCGAAGGTGGTCATCGCCGATCTCGCGCTTGAGGCCGCAACCGTGACCGCCGCAGAGATCACCGCGTCCGGCGGCACGGCGATGGCGGTTGCCATGAACGTCACCGACGAAGCGCAGGTAGATGCTGGCGTTGCAGCCGTGGTTGCGGCGTACGGCACCGTTGACGTGTTGATCAGCAATGCGGGCATTCAGATCATCAGCGCCATCGTCGATTTGAAGTACGAAGACTGGAAACGCTTGATGGCGATCCACGCTGATGGCGCGTTTCTCACTACGCGCGCCTGCATGCGCGCGATGATTGCGTCGGGAAAAGGCGGCAGCATCATCTTTATGGGTTCCGTGCATTCGCACGAAGCCTCGCCGCTCAAGGCCCCGTACGTCACCGCCAAACACGGGCTCATCGGCCTCGCCAAAGTCATCGCAAAAGAAGGCGCAAAAAACAACATCCGCGCCAACGTGATTTGCCCCGGATTTGTGCGCACACCACTTGTTGACAAGCAAATTCCCGAGCAGGCGAAATCGCTCGGAATTAGCGAAGCTGACGTCATCAAAAACGTGATGCTCAAAGAAACCGTCGACGGTGAATTCACGACTGTCGCGGACGTTGCCGAGACCGCCATATTTTTGGCGGGCTTCCCATCGAATGCGCTCACCGGTCAGTCGATCACCGTCAGCCACGGCTGGCACATGCAGTAACGCAGTAACTTGGGAACGAGCAGCCGGTCAGAGCCAACTTGACACCGATCATGTCATGGGCACGACGCAGCAGCGCACCCAAGCGGCTTGCGGTCGCGGCGTGCGTTGCGCTGCCGCTGGTGGGTGCATTGTCGATCTGGCGACCTGTCGTTGAGTCCGCATTGATCGGCTGGTGCGTGCTGGCCGCCATCAATTTGGCGCTGGCCTGGCTTTGCATCCATCGCGCCAACCCGCACGAAACGCAAACGAGTGTCGCCGAGCAGGATCAGAGCAGCGCGGTGATGCTGGTAACCATAATCGTGAGCGCCGCCATCAGTCTGGTCGCGATAGGTTTCCTGCTTGCCACGTCCAAGGAACAGCCGCTGTCCGCGCGTCTGGCTCACATATTTCTCGCGGTGATGACCATCGCACTGTCGTGGCTTCTGATGCATGCGCGCTTCGGGTTTCACTATGCGCACTGCTACTACCGCAAGTATGCAAAAAAGGGTGACGAGCCGGTCTTTAATTTTCCGGGCGCACATCCGCCGGACTATCTTGATTTCATGTACTTCAGCTACGTGCTCGGCATGACTTCGCAGGTATCCGACGTCACGATCAATACGCGCGCCATGCGACGTCTTGCGCTGCTGCATGGCCTGATCTCGTTCGCCTTCAACTTGATGATCGTCGCGTTTTTTATCAACGTGCTGGGCGCGGTGCTTTAGCGCTCGCATGCAGTCGCGGCGCGAGCTTTGCTGGTGGCGTCAGGTCAGAGTGCCGTCAGTCGCTGCGGCTCACAATCAAAGCTCATTTGAAGGCGCGCATTCATGCTTAAACAACTTGGTCCCGGCCTGATTACGGGTGCGGCGGATGATGATCCGAGCGGCATCGCGACTTACTCGCAGGCGGGCGCTCAGTTCGGCTTCAGCATGTTGTGGACAGTGGTGTTCACCTATCCGCTAATGGTGGGCATTCAGACGGTGAGCGCGCGGCTCGGGTGTTTGACCGGGCGGGGCCTTGCTGCGAATATCAAGGCTGAGTATTCGAAGGGGGTGCTGTATTCCATCGTCGGACTTTTGCTGCTGGCGAACACGATCAACATTGCGGCCGACATCGCGGCGATGGGCGAGGCGTTGCGCTTGTTGCTGGGCGGTTCAGCGCACGTGTACTCAGTGACCTTTGGTCTGTTGTGCCTTCTGCTGCAGGTGTTCATTCCGTATCAAAGCTATGTTCGTTATTTGAAGTGGTTGACGCTCGCGCTGCTCGCTTATGTGGCGGTGACGTTTACGATTTCTGTGCCCTGGATGGAGGTGGGTGCGAGCTTGGTCTGGCCCGCGCTAAACCTCAATCGCGAGAGCATCATGATGATCGTCGCGGTGTTTGGCACCACCATCAGCCCGTATCTTTTTTTCTGGCAAGCGGCGCAGGAAATGGAGGATTTACGCAGCACGCATGACGCGGGTGAGACGATCTCGCCCGAGGCTGCGCAGTCGCATTTACGGCGCATCCGGCTTGATACATTCATCGGAATGGGCTTCTCGAATCTGGTGGCGTTCTTCATCATTCTGAGCGCGGCGGCGACGCTACACAAGGCGGGCATCACCGACATTCAAACCTCGGCACAGGCCGCAGAGGCGCTGCGTCCACTCGCTGGCGACTTTGCTTTTTTGCTGTTCAGCCTCGGCATTATTGGCACGGGCATGCTGGCTGTGCCGGTGCTTGCGGGGTCGGCTGCGTATGCGGTGGTTGAGAGTTTTGAGTGGCGCTCCGGGCTCGACAAAAAGCTACATGAGGCGAAGGAGTTTTACGCGATCATTGCGCTGGCGACGGTCGGTGGCGTGGCGCTCAACTTCACGCCGATTGACCCGATCAAGGCGCTGTTCTGGAGCGCGGTCATCAATGGCGTTATCGCTTTGCCGATCATGATTGTGATGATGCTCCTTGGAAGCAATGAGCGTGTGATGGGCCGGTTTCGCATTGGCAAACGTTTGCGCTGGGTCGGGTGGCTGGCGACACTCGTGATGGCGATTGCAGTGGTGGCGATGTTTGTGACGATTTAACCGGAAGCGATCACATGCCGCGCTGCTACTTCGCGCCCGCCAAGTCCAGCGCTTTCAGTATTTCCGCATCGTTGCGTTCACGCGCGATTTGAAGCGCGCTGCGGCCCGCTTCGTCGCGTGCATTGATGTTCGCGCCACGCGTAATTGCGGCGCGTAACGCGTTGACGTTGCCCACGCGAATGGCGCTGAACATGGCCGCGTCTGCGGTCGTTCCAGCGCCAGTTACTGCCGGTTTCATGGAAGTGTTGCCACTTACGGCGACGGGCGGCGCGCTTGCTGCGGGTGCGGCAGGTTGCGGTGCTGACGGGGCCATCGCGCCAGCGGCAACTGCCGGAAAAGCATTGGGCGGTGGCGCGGTGGCTAGCGCCGGGGCAGGAGCCGGAGCGGCAGCGGCAGGGAGCGTTATCGAGGCGGCGGGCGTGCGTGCGAGCTTTCGGGTGTCCGCGACGGCGACGGCGAGCTCGCCCAGCGGCTCCGACGTTGCCGCGTCGGACACCGCTGAGGTCGCAACAGACGCGTCCTTCGCGGCGATTTGAGTGGCGGATTCGGCTTTTTTCAACGGTGCAGCAACTTTCGCCTGTGCGATGCTGACCTCGCTTCGTGTCGCGTCAGCCACGGCGACGGACGCGACACTACGGGAAGTGTTCGTCGGCGAATTGGCAGAACCGCCAGCACGAGCCGACAAGTCTTCACGCTCGCGAAGCGGTGCGGTTCGCATCGCTTGTGCTGTTGCAGCAGCAGGTGATGCAGGTGGTGCGGCTCGTGCAGCTGGTGGAGAGGCCCCCGCAGGCGCGGGCCCAACCTGCGCGGCCACGGCGACGCTGGTTTCCGGTTGCGCAGGTGGAGATACTGCGGTTGAAGCGGGTGGTGCCGCTGATGCGCTTTTGTCGACCGGAGCTGCGGTCGCTTTCGCGCTCTGCGGCGCGGATAGCACGGCCACATTGGCCTCGCCCGTGGTGCCGGGGCGCACGAGTTGATACACCCACATACCCGCCAGACCGAGCACCACGCCTGCCACCATCCGCCAGACTGGCTTCGATTCGTTGGCAGCTGGTGTGGCGCGTACAGCTTCGCTCACTGCGGGCTTTGGTTCGGTCATGGTGGCTGATTGCGCGACCACGCGCGCATGCGCGAGAACTGCCGCACGCACTGCGGCAGCAGGGCGTGCGCCCGAGGCTTGCGCCTCAAGAGCGCTCGCTTGCCGGTAAGCGTCGATCAGCGGATCGATGCGTTTATCGGTTTGTATAGAGCTCATGCCGACACCTCCGCGAAATCTGCGAGCAGTGTTTTTAGTTTGTTCCGTGCGTAGCGAAGACGGCTCTTCGCAGTCTCAAACGTGACACCGATGGCGACCGCAATTTCCTCCACACTCATGTCGCCTTCAGCTTGCAGCAAAAAGGCTTCACGCTGATCCTCCGGCAATTGCTCAATCGCGTCGAGCAACGCCTTCGCCTGCTCGCGCGAGCTCACCTGGCGCAACGGGCCCAGACGTGATTCAGCGGCAAGATCAGAGAACATCGATTCGCCTTCCTCATTTTCAGCATCAATACTGGCGTGATTTTTACTCGTGCGTACGTGGTCAATCACGCGATTCCGGGCCATCGTGAAGAGCCACGTTTTGAACTTGGCGGTGGGCTCGTAGCTTGCCGCAGACCGCGTCACCGAAAACCACAGCTCCTGCACCAGATCATCGGTCACCGCGTTGTTTTGCACGCTGCGGAACACGAAGCGCCAGACGCCTGTTTCGTGCCGGTCGTAGAGCTGTTCAAACGCGTTCACGTTGCCTCGCGCGAAGGCCTGCATCAACGCTTCGTCGGTGATTTCCTCGGTTGAAGTTGGGCGGGCGGGCATGCGGGGATTATCGCTGCATGCCCGCCCTTAGGCTAGATTAGCGCTCCGTAACCGGAGCCGATCAGCCCGGCCTAGCGCCAGTAGCGCGGCGGATCTGGCACGAAGCCCAGATTATTCGGGAACGGACGGGGTTTTACGCTCCACGGATGTGGCTCCTGGATCACACCCATCGACACCAGATTTTCGCGGCTATCGTAGCGAATGCTGATCGTCTCGTTCGGTGTCGATTGCGCGCGGTTAAACGCTGTGTTCGTCACTTGCGAGTATTCGCGTTCGCCGTGTCCGGTGCCCAGTTTTTCGCGCATCGCGGCAGGTGCATCGTCGCGGGTTTCCGCGCGTTTGGCCGAGCCACGATATTCGCTCTCTTGCGCCGGGGCAGTCGCGGCAGATGCGGCAGGTGCAGTAGGTGCGGGCGCAGGACGGCTCATCGCCGAACCCGCAGCCGCTGCTGAGTCCGCCGCACCCGCGCCTTCGTTCGCTCCGTTCGCACCGTAAGGCGCTGACTTGCGGCTGTCGTACGGGTAGTAAGGCCGATAGGGCGGCGTCACGCTTACTGGCGGCTGATAGACGCGCTCCTTGAACAATGCGACACCAATCACGCCCACATTGGCGGGACGACCCGTGCGCTCTGCGTACGAGGCCGGCGAGGCGACAAACTCGAACGCGGCGATTTCGGAATTGCTCTTGCGCCAGCCGTTCACGTCATAGCGCTGGTAGGCGTTGAACACGTAGCCCGACTGCTCGACGCCAGCGGTTTCGCCGTTCAACACATTCACGCCGTCCACCGACATCACGGCCAGCACGCGTGCGCCCGAGGCATTCGCCACTGACACCGAGTATTTCGCGCCCGGCGTTCCGGCGACCCAATATTCACCCTTGGCAAAGTAAACCGGCAATGTCTGCCCGGTGCTGCGGTCAGTGACCGTCACATCGGCGAGACGACCGATGGCGGACGCATCAAACGAGAGCGCGGCGGTGGCGGCCACCACAGCGGTGAAAAGCGATTTCTGCAACAACATGGTGGGCTCCTTCAAGCTTCAATCCGTCGCCTCGAAATGAGGTGCGTGATGATTGAAACGAGGCAGCCGCGAGAACGGGGTTAAACAGCGAAAAAAGTTTTTTGGCGGCGGAACAATCGGTCGTCTTTGTCGCCCCGAAGTTAGGAAATCAGCCCAATGACACACTAGCAACTTTATCGTGAAATGACTGCCATAAATGGGCTAACAGCGATAAATCGACTTTATCGACTTATCCATTTTTAAGCGCTAAGCCCTTATGAAATGGTCATTTCACGAAAAAGTTGAACCCTACGGGATTCAGCTCACGCCCGCTTGCTTACCGTCGGTGGTCCCATTGAAATTACGCTCTGTACCCCCGTTGGCAGTCCGGCTGTGTCGTTCAGCATGTCGCGCAACGTGCGTCCGTCGATCAGCTGAATCTTGCGACCACTGGCGAAGCCCATCGCCTCGCGTGTAAAACTACCGCTGGTTACCACAAAGCCGCCCGCCGCGTGCTGCGCGCGCATGGCCTGATCGAGCTCGCGCACGGCGGTCACCTCCACCAGCGCAACGCGCCAGGCTTTGCTGTGGACCAGAAAATATTCGCCCGACTTGCGCAGAACTAAATCCACTGAGCCCTGCGCCGAGCGCTGACCCACGGGGACTTCGCCAATGACGTAGCCGCGCTGGCGAAACGCCTGTGTCAGCAGCATGTCAAATTGTTGCCGCGACAACGACGTCAGCGGCGCAATCATCAAATTCGGCGAAACCGCGCGCGCCTTTCGCAAATCTCGCGTGCGCTGCCGCTGAAGCCAGATGATCAGGCCGAGCAAACACACGATCACGATGCCCGCCCACAGCGGCACAGCTAGCAAAGCATCAATGATTGAGGACAAAAATTGCGACATTGAGAATGAGGCGTCTGGGGCTGTCCAAAATCGGACAAAGCGGAAAGGGTCGCCATTGTGCGACAGATTTCGCTACTTGTCAGCGCAAAGTCGAAAAATCCGAGCCGTGCCCGCTCAGGCGAAGCCCTGCATGGCGGCAAACACGTCAACCCGCTTGCGCCGTAGTTTGCCCGGCGTGTATTTTTCCAGCCAAACGTCCGTCGGCTCCAGAAATTGTGTGGGCGTGCGGGTGCTTACGACGGCTGCGGGCGTTTGCTGTTGTGCCTTGGTTGCCTCAACCACGGAACGGAAGTAGTAGTGATTGAACAGGCGATTGAATTCCGTGAAGTAAATATCGGCCACCCGCGTGTTGCCGCGAATAATCACCATGTTTTCATCGTTATCGTTGGTCGAGGCATCGCTGAAGTTCGCTGAGCCGGTCACGACGATCGGGTCGGCGCTGAGCGGGTCTTTCAGCAAAAACTTCGAGTGGATGTACATGACGTGCTGATTGAGGCCGAGCTTCAACGTACTCGTCTCGCGCGCCCAGCGCGACAGAGGATCGTTTAAATACGAGCCCCACGCCTCGTACACGTTGTGCCGCGCGCCGAGCGCTACAAACGTGGGTGCATTTTTCGTGGTCGGCGCATCCCGCTTTTCAAGCAACAAGAACGTCAAAGCGCTCTGCGCAGTATGTTCAACCAATCGCGCTTTGAACACCTGATTGATTCCAAACGCGAGTGTGATGCAGGCCGAGCGCTCGGCGGAATCAAGCAGCTTCGCGTACATCTCCAGCACTTTCAGGCCACCACGCGGACTGAACACGGTCGTCATGCCCGCGTTGATATCAGCGACTTCCAGCGGCGGATCGCCGAGCGCTTCAACCGCTGTTTTGAACGCTGTATTTTTCGTTTTCACGACCGCGGCGACGTCGCCCTTCGCCCCGCCAGGGTCGGTGGCGAGGAGGTTCCAGTAGGCCAGATATTGTTTGGCAACGCTTGCGTCGCGAATCCAGTGACCGACGTTGGTCTGGCCATAAATGCCGCCGTTGGAAATATTTGTCGAGCCCGTCCATACCTGCTTTGGCGCTTTGCTCGCGCCCTTCAGCAGCACCATAAATTTGTTGTGCTGAATGTTGTTGGCTCGCGCCTCGCGCCGGATGATATTGGCCTGCGCAATACCCGCAGCGGTCACGTTTGCCTCGTTGTCATCGCGCGGAAAGCCTTTGGTCAACGGATCGCCGTCGTCGGGCGACTCGTTCGCTTTCATGTCCAAAATCAGGCGTACCGTCACGCCACGATCAATCGCTTTTTTGATCGCATCGGCCACGCCGCGATGGCGAAATTCGTAGAAGCAGCCCAGCAGCGTGTCGCTCGCCGCCGCCTTTTCGATGAAGCGAACGATCGCGTCCTCCAGATCGCGCGCCAGCCACTTGAACGCCGCCGCCGTGGTTGCTGCATCGGGCTGTTTGTCGGGGGCCTTGTTGTTAAATTTGCGCGCGTAAGCCTGACTGCTGACTGCGCCGCGATCGAAAAAAACATCATGCGCAGCGGTCGTGAACAGCGCCTCCGTTTTCACGGTGATTTTCAGCGGTGCGGCGCTGCGATCAAGATTTTTTGGTGTGCCCTTGACTGGATAAAAACGATAGATGTAGGACTGCCCCGGCTTGCCGGTGAAGTCATCCCATACGAAGCTTTGCACTGGATGATCGAACGTCGTGACAAAGGTGTGCTCGTCAGGATGCGGAATGACCGCCTCAAACACCTTGAACCCCGGCATGAAATAGCGCTCTTTTGCTTTCATGTCCTCGCGCTCAACCGCAAAGCCCAAAAGCCCCGCCGTATCGGCAGTCGCCGACGTGGCAATCGCAAACGACAGCGTGTTCACGCCAGTCACCGCAAAGATTTGATAACCGCGCTGTTTGCTCGACTTGAACCGCATGACGTTCTCCCAGTGCCGAGTGCGCTCGACAGATTAAGCGGTGACATTGCTCAAAAACCAGGCATGATCCTATTCCAATTGACCTCGGCTGTAAATCGTGCGGGCACTTCGTGTGAACGAAAGAAAAACCTGCATCTCGCTCTTGTTTCGTGGGGCTTTTGCGGTGCACGAACTAGCCATCTCGTGATCCAGCTATTTCGCCACAGCATTATGCTGAAACGACCATCGTAAAGGGGATAGACGCACAAAACGTCATTTATCGACTTAAGACACTTTGAGCAGTAACCATCCCCCGGCAAAGCCGGGGGCTTTCAATACTGTGAGCCGCTCAAAGCGGCTAAACGGGGTCGCTCACGCGGCCCCAACTTTTGGTGTCACCCTTCGGTGACTGACTACTTCCACAGCCCAAGCTGCTCCAA
>JANXUB010000008.1 GCA_025352105.1 Burkholderiales bacterium | reverse complement strand
GCGACGCAAAAACTGATGCAGCAACTGCTGGATCGTTACGGCACCGGCATCACCATCAGCAAACTGAACCTGCAAGCCGTCGCCGCGCCCGAGGCCGTAAACGAAGCCTTTCAGGACGTCGTGAAAGCGCAGCAGGACCGTGACCGTCAGGTCAACGAAGGTCAGGCCTACGCCAATCGCGTGATTCCGGAAGCGCGCGGTCGCTCGTCGCGTTTGCTCGAAGAAGCGTCCGGCTACGAGCAAAGCGTGCTGACTCGCGCACAAGGTGATGCGTCGCGCTTCACTTCAGTCGTCGGCGAATACAACAAAGCGCCTGCCGTCACCCGGGAACGTCTCTACATCGACATGATGCAATCGGTCCTCGGCAACTCGAGCAAGATTCTGGTCGATCAAAAGCAGGGACAGAGCCTGCTTTATCTGCCGCTCGACAAATTGATGGACAGCACGCGCTCAGCCGTCACCGCACCCGCAGCACTGCCCGAAGCGACGCGCCCTGCGTTGCCTGACCCAGCGGCGGCGGTTGAATCTCCGACCAACCGAAACTCCTCGCGCGACACCACGCGCGGCGCTCGCGAAGCACGATAACCAGGAGCAGAAACACATGAACAAAATTGCTCCTATCCTCACCGCGTTCCTCGTCGCGCTGTTTGCGTTTTCGCAGACGTTGTTCTCGGTTGACGAGCGCGAATTCGCCATGGTTCGCCAGTTGGGTGAAGTCGTTGCCATTAAGGATCAACCGGGTCTGAATTTCAAGATTCCGTTCATTCAATCGGTCAGCAAATACAGCAAGCAAATCCTCACGCTAGACAGCCCCGAGCCCGAACGCTTCAACACCAACGGCAATCAGCCAGTGCAGGTCGATTCCTTCGTGAAGTGGCAGATATCCGACGCGCGCGAGTTCTATCGCGCCGTCGGCGGCGACGAGAAGCAGGCAGAGCGCCGTATCGGACAAACCGTGACCTCGCTGCTCCGCGAAGAGTTTGGTCGTCGCTCGTTGCAGGAAGTCATTTCCGGTGATCGCGAAAAATTTATGTCCGAAGTGCGTAAATCGGCCGAAATTGATGCCAAGAAAATTGGCGTGACGATCATCGATGTGCGCCTGAAGCGAGTGGACTTTGATGACTCGGTTTCGACACGCGTGTTTGATCGTATGCGCTCTGAGCGTCAACGCGTCGCCGCCGAACTGCGCTCGACGGGCGCGGCGGAGGGCGAACGCATCAAGGCTGACGCCGACAAACAGGCTCAAGTGATCCTCGCTGAAGCGTACAAAAAAGCGCAGGAAATGCAGGGCTCCGGCGACGCAAAAGCGACCGCGATTTACAGTGCGGCCTACGGACAAAACGCTGAGTTCTACTCGTTCTACCGCAGCCTTGAAGCATACAAAGGGACGTTCAAGAATAAGTCTGATGTTATGGTGCTTGATCCGAGTGCAGACTTCTTCAAGTTCTTGAAAAACAGCGGCAAGGGCAAGTGACAACGTCGGCATCAAGCGCCAGCAAGCACTAAATTGGAGATCTTCGCAGCGCTTTGCCTCGTTCTGGTGATTGAAGGCTTGCTGCCATTCATCGCGCCCAGGGTATGGCGTGAAACCATGATGAAAGTCGCGCAATTCAACGACGGGCAGTTACGAATGGTCGGCCTGCTCTCCATTGTTGTCGGGCTGATCTCGTACTGGATTACAGTCGCCTTGTTGGGCTAAACCGCGTTTTCAGCGACAAGCTGAAGTCCGCACGCGGTTTAACCCAATGGTTGATACTGGGTTCTTGGGGCCGCACGCACCGATCAAACGCGTTCCGCTGATCCCACAAAGTGGTGAACATTCCCCGTGTGATTGGCAAACTTTTTCGGCACGAGAGACCCGATCATCATGCCGCCGAACGCCGCGAGAATCCCTGCGAGTTGCTGCGGAAACACTTCACCCCAACCCGGCACAACTATGAACAGCAGCAACGTGCCGATGCCAAGCATGATCTAGGCGAGCGCTCCCAGCGTTGTCGCGCGCTTCCAGTACACCCCGAACACGAGCGGCACGAACGCGCCGACAACGGTGATCTCACACGCCCCGGACACCATGTCGTAAATCTTCGTGCCGCGTGAGGCCATCGCGTAACCAAGCACGAACAATGAAAATAGCAACACGGTCACGCGCATCGCCTGTAGCGGCTGCCGATCGTTCGTGTGCTTGTTGGAGTGCTTGTAGATGTTTTCAACAAACTTCACGCTGGGCGCAAGGAGGGTCGCTGACGCCGTTGATTTGATCGCAAAAGAGCATTGCACCGAAAAAGTTGACTTGCGCGAAGAGCGGCATCTTTTCGAGCATCAGCATCGGCCGAATTTTTTGCGTGTCGCCCCTTAATAGTTCAGCGGTTTGCTCGGGCATGATGACGAGCGCCTCAACCACCAGAAACATCGGAACAAACGCAAACAGCAAATAGCAAATGCCGCCGATGACAGGGCCGCGAGTCGCAGCCTTCACGTCCTTCGCCGACATCACACGCTGAAACACGTCCTGCTGCGCAGGGAATAATGAGATCAGACACCATTTATTGACTGAGTAAGCTCAAGATTTAGCGCATTCTCAATCTAGTGTCTCGACACGTAAATTTTGGAACAAGAAAAGTGCCGAATTTGCGTGTCAGGCTAGGCGCAAAGCACAACAATAGCGGGCTATTGTGAGCATTTGCAACGACGCATGGCGCGCAAAGGCGATGCTTTTACGTTTCAAAATTTGCGTGTCGAGACACTAGTCGTGTCTGACCCCGTTGTCTCCGTTGATCGCGTCACAGTCCGCCCGTTTTTTGGGCGGACCACCGACACTAAATTTTGCCCATCACCAACAAAATGACGAGAACGACGACGACGAGGCCGAGGCCACCGCTGGGACCGTAACCCCAGCTTCTGCTATGGCCCCAGCTCGGCAGCGCGCCAACCAGCAAGAGAACGAGGATGATGAGAAGAATGGTGCTGATGCTCATGATTGGATCCTAGATATTTGTTGTGAGGTTTACTGTTTTGGCGCGGGAGGCGTGATGATCACCGTGGTCCCATCGCCTGACTTGCCGGGCTCACCTTTTACGCCGTCGCTACCGGGCATGCCGGGTGCGCCTGTGCTACCCGTGCTGCCTGTGCTGCCTGTGCTGCCTGTGCTACCCGGCGCGCCCTGTGGGCCTGCTGGACCCGGCACCACAACTGTCGGGCCGGGGACGGTGACGACAGTTGGCGCTGGGCGATCACACGCGGCGAGCGTTAGGGTGAGGGCTGCAAGTGCGACGGTGGTGACGATGGAATGCTTCATAAGGTGTCCTTAATATTTATTAGTAAAGTGTGATGAATGACTGGAATGTCGTCATCGAAAAAATGGCGGGAAAAGATCACTGCGCCAATGACCAATCAGTCAGCGTGTCATGCTCACCCATGCCGATGGGTTTGCTGGCAACGATTGATGCGGCCATTGCAAACATACGCACCATCTTGCTGTGTGGCGCGTCCCAATATTCAGCGCTGTTGGGCACAAATTTCAGCAGCGCGATGTTGCTGGAGTCTAAAGTGGACCCCACTGTCAAGACAACTTTGAAGTTAATTTAAGTTGTGCATTCGATGTGTCGTACTGCTGAACAGCGCTGCCCTGATTCGTGATTTGATGTTTTGGTGTTCGCCGCAGAGCCTGTGTCCAGCGGGGAGCGTAGCGAGCCGCAGGACACAGGCTCTGCGCGCGGATATTTGTCGATGATGATGGCCCCGCCACCGATGCCGCTCCGATGCACCGCATCCGGGGTTCGATTGTC
>JANXUB010000007.1 GCA_025352105.1 Burkholderiales bacterium | reverse complement strand
CGCGCATTCTCGAACATCCGAAGCCACGGCGAGCGTGTCCAGCCATCGGGATGCCACGAGAAATTCTCGGCGCGGTGAGTGCGCTCGGGGTGCGGCATGAGCACGTTGAAACGTCCGTCTGCCGTGGTCAGGCCGGTGGTGCCACCGGGTGAGCCATTCGGGTTCAGCGGGTAGTTCTCGGTCGCTGTTCCGTTACTGTCGATGAAGCGCATCGTGATGAGCGGCTGCGCTGCTTCGAATTGCTCATCGGACTTGAATTGCGCGAAGCCTTCGCCGTGCGCCACCACAATCGGCAAGCGCGTTTGCTCCATGCCTTTGAAGAAGATCGACGGGGTTTCCATCACTTCAACCAGTGCGGTGCGGCACTCAAACTGCTCGCTGCCATTGCGAATGAATTTTGGCCAGTGTTCCGCCCCCGGAATGATCGGGGCCATCTGCGCGAGCATCTGGCAGCCATTGCATATGCCGAGCGCGAAGGTGTCGTCCTCACCGAAAAATTCCTGAAATTGCGTGCGCAGTTCGGCGTTCAAGAGAATGGATTTTGCCCAGCCCGCGCCCGCGCCAAGCACGTCGCCGTAGCTGAAACCACCGCAAGCGACGAAGCCCTTGAACTCATCAAGCGACCGCCGACCCGATTGCAAGTCGGTCATGTGAACGTCGTAGGCATCGAAGCCCACCATCGTGAAGACGTGGCCGGTTTCGATGTGGGAATTGACGCCCTGCTCTCGCAGAATCGCGACCTTGGGTCTTGCTCCCGCATTTATGTTGGCCGCTAGAAACGGCGCGGCAACGTTTTCTTTTGGGTCGAACAACACGCGCGGCACGAGGCCCGCATCGTCGTCGTCGAACACCCGGTCAAACTCTGAATCGACACAGTCCGGGTTGTCGCGCAAACGTTGGATTTCGATGCTTGTCGCGCTCCACGCGGTGTGCAAAGCCTGCCGTGCTTCCTCGAAGATGGTTTTTCCGGCGTGCGTGATGGTGAACTTGCCGTCGGCGCGAACCGAGCCAATTTGATGAACCGGGACGCCGTTGAACGCGGCTTGTACTTTGGCAACATCGGCGCTGCGAACTTGAATCACTGCGCCGAGTTCTTCGTTGAATAACGCCGATAACGCCTCTTTGTCCGTTCGCACTGAGCCGGTCGTTGTGCCGTCTGCGGATGCAACCAAGGCTTCGACGGGCTCAGCCCGAACGGGAGATAGAAGCGCGTCAATATTGACCGCGAGCCCCGAGCGCGACGCAATCGTCATCTCGACCAACGCCGCAAACAAGCCACCGTCCGAGCGGTCGTGATACGCGAGCAGCAGGCCTTCCGCATTGAGCGATTGCACCCCAGCGAAGAATGATTTCAGATCATCGGCAGAGTCGCAATCGGGCACTTCCGTACCCATGGTGGAATGTACCTGCGCGAAGATCGAGCCACCGAGACGCTGCTTGCCGCGCGCGATGTCTACCAAACACAAAACAGTTTCATTGTCAGCACGTAACAGCGGCGTCAGCGTCTTCTTCACATCCGTGACATTGGCAAACGCCGTGACAATCAACGACACTGGCGAATGCACAGACTTCTGCGTCGAATGATGCGCGTCATGGTGCTCACCATGATGCTTGCCGCCCTGCTCGGTCCACGCCGTGCGCATGCTCATCGAATCCTTGCCGACCGGAATCGATACGCCGAGCGCCGGGCATAACTCCATCCCAACGGCGCGCACGGCATCGAACAGCGCGGCGTCTTCTCCGGGCGTGCCTACAGCGGCCATCCAGTTGGCCGAAAGCTTGATGTCCTTGATCGATGCAATCGACGCGGCGGCGATGTTGGTGATCGCCTCGGCCACGGCCATGCGCGCCGACGCGGGTGCGTTCAGCACCGCCAGCGGCGTGCGCTCGCCCATCGCCATCGCCTCGCCTGCGAGGCCGACGAAATCGCGCAACGTCACGGCACAATCCGCCACCGGCACTTGCCACGGGCCGACCATTTGCTCGCGCGCCGTGAGGCCACCGACGAATCGATCACCAATGGTGATGAGGAATGTTTTGTCGGCCACGGTGGGGTGTTGCAGCACGCGATACGCCGCGTCGCGCAGCTTTATTTTTGTGGTGTCGAACGTAGAAACGGGTGCGGGTTGACGAACCACCGTGCGCTCCATTTTTGGTGGCTTGCCGAGCAGCACATCAAGCGGCATATCGACCGGCTTGTTGCCGAATTTCGCGTCAGCTACCGTCAAATTACCCGAGCCATCCGCAACGCCCACAACGGCAAACGGACAACGCTCCCGCTCACAAAACGCCTTGAACTGCGTCAGGCTCTTGGGCGTGATCGCGAGCACGTAACGCTCCTGCGATTCGTTGCACCAGATCTCAGCCGGGCTCATGCCAGGCTCCAGCGTAAGCACGGTGCGCAGGTCGAACAACGCACCACGTGGATCGCTCTCATTGCCCGCGCCGTACACCAGTTCCGGCAACGCGTTCGACAAACCACCCGCGCCCACATCGTGAATTGCGAGGATCGGGTTTGACTCGCCTTGTCGCCAGCATGCGTTGATGACTTCCTGCGCACGCCGCTCCATCTCGGGGTTGCCACGTTGCACGGAATCGAAGTCAAGATCGGCTGCGTTCTGGCCCGTCGTCATCGACGAAGCCGCACCACCGCCCATGCCGATGCGCATGCCTTCGCCGCCGAGCTGAATCAGCAGCGTGCCCGCAGGAAACGCGATCTTGTGAACGTGGGCGTCGGACACCGCCCCGATGCCGCCTGCGATCATGATGGGCTTGTGATAACCGTACACGGTGCCGTCGACGCTTTGCTCAAACGTGCGGAAATATCCTCCAAGGTTCGGGCGACCGAATTCATCGTTGAACGCCGCGCCACCAATCGGCCCCTGGATCATGATGTCGAGCGCAGACGAAATGCGCTCTGGCTTGCCGACGTGCACGGTCGCCGCTTCCCACGGCTGCGGCAGACCGGGCAGCCGCAAATTTGACGTCGTAAATCCGGTCAAGCCAGCCTTTGGCACGGCACCTCGCCCCGTCGCGCCTTCGTCTCGAATCTCGCCGCCAGCGCCCGTTGCTGCGCCAGCAAACGGCGCAATCGCGGTGGGATGATTGTGCGTTTCGACCTTGGCAAGATAGTGCGTACGATCGGCATGGGGCGCATACCGACCTTCTGTGTTCGGATAGAAACGCAACGCATCACCACCCGTCAGAATCGCCGCGTTGTCGGAGTAAGCGATCTCTGTGCCTTCCGGCGCTAATTTGTGCGTGTTGCGGATCATCGCGAACAGCGACATATCCTGCGCCACGCCATCAATCGTCCAGCTCGCGTTGAACACTTTGTGACGGCAATGCTCCGAGTTCGCCTGCGCAAACATCAGAAGCTCTACATCCGTCGGATCGCGATCCATCTTGTCGAATGCAGCCACAAGGTAGTCGATCTCGTCGTCCGACAGGGCAAGCCCAAGCTCAGCGTTGGCCACTTTAAGCGCAGCCACGTTGCGATGAATCGTGTTCATTTTCTTCGCATGCTGCGGCTCAAACAGCACTTCGGCATCCGCTACGGTGGCCAGCACGGCCTCCGTCATGCGGTCGTGGCAGACGGCTTCGATAGCGCGCTTGGCTTCCTTCGAAAACGGCTTCTCGGCGCTGACCCAGAACCACACGCCACGCTCCAGCCGCTGCACGACGGCGAGACCGCAGTTGTGCGCAATGTCTGTCGCTTTGGACGACCACGGCGAAATCGTGCCAAGGCGCGGCACGACGAGAAAAGCGTGCTGGTGCTCCTCGCTCGGCTCAGGGTCCAGCCCGTAAGCCAGAAGCGCTTCAAGCTGCAAACGCTCGTCCCGCGTGACTTCGCGGCTGGTCGAGGCGAAATGCCAGTATTCGGCGTCAACATCGGTCACGCCGAAATCGACCAGCGCGGCAATAAGTTTGTCTTGACGGAATTGGGAGAGCGCGGCAGAGCCGTGCAGGGACAGGAAGGTGGCGGGCATCGGCTTGCTTGAGACGCTTCACGGGATTCGCCAAACCGGACGGAGTCGGGAATAGCGAGACGTGGCAGCTTGGGCGGGAAAATTCGATTTTAGCGATTGGGCCACGCGGGTTTCGCCGATGCCCATTTTCAAAGCGTGCAGCTAACCTAGCAGCCGCTCAGGCCCAAATGCAGGCGTGCTTCAAGGTTCGGGCGCGCCGAGGCAGATGCGCAGCCCTACCCCACGTGAAGCCTGCGCGTCCGGCAAAACGATCTATTGCACGCCGTACTTATTGGGAATCTTGATGTTTTCCTTCATGTACTGGTTCATCGGCAGCTTGAAGGCGCCGCTCTCAAACCACTTGGCGTAAATGGCGCGTATCTGCCCCGTTGAAAAGAGCCCGGTCACCGTCAGATCAACCAGCTTTGCAAACCCTGGATCATCCTTGCGGTACATAATCCCGTACGGTTCGACGGAGACATATTTGCCGACGAAATCATAGGCGCCGGGGTCTTTTGATTTGGTGACCAGTCCAAACAGCAATGCATCATCATTGGCCACGGCCATCGCCTCGCCGGACACCAGCCTTGCAAAACCCTCCGCGTGGTCCTTCGCCGTGAGGACTTTAAGATTCAAATTGCGCTCAGCGTTCGCTTGACGCAGTACTTTCTCGGTCGTCGTCTTTTCGGTGACGACCACAGGCTTGCCGTTGAGATCTGGCAGATCTTTGAAGTTCGCCGTTTTTTTAGCTAGCAGGCGAGCGCCGGCGACAAACGTTGTGTAGCTGAAGGCAACATCTTTCTGCCGGTCCACGGTGTTGGTCGTCGAGCCGCACTCAACGTCAACGCGTCCGGATTTCACCGCCGTAATCCGATCAGCGGGTTTCAGCGGGACGTACGTCACCTTGAGATCGGGTTTCTTCAAGTCTTTCTTAAGCTGCTCGTAAATTTTCAGGCAGATATCAACGGAATAACCCGCCGCTTCGCCCTTTTCGTTCACAAACGAGAACGGCGACGAACTCTCGCGGTGACCGAGCAAAAATTCACCCCGGTCACGCACCGCCGATAGCGTATCGGCATGAGCCCATGCGCCAGGCAGCAACAGCACGCTAACGAGGAGCGCTCGGCATAGAAACTTCATCATCAACAAAATTTATTCCCCCAAAGGCGCATGCGTACGATTGAATGTTCGTACGACCTCGCGCCGATTCTTATGCTCTTATCGCTCGGCCACGGCATGGCAATCAAGCGGTCTTTGTCAGAATTGTCCGACAACCACAATTTGAATGCAATGAGGACTTTTCCGTGATGGCGTTATTGCATGATTGATGCCAAGAACAGCATGATCCGTGCTGTCGGTCTGACCTACATTACCAGCTTCGCACAAAGAACTCTGGATCACTCATGGCCTCAGCCGGTCTCTCATACGTTCCGAACAATCCCAACAGCCCCTGGCAGATGTATCTGCTGCAGGTTGACCGCGTCGCACCGCACCTTGGGCACCTTGAGCGCTGGGTTGAAACGCTCAAGCGCTGCAAACGCGTGCTCGCCGTTGACATCCCGATCAATCGGGACGACGGCACCGTCGCGCACTTCGAAGGCTTCCGCGCGCAACACAACATGTCTCGCGGCCCCGGCAAAGGCGGCGTCCGTTTTCACCCCGATGTGACCATTGACGAAGTGATGGCGCTCGCAGGCTGGATGACGGTGAAAAATGCAGCCTTGAATCTGCCCTATGGCGGTGCCAAGGGCGGCATTCGCGTCGACCCAAAGACGTTAACGCGCCCCGAACTGGAGCGCCTGACGCGTCGCTACACGAGCGAAATCGGCCTCATCATTGGCCCCGACAAAGACATCCCAGCGCCGGACGTCAACACCAACGACCAGATCATGGCGTGGATGATGGACACCTACTCCATGAACACCGGGGCCACGGCGACAGGCGTAGTCACCGGTAAGCCGATTGCGCTGGGTGGTTCGTTAGGGCGTAAAGAAGCCACCGGTCGCGGCGTCTACATCGCCGCACGCGAGACCGCGCGCGCAATGGGCTTTGACATCGCGGGCGCGCGAATCGTTGTGCAGGGCTTTGGCAACGTGGGCGGCATTGCCGCGCGTTTATTCAAGGCGGCGGGGGCGTCGGTGATCGGCTTGCAGGATGCCAGTGGCTCGGTCGCTAACGAAGCGGGCATCGATGTTGATGCCGCGCTTGACTTCGTGGCCGCTGGCGGTGCGCTGGTTGATTTCAAAGGCGTCACAAAAATCAGCGAAGGCGAATTTTGGGCGCTCAAGAGCGACATCTTCGTGCCCGCCGCGCTGGAGAACCAACTCACCGAAACACGCGCCCGGTCAATCGCAACGAAGCTCGTCGTCGAAGGCGCGAACGGCCCCACGACTCCCGCAGCCGACGACATCCTGCATGATCGTGGGATCAAAGTGGTGCCCGACGTCATCGCCAATGCTGGCGGTGTGACCGTCAGCTACTTTGAGTGGGTGCAGGACTTCTCCAGCTTCTTCTGGACCGAATCCGAGATCAACGACCGCCTAGAACGAATCATGGTCGAAGCGTTGAAAGCGGTAGTGCATACGGCCGAGAAAAACAACGTGTCGCTGCGGACGGCCGCGTTCATCATTGCCTGCACACGGGTGCTTGCGGCGCGGGAGCTCAGGGGTTTGTACCCGTAATCGCTTTGCCCCCTCTCCCCTTGCAGAGCTACTCGTGCATTTCGCGACCCAATTCACAAAACCCGATACTTCCCAATGGAAAATCTGGGTTTATTGGTTCCGTTTCAGACGTGGATCAACGCGAGGCTCGCGAGGTAGGGGAAAAGGCGGTTCAGTTTGCGATGTGGGGCAAACAAAGCGGCTCTGTGGCGATCAAGCGAACCGGCTTTTATTCGGTGGACTACGAGCTGTTGCCACTGCATGCTGTGGCCGGTAAAACACGCGTCATGGAGGACGAGTTCATCAGCGCAAGCGGCACCGATGTGACCGACGCTTTTCGGCTTTACCTGCGGCCCTTGCTGGGCTCGGGCATGCCAGATGCCTACCGCTTGCGTCACAACCCGGTGGCCAAGGTGCTCAAACGCTGAGCAACGGATTTACACCCCAGATATCGTCTGCATACTCGCTGATGGTGCGGTCCGACGAGAACATGCCCATGCCGGCCACATTGAGAATGCAGCGTCGTGTCCATTCACTGGGACGACGATAAACCTCATCAACCCGTTCATGGGTTGCCACGTAGTCTGCGTAATCGGCCATTAACTGGTAGTAATCGGTCTCCAGCAGGCTACGCACCACGTCTGCATAGCGGGTCGGCTCATCGGGCGAAAAAGCACCATCTGCCAGGCGGTCAATGGCAGAGCGCAGATCAAAGTTATTGTCGTAGAAACGGCGCGGCTGATAGCCACTGGCTCGAAGCGCTTGCACCCGCTCTGTTCGATTGCCAAAGATAAAAATATTGTCCTGGCCGACCTGTTCGGCAATCTCGATATTGGCGCCGTCCCAGGTGCCTATGGTCAGCGCGCCATTGAGCGCAAACTTCATGTTGCCGGTGCCTGAGGCCTCCGTGCCAGCGGTGGAAATTTGCTCAGACAGATCTGCTGCGGGAATCACAATCTCGGCCATCGAAACGCGGTAGTTGGGCAAAAACACCACCTTCAGGCGATTGCCAATCCGTGGGTCGGTGTTGACCACGCGCGCTACATCGTTGATGAGGCGAATGACGAGTTTCGCCATGTAATAGGCAGAGGCTGCCTTGCCGGCAAAGATGACCGTGCGTGGCACCCAGTTGGCGTGCGGCTGGGCGAGGATGCGGTGGTAGCGGGTGATGACGTGCAAGACATTGAGCAGCTGACGTTTGTACTCGTGCATGCGCTTGACCTGCACATCAAACAGACTGTGAACATCGATGGCAAGTCCCGGAAACAGAGTGGCGATATGGTCAGCCAAACGCTGTTTGTTTTGCTGTTTGGCAAGCCGGAACGCACTGTTGAAAGCGGGCTCGTCTGCCAGGCTGCGCAATGCAGAGAGTTCATCCAGATGCCTGCGCCAGGTTGGCGCTATCCGGCTGTCAATCAGTGCGGCCAAAGGCCGGTTGGCCTGAGCCAGCCAGCGCCTGGGTGTGATGCCGTTCGTCTTGTTGCAAAACCGCTCCGGGTAAAGCGCTGCAAAATCAGCAAAGATGGTCTGCACCATCAGGTTGCTGTGCAAAGCAGAAACCCCATTGATTTTGTGGCTGGCCAGCACCGACAGGTACGCCATGCGGACCCGTCGGCCGCCCCGCTCATCAATCAGCGAGATGCGGCGCAAGAGCCCATGGTCGTTAGGGTAACGCACATGGACTTCCGACAGGAAACGCGCATTGATGTCAAAAATGATCCTCAGATGGCGCGGCAACAAACGCCCGAGCAGATCAACCGGCCAGGTTTCAAGTGCCTCGTCCATCAACGTGTGGTTGGTGTACGAAAAAATCCGGGTGCACAACGACCAGGCGGCGTCCCATGAAAGCCGCTGTTCATCAAGCAGCAAGCGCATCAATTCCGGGACAGCCAGTGCGGGGTGGGTGTCATTGAGATGCACCGCCACTTTGTCTGCCAGCAAGTCGAAGTTGCCATGGTTGCGCAGGTAGCGACGCACGATATCCTGCATGGAGGCACTGACAAAAAAGTACTCCTGGCGCAGCCGCAGTTCTTTGCCATCTTCCGTGCTGTCATCAGGGTAGAGTACCCGCGAGACGTTTTCAGAATGATTTTTAGCTTCAACGGCGCGCATGTAGTCGCCCTTGTTGAAGGCTTCGAGGTTGATGGCTGAACTCGCGCGCGCTGACCACAGGCGCATGGTCGCGACACTAGCCAATCCGTACCCCGGAACTGCATTGTCATAGGCCGTGGCAATCACATCCTCGGTGTCGAGCCATTGCACCGATTCATTGTCAGTTTGCAAGCGCCCGCCAAAGCGCACCACGTAGCTTAATTCCGGGCGCATGAACTCCCATGGGTTTCCATTGACCAGCCAGTAATCAGGCTCTTCAATCTGCCGGCCGTCAACAATGCGCTGACGAAACATGCCGTACTCATAGCGAATGCCGTAACCAATACCTGGCAGTCCAACAGTAGCGATCGAATCCAAAAAACAGGCCGCCAGTCGGCCAAGGCCTCCATTGCCCAACGCGGCATCAGGTTCAACGTCGATCAGGGCATCAAAATCGGCACCAAGCTGGAAGCATGCTTCCTTGACGGAATCGTAAACGTCGGTGGCGAGCAGTGCATTGACCAGCGCCCGCCCCGTCAAAAACTCCATGGAAAGGTAATACACCCGCTTGGCATCCTGATCCTGGGATTGCCTGAGCGTTTCGCGCCAGCGGTTCATGACACGGTCACGAACGGTGTGAAAAACCGCGAACATCCAGTCTCGCTGGGTGGCCGAGCGGAGGTCTTTGCCTACCGAATACATCAGACGGTTGGCAATGGAAAGGCGAATCCCGTCGACCGAGTTGTCGGGCTGTTCAGTGTCAGTCGGGCTGTCGTAGGGCATGGTGAACGAGTACTTTTAAAAAAATCTGGACAACGGGTTTCAAAGTCGTGGGGCGTAAGGCAATTTGCATGCACAGGTTGGCTAAGCTGAAGGTCTGAGCTCGCGGTAAAGCGCCTGATAGCTTTGAGCCGCAATATCCCAGTCAAAGCGTAACCTCATGGCATTCTGCTGCACAGTTTTCCAGAGCTCAGGCTGCTGCTTCAGGGCAAATGCTCGGGCCAGCGCAGACTGCAATCCTGCCACGCTGAAATCGTCAAAAACAAAGCCACAGGCCGTACCGTCGCCCAGATGATTCGGCGTGCAATCGACCACGGTGTCAGCAAGGCCGCCCACCCTGTGCACCAGCGGCAAGGTGCCATAGCGCATGGCGTACAGTTGAGTAAGTCCACACGGTTCAAATCGGGAAGGTACCAACATGACGTCGCTGCCGGCAATGATCGCGTGCCCTAGCGCTTCGTCGTATCCTCTGTGAACGGCCACCTGCCCGGGGTGCTTCGACGCGGCCTGCGCAAAAGCCTGCTCTAGGTCTCCGTCGCCCGCGCCCAATAGCGCCAGCTGCCCGCCGTTCGCTGCGATCTCGTCAACAACAGCTTGCACCAGATGCAAGCCCTTTTGTTCGCTTAGACGGCTGACCACGCCAAATACCAATCCCTCAGGACGTGGTTGCAAGGCAAGTTTTTTTTGAAGCTGCGCCTTGGCATTCGCTTTTTTGCTTATGTCCTGAACATCGTAGGTTTGCGCCAACACATCGTCATGGGCGGGGCTCCATACTTTGTAGTCCACGCCGTTGAGAATGCCACTGAGCACGTCAACGCGGCTGCGCAGCAAACCGTCCAGCCCCACCCCTTGCTCGGGGGTAAGAATCTCTCGGGCATAACTTGGGCTGACGGTGGTAATACGTTGTGCAAACTGTATGGCCGCCTTCATGAAAGAAACCTGGTCGTAAAACTCGAGCCCGTCAATGCCAAACAGGTCAGGCGGCAAACCCAGCTGGTCAAATACCGTATTCGGAAAAAGTCCCTGATAGGCCAGATTGTGAATCGTGAAGACACTCGCTGCCAACGGCTGTTCGCGCAAAGCCAGTTCGCGCTGATAGATTGGCGCCAACCCCGTATGCCAGTCATGGCAATGCACGATGTCAGGCTGCCAGTTGTCGTCCAGGCCCTGACCCAGACACGCTGCTGCCCACCCCAGCCATGCAAAACGCACGGCGTTGTCCGGCCATGCCTGACCCTCTGGGTTCAGGTACGGGTTGCCCGCACGGTGGTAAAGCGCGGGGGCATCGATCAAATACGTAAACAGGCGGTTGTCTGCGAAATGCCCACACTGCAACCGGGGTGGGTTGGCGGCCAGAGACTCACCCCAGTGCGGTCCAATGTAGCCGGCATGAGGTAGCCGCAAGAGGGGCTTGCCGCGTAATGATGTGAACGCTGCCTGCAGCGCCGGGTAAGCCGGTAGCAGCATGCGCACATCGCATCCGGCCTTGTGCAGCGCGGGGGGCAAAGCCGCACTCACGTCGGCCAGACCCCCAGTTTTGAGCAGTGGAAAAAGCTCAGAACAAACGTAGAGAACCTTCATGACGAGATTGGCTAAACGGGGTTGGCCTCAAGCGCCTGCAGCATCTCCCGGGTAACAAGCACCACGCCACGCTCGGTACGGTAAAAACGCCGGGCATCTTCCTCTGCGTCAAAGCCAATCCGCATGCCCTCGGGGATGTTGCAGCCGTTGTCAATGACCACGCGACGCAAATGGCAGTGGCGGCCAACATCTACCTGGGGCAACAAAACAGCTTCTTCCACGGTACTGTAAGAATGCACCCGCACGCTTGAGAACAATACCGAGCGACGCACATGTGCGCCTGAAATAATGCATCCCCCGGACACCAGTGAATCCACCGACATGCCGCGCCTGTCGTCATCGTCATAGACATACTTTGCCGGCGGTAGCTGCTCCTGATAGGTCCAGATGGGCCATTCGCGGTCGTACATGTCAAGTTCAGGCAACGGGTCGGTCAGATCCAGATTAGCTTGCCAATAGGCATCGACTGTTCCAACGTCTCGCCAGTAGGCGACTGCCGTAGGGCTGTTGCGCACACACGACATCTCAAAAGGGTGGGCGACGGCATGGCCCAACGCCACCATGGCAGGAATCAGGTCTTTGCCGAAGTCATGACTGGAGTCAGACTTAAGCGTATCCGCCTGCAGCGCTTTGTACAGATAGTCGGCATCAAACACATAAACGCCCATGCTGGCCAGCGCTGCGCCCGGTTTGCCTGGCATGCAAGGCGGGTGCTCCGGTTTTTCAACAAACTCAAGGATGCGCCGTTGCGCGTCGATAGCCATGACGCCAAAGGCGCTGGCTTCACTCAGGGGCACTTCGATGCAGGCGACGGTACAGCGGGCACCCAGGGCGACGTGGTCAGCAATCAGTTTGGCGTAGTCCATTTTGTAAATATGGTCGCCAGCAAGCACCAGAATGTAGGATGGCTTGTGTGCGAGCAATATGTCGAGGTTCTGATAAACGGCATCAGCCGTTCCACGGTACCAGGAGTTCTCGTCAATGCGTTGCTGGGCTGGCAAGAGATCAATAAACTCATTGAACTCACTACGCAAAAATGACCAGCCCCGCTGCAGATGGCGCAGAAGGCTGTGCGATTTGTACTGGGTCAGCACACCGATGCGCCGCACGCCCGAATTCATGCAATTTGAAAGGGCAAAGTCGACGATGCGAAATTTGCCACCGAAGTAAACCGCCGGTTTGGTTCGCCGGTCGGTCAGTTGCTGCAAACGTGAGCCGCGCCCTCCCGCCAGCACAAGGCCGATGGTTTTACGCGCAAGTTGGAGTGGATTGTTGATTTCCATGAGGGGCGCAGGCGGTCAAGCCGGTGGTGGGTGGATGAATGTCACGGAGCACAGCGGCCGTGGGCCTGGGTGATTTGAGCGAGTTGAGCGCCCGCGGCATCGCCCACCTGGCTCCAGTCGAAACGCCACTCCCAGCAGCCTTGAGCCTGCCCGGGAATGTTCATGCGGTGGCGTCCATCAAGGCCAAGTACGTCGGCGAACGGATGAATGACGGTGCGCGCTACAGATTGAGACACGGAGCGAATCATTGCCCAATGGATTGCAGTTTCGGCCTCGGGGCCAAGATAGCGCAACACCGCTTCGCGCTGATGCCGATCAAGTTCTTGCCACCATCCGACTGCGGTGTTGTTGTCATGCGTGCCAGTGTATGCGACAGTTTGCTGCTGGTAGTTGTGCGGCAGGTAGGGATTGCCCGGGCCGTCGCCAAATGCGAACTGAAGTATCTTCATGCCCGGAAACCCGTACTTCAGGCGCAGAGCGGTTACCTCTTGCGTAATCAGGCCAAGGTCTTCGGCAACCAGCGGTATCGGGCCGAGTGCCTGAATCAAGGCGTCAAAAAGATCCTCTCGTGGCCCGGAACACCACTGCCCTGTCACGGCGTTGTCCGAGCTAGCCGGTACTTCCCAGTAGGCCTCAAAGCCTCGAAAATGGTCGAGTCGCAATAAATCGACACATTTGAGTTGGTGAGCCAGACGCGAACGCCACCAGGCGTAGCCATCAGCCTTCATCGCGGACCACTTGTACAAGGGATTGCCCCAGCGTTGACCGGTCGGACTGAAGTAGTCGGGCGGCACACCGGCCACCGCCGTTGGCTCTCCATCCGGATTGAGTAAGTACTGGTGTGTGTTTGCCCAGACATCGGCAGAATGATGCGCGATAAAAATTGGAGCGTCACCCAAGATTTGAACGCCATGGCTATGGGCATATTCGCGCAGGCCTTGCCATTGCGCCATAAACTGCCATTGCACAAAGCACCAGAACTCAAGCTCCTGTGGCCGCTCGTGCCGCAGGTGCTCCAATGCGCCGGGGGCTCGTTGGGCATATCCGTCCGGCCAATGGTTCCACGTGGTGCCATAAATGCCATCAAGCGTCATGAAGAGCGTGTAGTCGTCGAGCCAATGTCTATTCTGCTCACAAAAAGTCGTCAGCTCTTGGCGCTCCGCATGCGCCGCGGTTCGCGAAAACCCCTGCCACGCCATTCGCAGCCGCTCCATGCGGCGAGGTGCCACACGAGCGTAGTCGCAACGACGCCGCTCGTAGCCTGGGTCAGGCTCCCACCCTAACCAGCCCCGATCGACCATGCTGGAAAGATCCACCAGCAAAGGACTGCCAGCAAAAGTTGAGACGCTTTGATAAGGCGAGTTACCGGGCCCGACCGGATTGAGCGGCAAGACCTGCCAGAGACTTTGCCCGGCCTTGGCCAGCCAGTCTACAAAATGGTACGCAGAGGGTCCAAGATCACCGGAACCGTGCGGTCCAGGCAGGCAAGTGGGGTGCAGCAGAACGCCGCTGCTGCGTCGTTGAAGAAGATCGGTGGTGTCCGGGCTCATTCAATTGCTACGGGCATAGCGGCCTCGACGTCCTGCACCAGCACCATCACGCTGCTGCGGCTCGCGGCGCATTGGTCAAGCAAAATTTCCCCGCAGTCAAACGCCGCTGTGGCGCTATTTAGCACCACTCGCCATGAACTATCAGAAAGCGCAAAGCGTAGCGGTGTGTCAGCCGGGTTGAACGCCAGCATGACCCTGTGCGTCGCCCTGAATCCGTCTTCGCCCACTTCAATCACGCAAGCCAGTGCGCGTTCAGCAGGATCTTGCCATTCTTCATCATGCAACGGCCGCCCGTCAGGCTTAAGCCAGGCGATATCACAACCTTTCGGGAGTGGAAGTCTGCGTTCGTGGGGTTGCAGGCCAATAAACCAGCTTGGGTGGCGCAAAGCCGGATATTTTTTTCTGAGCGCAATAAGGCCAGCGACAAAATTGATCATGGCCGCATCGCTCGGCGCCCAATTCAGCCATGTGACCGAATTGTCCTGGCAATAGGCGTTGTTGTTACCGCCCTGGCTGTTCCCCAACTCATCGCCCGCCAATAATTGCGGCGTACCTTGGGCCAAAAATAAAGTCGCCAGCATGGCGCGTTGCCAAAGGGCGCGCTGATGCTTCACCTGAGGATCCTCGCTGTGCCCTTCGACGCCGGCATTGGCGCTCAGATTATGGCTGTGACCATCGCGATTGTTTTCGCCATTGTCAAGGTTGTGCCGCTGGTTGTAGGTGGTGAGATCGGCGAGCGTAAAACCGTCATGCGATGTAATGAGGTTGACACTGGCCAACGGGCTGCGACCGTGGTTTTGAAAAATATCGCTGGAGCCAGTCAGACGGCGGGCAAACTGCCCGCGCGTGCAGGCATGACCCAGCCAGTAAGCGCGCACCGTGTCACGAAACTGGTCATTCCACTCCTGCCAGCCTGCCGGAAACCCACCGAGCTGATATCCACCGGAGCCAACATCCCAAGGCTCCGCAATGCGCTTGACAGTGCTAAGCACCGGATCTTGAGATATCGCAGTCAAAAGCGCACCAAAGCGGTTGAACTGATAATTCAAGGCCGGATCGCGCCCGAGCGTCGTGGCCAAATCAAAGCGGAAACCATCCACACCAAAGGCCTGCACCCACCAGCGCAAGCTGTCCATCACCAGCTGAACCATGCGTGGCTCAGCAACATTGACGGCATTGCCGCAGCCTGTGGGATTTAGATAGTTGCCCGATCCGTCCTGCGCATAAGCGACAGCATTGTTGAGCCCGCGCCAGCACAGAGTGGGTCCATTGGCATCGCTTTCTGCTGTGTGGTTAAAAACCACATCGAGCAAAACCTCAAAACCATTGCGATGCATCGTATCGACCATTGCGCGAAATTCCGTGCGTGTCGATTCGCCGCAATCGCTGCTCGCATACGACGGCTCAGGAATAAAAAACCCCAAAGTGTTGTAGCCCCAGTAATTGACCAACCCCAGGTCAAGCAGATGCTTCTCGGTAATGTGCAACTGCACCGGCAAAAGGCACACGGAAGTGATGCCAAGCTGCTTGAAGTGCGTGAGCATGGGAACACTCGCCAAGCCAGCGTAGGTGCCTTGCAACTGCGCCTCAACCCTGGGGTTGAGGCGTGTGAGCCCCTTGACATGGGCTTCAAAGAGAACCATGTCTGACAGCGCTATGTTTGGGCGAGGCGCAATGCTTGCTCCCAACTGCAATTCTTTTTCGACATCAACCACGCGTGCTTTGGGTATGCGGCTGGCGTTGTCTGCTTGATCAGGCTGACGTTGGCCCGATTCGTCAAGCTGGTAATCCACGGCGTGTGCCAGATCTTTCAAAGGCCCCACCAATTCGCGTGCATAGGGATCTACCAGCAACTTGCGATCATTGAAGCGGTGGCCAGCTGTGGGAGCGTACGGACCGCTGGCACGGAACCCGTAGAGTTGACCGGTTTTCAGGTTGGGCACAAAACCGTGCCAAACGCCATCGGTGCATTTCGGCAAGGCAAGACACGCGCTTTGCTCATGGCTTTCTTCATCAAACAAGCAGCATTGAACACCCTCGGCATGGGGGGCATGGACGGCAAAATTCACGCCGTCCTGACCTTGCCATTGCATTGCGGTAGCACCCAACGGCCATGGCTGGCCGTGCTGGCACTGAGCATTGTGGGGCAACCTCATTGTGCGAGCTCCAGCCATATCACCGCCAATGGCGGCAGCGTCAGGCATACCGATTGGCTGAAGCCATGGCTGGGTACAGACTCGCACTCGACCCGGACGAAATTACCAACCCCGCCGCCAGCGTAGTGTTTTGAATCGGTGTTGAGGCATTCCCGCCATGCACCGGCCGTTGGCACACCGATGCGATACCCATGACGCGGAACGGGCGTGAAATTGCATGCGATTAGCATTTGTGCAGTGCGGGCTTGCCCGTAGCGCATAAATGCAAACACGCTGTTCAAACGGTCACTGACCTCAATCCACGAAAAACCGCCTTGATCATCATCGCGCTCATGCAGGGCACCGCGACTCCGATACAGATGGTTGACATCACGCACCAGTGTTTGAACACCCGCGTGCGCAGCATCGTTGAGCAAAGACCAGTCAAGTTCTGAGTCATGGTTCCATTCGCTTTTTTGCCCGAGTTCTGACCCCATAAAAAGCAGTTTTCGCCCAGGATGCGCGTACATCAGAGCAAACAGGGATTTCAGGTTGGCGCATTTCTGCCAGGCATCACCCCACATGCGGGCATAGAGCGAGCCCTTTCCGTGCACCACTTCATCATGTGAGAGCGGCAACACAAAATGCTCGCTGTAGGCATACATCATGGCAAAACTGATGCGGTCGTGATGGTGTTGACGAACCACAGGATCAGTCGAAAAATACGCCAGTGTGTCGTGCATCCATCCCATGTTCCATTTGTAATTGAAGCCCAGCCCACCCACCCATGGCGGTGCCGAAACTTTGGGAAATGCCGTGGACTCTTCAGCCATGGTGACTGCACCTGTTGATTGCTCCCCAATCACCCGGTTTGTGGTGCGTAAAAACTCAATCGCTTCGAAGTTCTCTCGGCCCCCATCGCGGTTGGGAATCCATTCCCCTGGGGGTCGGCTGTAATCGCGGTAAAGCATCGAGGCCACCGCATCAACCCGCAAACCGTCAATACCGTAGCGTTCAATCCAGAAAAGTGCGTTGCCCACCAGAAAATTGCGCACCTCCAGACGCCCCCAGTTGTAGATCAGGGTGTTCCAGTCTTGGTGAAAACCTTCTCTCGGATCGGCGTATTCGTACTGGGCAGTGCCATCAAATCGAGCGAGGGCATGGGCGTCGGCAGGAAAATGGCCAGGAACCCAGTCCAGAATCAGTTGCAACCCCGCCGCATGAGCCACCTCAACAAAGGCACGAAAGGCGTCTGGCGAACCATAGCGGGCTGTAGGCGCATACAAACCGGTGGGCTGATATCCCCACGACGCATAAAACGGGTGCTCGTTAATCGGCAACAACTCGATGTGGGTAAATCCCATCTCCACAACATAAGGCACGAGTTGCTCTGACAGAAAATTCCAGTCGGGTATTTGGCCGTGCGGTCTGCGCCAAGAGCCGACATGTACCTCATAAATGCTGATGGGGGCGTTGAGGGCGTTGCCTTGCTGCCGAATTGCCTCACGACCCAACACGGGTGCAGGCAAGTCCATCACCCGTGAAGCATTGCCGGGGGGTAACTCGCAGCTCAGCGCATACGGGTCTGCCTTAAGCACCCGCTGGCCATCCGCCCCAAGAACATCAAATTTGTAGAGCGCGCCTGCACCGACACCGGGCAGAAAAATTTCCCAGACGCCGCACTCCGAACGAAAACGCATGGGGTGACACCGGCTGTTCCACAGGTTGAACTCGCCCGCTAGGGAAACCTGTCTGGCGTTGGGTGCCCAGACAGCAAATGCCACACCCGCCGATCCATCCTTGATGCAGGCATGCGAGCCCAGTTTTTCCCAAGGCCGCAGGTGCTTGCCCTCTGCAAGCAGCCAAACATCGGTCTCGCCCAGCCAGGGACCAAACCGGTAGGGGTCTTCAATCACCGTGACGCCCAAGTCAGACACCATTTGCAGTTGGTAGCCGTCTGTTGTGGCCAGTGAAAGTTCACCGACAAAAAGGGAGCTCTCGGGCACTCGGGAGAGCGCGCCGAGCAAGACATGGGTGCCCCTCGCAAGCACATTAACTTCGGCGCAGCCCGGCGCAAAAAACCGCAGACGGAACACTCCTGTCTGGGCAGTCGGATGACACCCCAGTGAAGCAAAGGGATCCGTGCAAAGACCGGCGTGCAAGGCCTTAGCCAACTCCAGTTCGGCAGGCTGAACTCCGAGGTTTATGGCGGGGGCGTGGATCGGGCCGCTTTGGGCTGGCCCGGAAGTCTGTCTCATCGGTGCGTCTTTCGTACGAGTTTGCATTCTGGCCTGTTGTTCCGCACCAAAACCTATCGCCGGTTTGCAACGAATATTGACCCGACCCGAAGGTTAATGAATTATCTACATTGGTGTGGATAACGCAGGGGATTTGGTGTCTCGTTTTCCTTTCTTTGTTTACGTTGAGCGGGTAGTTTTGTTCTTGCTGGTTATCAGCTTTGGCGTGCGTGCGCTTTTCGCTGCACTACCACAGCTCCGCATCGCGGTACAAGTCGCCGGCGCGCTGTACCTGACATATGTCGCGATTCGACTGTGGCGAAGTGGCGGTCAAAAAGCTGAAGGAAGTAGCGAAACACAGAATGGATTCGCTGCATTCCGAATGGGCTTTTTAACCAACATCATGAACCCGAAATCGGCACTATTTTTTCGGCGGTGTATTTTCGACGGCCATGCCTGTGACGCCAGAAATATCGTTGACGATCACCGCAGTGATCGTGGTCTTTATCAACGCGCTTTGCTGGCATACTTTTTTTGGCGTTTGCATTCTCTCGATCGCGCGTTCGCATCAGCTATGCAAATCATCGAACAATGCTTAATCGTAGCGGCGGTCTGATTGTGGGCGCGCTGGGCGTTCGAATACGAGCACGATCCCCGACTAGCGCCGAGGAGTACGGCACTGGGGTTGCTGCACGGCAAACGCGAAGCCCAGCTTAAATAAACTCCCCCTCCCGCAACCACTTCGTCGCCACATATTTCTCCCCCAACGTTACCGGCGTTCCGCCATGCAAAGTTTTGGTGTCGGGATGTGGTCGGTCGTAGCTGAAGAAGACGCCTGAGCCTTTGACGGGCTGGACTTCTAGGCCGATGTCGGGGAAGATTGTGGCTCCGCCACGCTCCGGGGTTCTTAGATACATGACGATGGTTGCGACGCGCTGCCCGCCGCGCTGCACGATCTTTGCGGTGCCGGGTTGTGCGGGATCAAAATAGTCGTAATGTGGGACATACTGTGCGCCCATGCGGTAGCGCAGCACTTGCAGGCCTTCACCGTTTTCGAAAGGCCATTTCAGAAGTTCAGCGAGGCGCTTTTCCACGCGCTCGACCACTGGATTTTCCGCGCGCGTGAAAAACATGCCATCACTCGTGCGTGCGCTGTTCACCTCTTCACCGCCCGTCAGATTGTCGACCGTTTGCGAGCGCGCGAGCTTGGGTTGCGAGAGCTCGATTAACGATTCGCACTCTTCGTCCGAGAGCAAATTGCCGAACACCACGACGCGCGGGTGCTTGACGACGGTCACAATGTCAACGCGCCGATCCGCCGTTTGAATGAAGGTTGGCGCTTGCGTCAGATCAGGCTCAGGCACAGCACTGCCGCCAGCCCGCGCGCCACTGCGATTGGCGACGAGTTCACTGCCCACCGCCTCCGCCACCGTGGCACGCACGACGTCGGCGTGCCATCCCGACTGCAGCGCCGACGCGGTCAGACTTTCGGCCGAATGTCCGCGCGCCAGACACTCGTTGAGCCACTTGAGCAAATCCGTATTCGCTGATGTCATCTCGATGAAGCCTTATCGAATATCCAATGAACTATTGCACGGCAACGACCGCGCAAGTAATGCCCGCATCCACCCGAATTTCATGTTCGCCGGAACGACGTGCGACCCATAGCGCGGGACGACCGTTGGCAACATCGCCACAGTTTCGCGTGATCCACACGCGACCATCGGGTGCGCTGAAACGATCAGGTGCGATCGCTACGACACTTGCTGTGGCCATATCGTCGGCGCGTTGTAAATTCGCTGCGGACGTCGCTGCCGCCACAACGAACGTACCTGCGGCGATCACAGTGCCTGTCGTGGCGACAGCCACATTCGCGGTTGTGACGGCGACCGTTTTAGCGGCTCCCGCAGCCGATACGGCGACTCCCGCCGTCGACACGGCGACGCTCGCCACTGTAGTCGCAGCGCCCACGGTCGTGCTCACCACCGATGCGCCTGCCCTGACGACGCTGGCACCGCTGTCGATAACCGCGCAGCTCGAAAGGCTCGAAATCAGAAGCATTGAGGCGCACACGCTGTGCATTGAGCAAAGGTTCATGCCGCAATTATGACTAACTGCGCCCAGCTCAACGTCGGTCTTGCTACTTGCCGAGTGCCGTCCTGATTTGCGCAAGCGCCGCCGGGTCTTCAATCGTCGTCAAATCGCCGGGGTCACGGCCTTCGGCAATCGCCTGAATGGTGCGACGAAGCAGTTTGCCGGAACGTGTTTTTGGCAAGACCGTCACCAGATGCACAGCCCCCGGACGAGCGATTGCTCCGATCTCTTTATCGACTGTTTGCGCAATCGCGGTCTTCGTCGCTTCTGACGCGTTGGACGGATCCTTGAGCACGACGAATGCGACCGGAATCTGACCTTTTAACGCGTCAGCAACGCCAACCACTGCGCATTCGGCGACCATCGGATTGGCCTGTAGCGCCTCTTCAATTTCGCGCGTCCCGAGGCGATGACCTGCGACGTTGATCACGTCGTCGGTGCGGCCCAAAATGAAGTAATAACCTTCCGAATCGCGCGTCGCCCAGTCAAAGCTTGAGTAAACCTGCTCGTCCTTGAAGGTGTCGAAATACGTGCTCACAAAGCGCTCGTCATCGCCCCACACGGTGGTCATCGCGCCCGGCGGCAACGGCGGCAGGATGGTCAACACGCCCTTCTCATCGGCTTTCGTGGTGCCGCCAGTCACTTCGTCCTTCAATTTAACGTTGAAGCCGTACACCGGAAACGAGGGCGAGCCGAATTTTCGCGGCGTGTCCTCCACGCCGATCTGCGCCGAGATGATCGGATAGCCGCTCTCGGTTTGCCAGTAGTTGTCGATGATTTTCACGCCGCCCAATGCGTCGGATACCCAGCGTGCGGTGGGCTCGTCGAGCGGCTCTCCGGCGAGGAACAAGTATTTCAAATCCGGCAGCGGGTGTTGCTGCATGAATTTCGGGGCCTGCTTTTTGAGCACGCGGATCGCGGTCGGCGACGAGGACATGGTCTTAACGTTGTTCTCGGCGCAAATCTTCCACCAGATCGCGGGATCGGGCCTCAGCGGAACGCCCTCGTACATGATCGTGGTGCAGCCCGCTAGCAGCGGACCGTAGACGATGTAGCAGTGGCCCACGACCCAGCCAATGTCTGAGGTGCAGAACATCGTTTCGCCTGCTTTGAGGCCGAAGATTTTGTACATGCTGGTGGTTAGCGTGACGGCGTAGCCGCCGGTGTCACGCTGCACGCCCTTCGGTTTTCCCGTCGTGCCGCTGGTGTAGAGGATGTAGCTTGGGTGTGACGATTCGACCCATTCGCACGCAACCTTTTTCGTCATGTGCGCTGCGCTGAATTCCGCCCAGTCGACATCTCGACCCGGCGTGGTTTTCATGGGTTCAAGACCACGGTTAAACATCAGCACTTTCTCTGGCTTGTTCACTGCGAGTTCAATCGCCGCATCAAGCAAAGGCTTGTACGGAACGACCTTGCCCATGCGCATGCCCGCGTCGGAGGAGACGATGACTTTTGGCTTTGCGTCGTCAATGCGAGTCGCGAGCGAAGCTGATGCAAAACCACCAAATACGACCGAATGAATCGCGCCGATTCGCACGATTGCCAGCATCGCAAACACCGCCTCCGGAATCATCGGCATGTAGATCAGCACCCGATCGCCCTTGGTCACGCCGAGGCTTTGCAGCATCGCCGCGGCGCGGTTCACTTCGTCATGAAGCTGCTTGTACGTGTACTTCGTTTCGGTATCGGTCTCGGACGAAATGAAGTGCAGCGCCACCTGATCGCCGCGCGTGGTGACGTGACGGTCAACGGCGTTATGACAGAGATTCGTCGTGCCGCCAACAAACCATTTGGCGAACGGCGGGCGCGAAAAATCGCAGACCTGGGTGAAGGGCGTCTGCCAGTCGATGAGCTTCGCCTCCTCCGCCCAAAACGTGTCACGCGCGTTGATCGAACGGTCGAAATGTTCCTGATAAGCACCCATCACATCCTCCTGGAATAGCGCGAAACCTGACGGCTTTTGCGAATACGCGGATTGTGCCAGAGGAATGCTTACGCGAACCTGAGGTCTTATATAAGAGTTAAGACCCGCTCAAATACAACTTTTTGTCTAAACGACTACTGAACGCGGGGTAGCAGCCGATTTATCTGATAGTCGCTTTATGTCGTAAATCTGCCCCAGCCCCTGTGTAATAAGCCGTTTATCCAAAAGCTACTTAGCAGGAACTACCCGCTTCGGCTGGCGCTTGAAACGCTCGCCAAGCCATTTCGCGCCTCGCCGAATTCCGTGTTCGATGTCATCAAACAGCGTGAAAACTGGCGGAATCACCAACAGCGACAGGAACGTCGACGTGATCAAGCCCCCGATGACGGCCACTGCCATCGGCGAGCGAAAACTCGAATCCGACGTGCCTGTGCCAATGGCAATCGGCAACATGCCCGCCCCCATCGCGATGGTGGTCATGATGATCGGTCGTGCGCGTTTGTGGCAGGCGTCCAGCAGCGCTTCAAGACGCGTCATGCCGTGATCGCGGCGCGCGACGATGGCGTATTCCACCAGCAAAATCGAGTTCTTGGTCGCGACGCCCATGAGCATGATGAGTCCGATGAAGGACGGCATCGACAGGCTTTTTCCGGTGACCAGCAAACCCAGAAACGCACCGCCAAACGACAACGGCAGCGCCGCCAGAATCGTGAACGGATGCAGCAAATCCTTGAACAACATCACGAGCACAATGTAGATGCAGAGTACCCCTGTAATCATGGCAAGCACGAAGCTCGATGACAACTCTGCTAGCGCTTCGGCATCGCCCACTTCGCGCACCTGAACGCCCGGCGGCAACCCCTTGACGCTTGGCAATTCGGCCACCGCTTTCACCACATCACCCAGCGGTGAGCCCGATAGCTCAATCTCAAAATTGATATTGCGCGAACGGTCGTAGCGATCAATCGCCGCCGGGCCACTGGCGATTTCGAGCGTTGCGACACTGTTCAGTGGCACCGGGCCTTTGTTGCCAGGAACCGTCAATCGGCCGAGCAAGTCAAGGTCCTGCCGAGCGTTGGACGCGAGCCGCACGACGATGGGTATTTGTCGTTGCGCAAGGTTCATTTTCGCCAGCGCCTGTTCGTAGTCGCCGACCGTTGCGACGCGAAGCGTCTCCGCCATCGACGTCGCGCTGACCCCCAATTCAGCGGCACGACCCGCAATCGGGCGCACGGCAATTTCAGGCCGCACGAGGCTCGCGGTGGATGTGATGGTGCCGAGATTCGGGATCGTACGCAGGTCTTTTTCGACGCTCGCCGCAGCTTGAGCCAGCGCGTTAGCGTCGTCGCCACTCAGCACGAGCACATACTTTTCGCCGGAGCCGCCGAGCCCCACCGTGCTGCGAACACCGGGAATCGCTTCGAGCACTTTGCGCATGTCGGCTTCAATCGGTTGCTTGCGCACGGCGCGCTCATTGCGCGCGGCGAGCTGAATGGTCAACGTGGCCTTGCGCACCTCGGCCAGGCCCGACGGCGCGAACGGATCGCTGCCCGCCGAGCCGCCGCCAATCGTGGTGTACACCGATTTCACGTATTTGACGTTTGACACGAGTTGCCGCGCCACCTCGGCCGCCTGGTTCGTTTCGGCCAGCGTCGAACCCGGAGGCAGCTCAAGCTTCACCTGAGTTTGCGAATTGTCGTCCGGCGGAATAAATGCGAACGAAAGCTGAGTGGCCAGAAAAATAGATCCTGCGAAGAACGCCAGCGCACCGACAAACGTGATCCAGCGATGACGCAGGCACCACGCCGCCCACTTCATGTATATCTTCAGCCAGCCCGCTTCTTTTTCGGGCTTGACGATGGGCTTCAACAAGTACGCCGCCATCATCGGGGTCAGCATGCGCGCAACAGCGAGGGAGGCGAACACAGCGAGTGAAGCCGTCCAGCCAAACTGCTTGAAAAATTTACCGGGAACGCCTGCCATAAACGCGGTCGGCAGGAACACCGCGATCAGCGCGAACGTCGTTGCGATGACTGCGAGGCCGATTTCGTCTGCGGCCTCCATCGCGGCCTGATACGGCGTCTTGCCCATGCGCAAATGGCGCACAATATTTTCGACCTCCACGATGGCGTCATCTACCAGAAGCCCAATCACGAGCGAGAGCGCCAACAGCGTCACCACGTTGATCGAGAAGCCAAAATAATGCATGCCGATGAAGGCTGGAATCGCCGACAGCGGCAGCGCGACCGCTGAAACCAGCGTCGCCCGCCATTCGCGCAGGAACAGCAGCACCACCAACACTGCGAGGAACGCGCCTTCGAGCAAGAGCTCCACCGAGGCGTCATATTCCTCTTGTACCGGCGTCACAAAATCGAACGCTTGCGTGAGCTTCAAGCCCGGGTTTTCAAGCTTGATTTGTTCGAGCACGGCAAGCGCGCCCTTGCCCACCTCGATCTCGCTGGCACCGCGACTGCGCGCCACCTCGAAGCCGACCACCGGCTTGCCATCAAGCAACGCTGCGGACCGCGGCTCAGCCACGGTGTCGATGACGGTGGCGACTTCATCCAGTCGAATCCGGCGACCATCCGGCAAGCTTAATTGCAGCCTGCCCAGCTCCTGCGCGCTGGCAACGTTGGCGAGCACCCGAATCGGTTGCTCGGCACCGCCAAGATCCGTGCGACCACCGGTCGCCTCCGTCTGCACGAGGCGCAGCTGACGCGACACATCTGCGGCAGTAACGCGGAGCGACTGCAATTTCGCGGGATCGAGCAACACCTGAACCTGCCGATCCGCGCCACCGACGCGACCGATCGCACCGACGCCACGCACAGAAAGCAGTCGCCGCGTCAACGTGTTGTCGACAAACCACGACAGCGCCTCATCGTCCATCTGGTCGGAGGCGACCGTGAACGCGAGCACCGGCGAGCCCGCCAATTCGAGCTTGCTGACAATCGGGTCGCGCAAGTCACCCGGCATGTCAGCGCGCACGCGGGACACGGCTGCGCGCACGTCGTCAACGGCTTCCTGCACCGGCTTTTCCAGACGGAATTCAGCGGTGATGGTCGCCCCGCCGTCCTGGACTTTGGTGTAGATGTGCTTCAAGCCCTGCAGCGTCGCAATTGAGTTTTCAATCTTGCGTGCAACTTCGTTTTCAAGCTGACCGGGGGCGGCTCCGGGCAATGACGCGCTGACGGTGACCGTCGGCAAATCAAGGTCGGGGAAGTTCTGAACCTTCATTGACTGCCATGACAGGATGCCTGCCAACGTCAGCAGAACAAAGATCATCAGCGATGGAATCGGGTTTCGTATCGACCAGGCGGAAACGTTCATGCTCAACTCAACCTCAAGCTAATAACTTCGTCGTCCCGGCGAAGGGAGTTTTGTAGGGTGGGCACCCCGTGCCCACCAAGGCTCGACCAAAAAATCCGGTCTGCTGAGCACCGCACTGGTGGGCAGAGGCTGCCCACCCTACAAGCCACGCCAGCGCTTGAGCGGCGCGCATCATTTAGCATCCGCCACAACGCGCACGGTATCGCCCTGCGCAAGGAATGCAGCGCCGTTGACCACCACTGTTTCCGTCCCTTTGAGTCCCGCCGCAATTTCAACGCGATCATTGAAGCGACGACCGGTCTGCACCTTGAGCTGCGAGACTTTGTTGTCCGCAAGCAGTTGGTACACATAGCTCATGCCATCGCGCAACACCACCGCCTGCTGCGGCAGCGACAGCGCGCGCGCCGATCCCACTGAGAAATCGCCGCTGGCGAACATGCCGGCTTTGGCGGCGGTGTTGTTCGAAAGATCGACGTACACAATGGCGTTGCGAGTGGCGGTGTCGACCGTCGGCGCAACGACGCGCACTTTGCCGTTCACAGTTGCGCCGGTCGGCGTGGTGACGACAACCGCCTGTCCTGCCGCCACTTTGGCGAGTTCGACGGCGGTCACCTCGGCGCGCCATTCGAGGCGATTTTTGCGGATCAGACGGAACAACTCCTGGCCTCCGCTCACCACCGCGCCCACAGTCGCCGAGCGCGACGAAATCACGCCATCATCAGGCGCCACCACACGCGTGAAGCCAACACGGAGCTGACCACTTTCACGTGCTGCTTTTGCCGCCTGCAATCGCGCCGACGCGGTCTTTGCAGCGGTGACATATTGATTGATTTGTTGCGTCGACATCGCGCCGGAATCCTGCAACGTTTTCGCGCGTGCAGCGTTGGCTTCCGCCTCCGCCAGCGCGGCTTCCGCTTCGGCAACACTTGCGCTTTGTTGCGCGAGTTCGGCGCGTACGGTGTCGGGTGCAAAGTTCGCCAGCGTCTGCCCGCGCTTGACCACGTCGCCTACGTTCACGCGCACTTCCGCGAGGCGCAGGCCATTTGATTCCGCGCCGACGATGGCTTCCTGCCACGGCGCGATGTTGCCGTTGGCGGAGAGCTTTATGGGCCAGTCGGATTGCGTAGCTTTGGTTGTGGTGACGGTGAGTGAGGCCTTGGCAACGGCAGGCGCTGCGGTTTTTTTGTCATCGGCACGAACCGCACCTACACCCAGGAGAATCAGGCCCATCGTTGCCGCCATCGCAACAGAGGTCTGCTTGCGTGTGAAATTCGTCATTACTTTTTCTCCGAAACTTCTGTCTTGTTCTGGTCCCAACCGCCGCCCGCAGCGCGGTACAGCGCAATCGATGCGGCAAGCCGTTCGCGCTCAACAGCGAGCACGGCGACCTGCGCCGCAAGCACGGCTCGACGAGCGTCTTCAAGCTCAAGCACGCTGCCCGCGCCGACCGACAAGCGCGCCTGCGCGGCTTTCTCGAACGCCTGATACCCGGCGAGCGACGCCTGCAAATCCGGAGCACGAAGCTTTGCCGATTGCAACTGCGTCAGCGCCTCTTCCACCTCACGCACTGCGCGTATCGCCGTGGCCTTGTAGCCCGCGAGCGACTCGTCGTAGCGCGCCTTTGCCTGCTCAACCACAGCTGATCGGCGACCCGCATCAAACAAAGGAATATCAATGCTCGGACCGAAGCCCCAGCTGGTCGTGCCCGCAGTGCTGCCCGCAATACGCGCAAGGCTGTAGCCGACCGATCCGGTTAAAGAAATTTTTGGATAACGATCGGCTTCTGCAGCGCCAATCTCAGCGCAGAGCGCAGCCAGCTCGCGCTCGCTCGCCGCGAGATCGGGGCGTTGCGTAAGCGCCGCTGCGGGCACTTGATCAATGTTCAGATTTGCTCCTGTCGGTAGCTGAGCGCGCCCCGCCACCAATGTGTTGCGCAGCGCGTTATCCGTGAGCCCCGTCAGCGCAACCAACGCCTTCACACCGAGATCAACTTCAGCGCGCTGGGAGATGAGACGCGCTGCGGCCTCCGATGCGCTGGCTCGCGCGAGCGCGGCGTTCGCGGGCGCTTCAAAACCGGCGTCTGTTTTTAGCCCCGTCAATCGCGACGTCTCTTTGCGGCTCGCAGCATCGCGCTCGTAGCCCGTGACCAGCGCCTCGTTGATGCGCAGATTGGCGTAGGTCGACGCGACGTCCGCTGCTAGCGAAACACGCGCCTGATGCCAGTCGAGCGAGCGTGCGTCAGAGCGCGCAGCTGCGGCCTCGCGACCACGCCGATTGGCCCCAAACAAGTCGATCTCCCACGACGACTGCAAGGCGGCCGAAACACTGGTTAGCGCACCAAACCCCAGGCTTTGCCCCACCAGATTGCCGCGACTGGCAGTGGCGCTGCCGGTCACTCCGGGCAGCGCGGATGCGCCCGCAATCGTCTGCGCTGCGCGGGCTTGCGCGATGCGCGCGGTCGCCTGATCTAGCGTCGGATTGGTCGCCTGCGCAGCCTCAATCAACATCACCAGCGTCGCATCGTTCCAGCGCGACCACCAACCCGCGAGCGAGGCCACATCGCCCTCATGCGGCAACGTTGCCTGCCATGCGGCGGTGGTGGTGACGACCGGGGGCGCGTAGGTCGGGCCAACGGCGCAGGCCGAGAGCAACAGACTGGCAATCAGGCTCAGCGACACCGCAACCGCCGGTCTTCGCGATTTCTTCATCAATAGGCTCATGAAACTAACTTTAGGGGATTGATGGTGATTTGTTTATGCGGCAAGACGACATCCAGCGCGGTTGCAACCGCACGGCTGACGCGCTCGAAAGATTCATCGCTCGGGTCGACCATGTCAAGCTGCAGCGCGCCGATAAAGGTTGCATGCAGAAAATGCACATGATCGGAGGAAATAGCAATGTTCGCGGCGGCAAAACCCGCCGCGAGCTTTTCGACGATCCGGCGGTCAAACACGCGCATCCATTGGCGAATCGATTCGTCTTCCTCGCTCGCCGCAGCCAGCCCTGTCATCAGGCGAAACCACTGGCGGTCACTGATGTCAGGCATCAGCAACTCGCGCAAATCGTCGGCCGTTATCCCGCCAGTGGCTGCGCTCTCGACCATCGGAAGCAGCATTGCCTCCATACCGAATTGTGCGGTGCCACGCAGCAAATCGTTGCGGGTCGGAAAATAGTAGGTGAGATGACTTTGACGCACACCGGCGCGGGCGGCGACGGCTTGCTGGGTGAGCGATTTGAACCCCACATTTAGCAGGAGCTCGGTCGCCGCCGTGAGGATTTTTTCTCTGACAGAGGCGTCGGGCTTGAGCGCCGCTAAACAAGGAATGCTGAGTTTAATCGCCATGTTTGGTAATGATACCAAACGATCTGGAGGCTTTGGTTACTTAACCAACATAGCGATACAGCTTTTCTTTGAAAGCACCAATTTATCTGGGCTGTCGCCACTTTTAATCGGTTATCGACTTTAAACAGTTCTGCCTTCCAGCCCACAGCCATTAGGCGCTTATACAAAAGAGCTGTATCCGCCTTCAGGCCAGAAGCAACGCCCAGCGCCGGAACGAACAACACAGCGGCGAAGCCCGTTTCTCCTCTAAGAATGTCGCTTCATGAGCGTCTGTTAGCATCCTCCGCCGTGACTCTATCCCGCCCTATTCTCGCCCTGCTTGCCGCGATTTTTCTTGCGTCCTGGTTCATCCCTTCAATCTCGCGCACGCTAGTCCGGCCCGACGAAGGGCGCTATACGGAAATCGCTCGCGAAATGGCACTGTCTGGTGATTACGTCACGCCGCGGCTGAACGACCTGAAATATTTTGAAAAACCGCCGCTGCAGTACTGGGCAACGGCGCTTGCCATTTCGGCGTTTGGGCAAAGCGACTTCACGGCGCGCTGGTGGCCGCTGTTCTCCGGATTTTTGGGCCTCGCACTGGTGTGGTTTGCGCTTCGGGCACTTGCGGGAAAGGACGTCGCATGGGTCGGTTCGAGCTTGCTGGGCGCGATGATTTATTACTTCATCATCGCCCATATCAATACGCTCGATATGGGCCTTGCCGCGTTCATGACATTGACGATGATCGGATTGATTCGCGGTTTCGGCATTGACGGGCAATCGAAGGCTGCCGCCCGCGGCTGGATGATTTCGGCGTGGGCGGGCGCAGCGCTCGCTTTTTTGTCAAAGGGCCTCATCGGTATCGTGCTGCCGGGCGCGATTTTTGTGTTGTATCTACTGGTGTCGCGGCAGTGGCGGTTGCTCACGCGCATGGAATGGATTTGGGGGCCGCTTGCTTTCGTTTTGATCGCGCTGCCGTGGCCGCTTTTGGTGCAGTCGAAGAATCCCGAATGGGCACATTTTTTCTTCATCTACGAGCACTTTGAGCGCTTCTCCAACGTAGAACACGGTCGCGGCGGCGGGCTTTATTACTTTATTCCGATCCTGGTCGTCGGTTTGTTGCCCTGGACGCCTGCAGTCATCGGATTTTTTCGGCGTGACGGGCGCGTTGCGATCACCGAGACATACGCCAGAGCGCAGATGAATGTGCCGCTTTTTTTGACGATCTGGTGCGCTTTTCTGTTTGTTTTTTTTAGCGTTTCGCGCTCCAAGTTGCCGTCCTATTTGCTGCCGACTGTGCCGGCGTTCGCCATGTTGCTCGCACCGGTGATGTTGGCTTTGTCTAACGTGCGATTCGGGCGCTTGCTCGTCGCAATGGCGCTTGTCCCACTCGCGCTGTTCGTTGCTGCGGCCATCAACGACCGCTTTGAGTCGGACGCCTACACCCCGCAAATGGTCAATCAATACGCCGCCTATTTTGTGATGAGCGGGGCGCTGTACGTCGCGGCGATCCTGTCAGCATGGCTTTTGAACCGGAGGTCGCGTCGCGTTGACGCGCTGATCGCAGCGGCGGTGCTTGCGACGGCTGCCGGTAGTGGGCTGGTGGTCGGCTACGGCGCCCTGTCGGCCAGTACGTCGAGCAAGCAATTGGTGGCTGATTTTCTGGCCGCCGAACCGCAATACCGCAACACCGACGAATTTTTCTCGATTGGCATGTACGAGCAGACGCTGCCCCCTTACTTGAAGCGCACCGTCACGCTAGTGGATTATCTCGACGAGATGGGGCTTGGCGCTGCAATGGAGCCGGGCAAAGCGCGCTTTAATTTCGCTGATTTTGCCGAACAATGGGAGCGCTCGGAGCGCGCCTACGCCATCACGGATTTTGACCAGTTGCCGCGCCTGGATTTTGCGGGGCTTGACTATCGGGTTGTCGCGGTCGACCTGCGCCGTGTGATTATCGCGAGGCATGCCAAATGAAGCGGGTGACGACTCTGTGACGGCGACCGCGCTCTCGATTGCGCTTTTAAGCGTGATGCTCAATGCGGCAGCTCAGCTGTTCCTGAAAGCCGGTACCAACGTCGTTGGAACGGTGAGTTTCGGCGACGCAAATACCGTGAACACACTCATGCAAATCGCCCGTGTGCCGTGGTTCTGGGCCGGGTTTGCCTGTTACGGGATCAGCTTGTTCACGTGGATCGCAACGCTGTCGCGCTTGCCGGTGAGCGTCGCCTACCCACTGGTGTCGATTGGTTATGTGGTCAATGCCGCCGCTGCATGGTATTTGTTCGGGGAATCAATTACAGCGCAAAAATTAGTGGGCATCGGCCTCATCGTGGTCGGCGTCATTCTTGTTTCTAATACGGTCAGCAAGTAATTCCAGTGACACACAACAGAAAACCCATCGCCTTTGCCGCTCCGTCGCTGGGCGAAGAAGAATTTGCCGCTGCTGACGCTGTCTTGCGCTCGGGCTGGATCGCGTCTGGCCCGAACGTCACCGCGCTTGAGGCAGAGCTTTCCGCTTACTTCGATGCCCGCCCAACGCGACTTCTGACCAGCGAAACTGCGGCGCTCGAAGTGGCATTGCAACTCTTGGGTATCGGCCCCGGCGACGAAGTACTCATCGGTGCGCAAACGTTTTTCTCCAGTGGCAACATGGTGGAAAAATTGGGCGCTAAAGCCGTCTTTGTTGATGTCGATTTGAAGTCGCGCAACATTGATCTGGCCGACGCCGCTCGACGAATCACCGTAAAAACGAAGGCAATCATCCCAACGCATTTCGCTGGCTTGGCCTGCGATATGGACGCGCTGTATGCGTTTGCAGAACTACACAAATTGCGCGTCATAGAAGACGCAGCACTCGCGATCGGCTCGTCATGGCGCGGCAAGGCAATTGGCGCTTTCGGCGACATCACCCTCTTCTCGTTTCATCCGAACAAGAACATCACCACCATCGAAGGCGGCGCGCTCGTTTGCAACGATATTGCCGATGCAAAACGCGTCGAGGTGTTGCGTTTCCACGGCATCAGCCGCCTGCCCGATCAAACGCGTGACGTGGATTTTCCGGGCGGCAAGTTCAATATGTCGGATGTGAGCGCGGCAATTGGTCGAGCACAACTTAGAAAGCTGGATGGGTTTTGCCAGTTTCGTCGGCAACTTGCTGGGCAATATCTCAATCGCCTCAAATCGATCTTGGGCGAAGCCTTGCTCCCGCATGCCGGTCATGCGGGTGATGAGGCGGGACACAGCTGGAACCTGTTCGCCATTCGCTTGCCACTTTATCAACTGAAGCGCTCGCGCGCCGACATCATGGACGCGATGAAAGCGCGTGGCGTAGCGACCAGCGTGTCGTATGAATCACCGCATCTCACCTCGCTGTTCCGTGGTCAGGGCTGGAAAATCGGCGATCTGCCCAATACTGAATTGATTGCCGACACCACATTGACACTACCTTTGCACGCAGGACTCAGTGAAGCCGATGTGGACTACGTGTGCGATAGTCTGGCTTCCGTACTCGAAGAAGCGCGTCGCTAAATGACGATCCCCAAGTTATCCGTTGTCATTCCGGTCTACAACGAACAGGCCGTGTTGCCGGAGCTTTTCGCGCGGCTCTACCCAGCGCTGGATGCGATTGCTGCATCGAACACGTCGTACGAGGTCATCTTCATCAACGACGGCAGCAAAGACCGCTCACCCGCGCTTTTGCTGGATCAACAATCGAAGCGCCCCGAAGTCACGCGAGTGGTACTTTTCTCGGGAAATTTTGGCCAGCATGCAGCCATCATGGCGGGCTTCGCGCACGTTCGCGGCGAAGTGGCCGTAACGCTCGATGCTGATCTGCAAAATCCGCCAGAAGAAATTCACAAGTTGTTGACCGCGTACCACGCGGGCCACGACTACGTTGGTTCGATTCGCGATTTGCGGCGCGGCGACGCGTGGTGGCGCGGCGCGGCTTCTAAGGCGCTCAACGCCATTCGCGAACGCACCACCAGTATCAAGATGACCGATCAGGGCTGCATGTTGCGAGCCTATTCACGGCGCATTGTTGATCTGATCAACCAGACGCGCGAGGTTCGCACGTTCATTCCGGCGCTCGCCTACACCTACTCAATGACGCCGACCGAAGTGGTCGTTGCGCACGCCGAACGAGCGGCCGGAGAATCGAAGTATTCGCTGTATCAACTGCTACGGCTCAACTTCGATTTGATGACGGGCTTCTCGCTGCTGCCGCTGCAAATTTTTTCGTTACTTGGGATGACGGTTGCCGTCGGCTCGGTCATCACCTATCTCGGTCTGATGATTTATCGCGGCATCACACTGCCGTTCTGGGATGCAATGAGAGCGATGCTGGATCGTGACATCCTGCAATTTTTCCTGACCGGTATGGTGTTGTTTGGGCTGGGCATTGTCGGCGAATACGTGGGTCGCATTTACTTGCAGGTTCGTGACCGTCCGCGCTACGTGATTGATCGCATCGTTGAACAATCCGTGCTCGAGTTCCCGGCGGGTGCAAGCGACATTGCCACCGCCCGCAATCTGGCATGACCACGGCAGTCGCGGCTCGTGCGACCACAGCGGTGGCGGCTCGTGCGACCACAGCAGTGGTGTTTGCGTATCACAACGTAGGCGTTCGCTGCCTGCGTGTGCTGCTTGATCAGGGCGTGCATGTGCCGCTGGTGTTGACACACGAAGACAGCGCCACCGAAAACATCTGGTACGAGTCCGTCGCTCAGGTGTGCGCGGAGCGCGGGATCGAGGCCATCACCGTTGATGAGCCGAACCATCCTGATGTGGTTGCGCGCATCCGCGCGCTCGCGCCTGACTTCCTGTTTTCGTTTTATTACCGAAAGATGCTGGGTGCGGAAATGCTTGGCATCCCGAAGCGTGGCGCGCTCAACATGCACGGCTCGCTGCTGCCGAAATATCGCGGTCGCGTACCAACGAATTGGGCCGTGATTAACGGCGAAACCGAAACCGGCGCGTCGCTGCACTACATGGAAGTGAAGCCGGACGCAGGCAACCTCGTCGCGCAGACATCGGTGCCGATTCTGGGCGACGACACCGCCCACGAGGTGTTTCAAAAAGTGGTCGTTGCGGCGGAGGTAACGCTTGTGCGCGCATTGCCGCAATTGATCGCGGGCACCGCGCCCAGCGTGCCGCTTGACCTTAAGGCAGGCTCGTACTTTTCAGGCCGCAAACCCGAAGACGGACGCATTGACTGGACAAAATCGGCTCGCGACGTGTACAACCTGATTCGTGCGGTTGCGCCGCCGTATCCAGGGGCGTTCACTGAATTTGGCGGCAGCGAAATTGTCATTGCACGCGCGAAAATTTATGCAACCCAATCACCGCTCAGTTCGATCAAAGCGGGCACTGTTTTGCACGCTGCCCAAGATCGCGTGGCCATTGCCTGCGGCGATGGTTTTTTGATTGAGCCACTATCGATCATCGTGAACATGCAAACGCTTGACGGGCTCGCAACAAGGCAGTGGCTGTCAGCGTTCGCCTTGCCGTGAAACAATACTGTTCATGAAAAAGGCTCAGCTATGAAAAAAATTCTCATCCTCGGCGCCAACGGCTTCATTGGCCATCATCTGAGTCGCGCGATACTGGCCAACACCGACTGGCAAATCGTCGGCATGGACTTGGGCTCGCATCGCGTCAAGAGCCTGCTCGACCATCCGCGCATGAGCTTTCACGAGCGCGACATGTTGACCAGCACATCGTGGATCGATGAGCAAGTAGCCGCGTGTGACGTGGTGCTGCCGCTAGTCGCTATCGCAACGCCCGCAACCTACGTCAGCGATCCACTGCGCGTGTTCGAGCTGGATTTTGAGGCGAATCTACCGATTGTGCGCATGTGTGTGAAGCACAAAAAGCGCCTGATTTTTCCGTCGACCTCCGAGGTTTACGGCATGTGCAAAGATGCCGAGTTTGATTCGGAAACATCGGACTTTGTCGTCGGACCCATCAACAAACCACGCTGGATTTATTCAGTCGCGAAGCAGTTGATGGATCGGATCATCCATGCGCACGGTCTGAAAGGCGAGCTCGATTACACACTGATTCGTCCGTTCAACTGGATCGGCTCCGGCCTTGATTCGCTGACCGCCAGCAGCCCCGGCGGCGCGCGTGTGATCACGCAATTCATCGGCCACATTATCCGTGGTGAACCGATTCAGCTGGTGGACGGCGGCAGCGCGCGACGCAGCTTCACCGACGTTGAGGACGCGATTGCCGCGTTGATGACCATCATCGAAAATCCGCGCGGCATCGCCACCGGAAAAATCTACAACATCGGCAATCCTGCGAACAATCATTCGGTTCGCGAACTCGCCGAAATGCTGCTCAAAATCGCGCCTGAGTATCCTGAATATCAGGCCGGTGCAGCCAAGACGACCATCGTCAGCACCACGGCGGATGACTACTACGGCGTGGGTTATCAGGACGTGCAGGATCGCAATCCGCGCATTACCAATACGGTCGATGAACTGGACTGGTTACCCCGCGTGACGATGGCGCGCGCGCTGCGAAAAATTCTTGAAACTTACCGCGAAGAAGCCGCGACCATCACCGCAGCTCAGCGAGCGTAATGCCGTTTCTTTGCCTGAAGGTTGACGTTGACACATTGCGCGGAACGCTCGAAGGCGTCCCTCGTCTCGTCGAGCTTTTTAAGCGCGAACAGGTCGGCGCGACATTCCTTTTTTCGATGGGGCCGGACAATACCGGCCGTGCCATCAAACGCATTTTTCGACCTGGTTTTTTGGCCAAAGTCAGACGCACGTCGGTGCGCTCCAACTATGGCCTGAAGACGCTGCTATACGGCACGTTGATCCCCGGTCCGGATATCGGCAAGCGCGCGGCCGAGCCGATGCAGGCCACGCGCGACGCCGGGTTTGAATGCGGCATTCATTGCTGGGATCATGTGAGCTGGCAAGACGGCGTGATGAAAAAATCACCCGAATGGACACGCAATCAGATGGATCGCGCCCATGAGCGCTTCACGCAAGTCTTCGGAAATCCAGCGCAGACGTGGGGCGCAGCAGGCTGGCAAATGAGCGTGGAGGCCCTGCGCCATCAGGGCACGCTAGGCTATCGCTACGCCAGCGACGTGCGCTCTGATCCGCCAGCGCTCTTGCCCGCAAAAGACACCGACACCGGAAGCGTGTTCTGGCCACTGGTGAAAGGCGAAGCCTTGCCGGTGCCACAAATCACCGGCACCCTGCCTACGCTCGACGAACTGATTGGCCTCGACGGCTGCACCACAGAAAACGTGCATGAGCATTTGTTGCAGCTCACCGCACACAATCGCCGCGACCATGTTTTCACGTTGCACGCCGAACTCGAAGGCATGGCGCTGCTGCCGGTGATGGTGCGCCTGCTGGCGGGTTGGCGCGATCAGGGCTACAGCTTGGTCAGCACCGGGACCTACTTTGACACTATGAACAAAGAAGCCTTACCGTACTGCGAACTCGACTGGGCAGAGGTTGCCGGACGATCAGGTACGCTGGTTAAGCAGGGCGAACCTTATCTCGCCCATCTTGCGCAGACGATGCGCCGCTAGCTTTTGTTGCTCGTCATTACTATTGGCGATCTTTATCGCTTGATATCTATTCTGAAAGGCGTATCGTGACGCTAATGATTCTTCGAAAATTTCTGCCAATCGCCGCATTGGCTATGGCCGGTTTGACGCTGGTACCGAGCCCGTCGAGTGACGCGGCGGAACCTGCCGCGACGGGCAGTGACATCAATCTCACCTCGTACGCTAATGGCGCGTGGATGCTCAAAAAGCCCACTGAGTACGATGAATCGTGGTCGGCGTTTTGGCTACTGGATGAGCGCAGCAAAACGGGTTGGGCGACGCCAAAAGGCACGGTCTCGCCGCAAGAGTTGCTAATCGTGCTCCCCGAAGAATCGGTGATCAAGACGCTTGAATTCGATACCGCCAGCGCTGACGGTGACCCCGAAGGCAGCCGTAGCGCAAAAGAGGTTGTGGTGCAGGTATCCAATGTTGGCCCGGCGAGTGGATTTGAGACCATAGCCACGCTTTCGCTCAAGGCACGTCAGGACAAGCAGAGCTTCGTCGTGTCGAAGCTCATGCCCGCGCGTTGGATCAAGCTCACGATCAAAAAAAATCATGGTTCAACGGAGTACATCGAGCTCTTTGATTTCCGTGCGTATGGTGAGCAGAAAACGCGGACAGCGGCCCCCAACGTATCCGGCACTTACGCGACCAACTTTCAGAACTTCCACCTTCAGCAGGAGGGAGCGTCGCTATCTGGCTGCTACGAGCACGGCAACGGTGTCATAACAAGCGGCGGCATCGATGGGCGAGTCACGCGGTTCACCTGGAAGCAAACCAGTGGTAGCGGCCCTGCCGTATTTGCCTTCTCACCGGACGGCAAGGAAATCCTCGGCCTTTGGTGGAATGACGGCGACACCGATGGAACGGGCGGGCTCTGGTATGGCAAGAAAATCAGCGACAACGTCGGCAGCTGCCCACACTGGAATGGCGTTCAGACAGCGTCGTCGCAACTGGCGAAAGGCATGGATCAGGCCGGTCGGGCGCGAATCTACGGCATTAATTTCGATACCGATTCCGACGTCATCAAACCGGATTCGAAGACCGCACTCGAAACCATCGTCAAGCTCGCCAAGGAAAAGCCCGACTGGAAATTCACTATCGAGGGCCACACGGATTCCACCGCGACCGCCGCGCACAATCAGACATTGTCTGAGAAGCGCGCGGCATCGGTCAAAATCTGGCTCGTCGCAGCCGGCGTCGCCACCGCGCGCCTCAATACGCTGGGATTCGGCGCAACCAAGCCTGTCGGTGATAACGCCACATCCATCGGCAAGGCGCAAAACCGTCGTGTGGAATTGGTGAAAAAATAGTGTCGGTGCCTTAGCGCTGCTGCGAGCACTGCGAATCGCAATTCAGCGGCAATTTGTATTTTTAGAGTTGAACCATCATGCCAAGCAAACAAGTAGCTGACTTTGACCTCCCGACTAGCGGCGGCGGACGCTTCAAACTATCCGACCACAAAGGCAAAGTCGTCGTCCTGTATTTCTATCCCAAGGACAGCACTCCCGGCTGCACGACCGAAGGCATTGACTTCGCGGCGTTGCATGATCGGTTCGCCAAAGCCAACGCCATCATCGTTGGCGTGTCGCGAGACAGCGTCAAATCGCATGACAATTTCTGCGCGAAGCACGGCTTCCCATTTGTGCTGATCTCTGACGCCGAAGTGACGCTTTGCGACCAGTTTGACGGGATCAAAATGAAGAACATGTATGGCAAGCAGGTGCGCGGCATCGAGCGCAGCACGTTCATCATTGGTCCTGATCGCACACTGATCCACGAGTGGCGCGGCGTCAAAGTTGCGGGCCACGCGCAGGCGGTGCTCGACTTTGTGATGACACTGTCCTAACGGGCACAAAACATGCTGTGAGACTCTCGTCCGCCGCATAGTTTGGGCAGGGGACGGAACGCTCCAGCAGCAGTAGCTTCTCGGCGATAAGCGATAGATTCAGTGGGCTAGGCCATGATTTAGCGCAAAGTCGACTCTAGCGCTTTTTTCCGTCTAGCCCCTGTCAAATAGTGCGTTTAGCCAAGAAGCTGATGCGTCTTTAAACGCACTGGACACACGAAAGCACGGGCATTCATGTCGTACGTCATGTGTCGTGCGTTCACAACATGACACTCGCCAAACGCTGGCGGGTGGCCGATGTTACTGGGCGCAAACGACCGTTCACACGACAATGCCAGACAAATCCGGCGCGGTGCCGCTTTCGGCTGCCGTAGAGATACAAAGACAAAGTAGTTGGTATTGGGGGGGGTAGTATGTTGGGTGGTTTGTTATCGGTGATCGCTGCTTTGGCAGCGACAATTTCGATGGGAATGGCGGGGCAAGTTTTGGCGCAGGTCAACGAGCCGATAAAGCCGATTCCACTGGAAATGAAGCTCGATGAGCGCAAAGTCAGCTTGGGAGAAAAGCTGTTTTTTGACAAGCGGGTGTCAGAAGACGGCACCATTGCCTGCTTCGCTTGTCACGGCTACAACACGGGAGGTGCCGACCGCACTCCGCTCTCGAAGGGTATTCGCGGACAGCAGGGCGACGTGAACGCGCCAAGCATTTTTAATCTCGCGTTCAATTCCCGCTACTCGTGGGACGGCAGAAATGAGTCCCTCGAAGATCAAATCAAAAAACTAATGGTCAACCCAAAGGTCATGGGAACCACGTGGGAGAAATTGACAGCCCGCTTGAACGGTCAGGCCGACTACGCTGAATTGTTCAAATCAGTGTTTGGCGAGCCTGCCACTGCGAAAAACATTGCCGAGGCCATCGTTGCATTCGAGCGTTCGTTGTTCACACCGAACGCCCGTTTTGACAAATTTTTACGTGGCGACAAGACCGCCATCACCGAGGACGAGCAACGCGGTTATCAGAAGTTCAAGGCTTACGGTTGCATTGCCTGCCATCAGGGCGTAAACGTCGGTGGCAACATGTTCCAGGTCTTCGGCGTGATGGGCGACTATTTCAAGAAGCGCGGCAATATCACCACGGCCGATCTCGGTCGCTTCAACCAGACCAAGAATGAGGCAGACAAGCACGTATTCCGCGTACCGAGCTTGCGCAACGTTGCGCTGACGCCGCCCTACTTCCACGACGGCTCAGCCGCCACGCTGGACGACGCCGTCGACATCATGTTTCAGTATCAGTTGGGGCGTCCGGCACCCAAGGGTGACAAGGAATTGATCATCAAATTTTTGCGCACGCTGACTGGAGAATTCAAAGGGAAGCCGCTTCAATGAGCACCGACGTCAAAAAGCGCGAGATCAGCAGCGGCATGCAGCGGAACATAAACATCGCGATTGCGGTCGTGCTCGTCGCAATTCTCGGGTTTCTATTCAGCAAAACCCGCAACGTGGACTTTGACGCGCACAACGACGTCATCAGCAATCTGCGTCAGTTAAAGCAGATTGATGCCGAGTGGAATATCGACGTCTTCAAGTCGAAGATGGGAATCAACAATAACTACGATCCTGTCGCGCAGCCACTGCCTGTGATTCGCGAACTCGCCACCGGCCTGACGCAAAAGACCGTTGAGACCGGCGAATCGGCTGAGCTGGATACGATGCTCAAGTCGTTCCAGGAGATCATGGCGAAAAAGATCGCGATGATCGAGCGCTTCAAATCGCAGAATTCAATCTATCGCAACTCGACCAACTTTTTACCGACCGCTTACGACGACGTGATCGCCACGGCGAAACGGATTGGCTTGAGCGCGGCTCGACAAGCAGAGCTTGAGGCGACAGTCAATCCAGTGTTTTCAGAAACGCTGAGCTACAACCTGACCCCCGACGCCGCGCTGAAAGACAAGCTCACGCAGCAGCTCGTCACGTTGCGCGAGCGCGCCGAGCAGTATCCGCTTGAAGTCAAAGAATCCATCGAGGTTTTGATTGCTCACATTGGCACCACACTCAAGCAGCAGGACATCGGTGCCAGTCTGCTCAACGAGTTGTCCGCATTGCCGACCGCCAAAAAAATTGACGAGCTGAGTGACGCGTACTCTAAAACGCACGAAACGCGCCTGCTCGATCAGCAGTTTTATCGGCAGCTACTCATTGCGTATTCGGTCTTCTTGCTGGCACTGCTCGGATATCTGGGCTGGCGTCTGATCCGCAGTTACCGGCAACTGGGTAAGGTTAATGGTGCGCTGACCCAGGCAAACCGCGAGCTTAAAGAGTCGCAAATGCAACTGGTGCAGTCAGAAAAAATGTCAGCCCTCGGCCAGATGGTCGCGGGCATCGCACATGAAATCAACACGCCACTCGCCTACGTTAAAGGCACGCTCGACGTGATGAAAGAGCACCTGAGCAAGGTGCACGATCTGGCCAACAGCAGCCACCTCTTCGCAACCTCACTGCGCGACAAGAACGCCGACAAGAACGAGTTGAACACGCAGTATCTGCAAGTGGCAACGCTTTCACACGATGTCGTAAAAAACAAGCGCTTCGAAGAACTCGATTCGATGCTCTCCGATGGCACCCACGGCATCGGTCAGATCTCCGAGATCGTTATTAACCTGCGCAATTTCAGCCGCCTTGATCGTGCCAGCGTTGCCAACTTCGACGTGCGCAAAGGCCTCGACAGCACCCTGCTGTTAGCCCGCAATCTGCTCAAGCACCGCGTCACTGTACAAACCGAATACCTCGACGTGCCGGACATCATGTGTTCGCCGTCGCAGATCAACCAGGTTTTTTTGAACATCATCACCAACGCGGCGCATGCGATGGGCGAACAAGGCACGTTGATACTGCGCACCGAACGCCACGACGAGAAGATGATTCGCATCGAAATTCAGGATGATGGTGGCGGCATTCCATCAAGCGTGTTGCCGAAAATCTTCGACCCGTTCTTCACGACCAAACCGATTGGTGAGGGCACGGGTATGGGCCTGTCGATTTCCTACAAAATTATTGAAGCCCACGGCGGAAAAATTCTGGTGGATACAGAGAAGGATATCGGCACAACGTTCTCAATTTTGTTACCAATCCAGCAGAAACAGGCGGCCGCAGGTATCATCGAAGACGATGATCCGGTGGACTTGCAGCCTGCCTGATTGGTGCGCCACCGTAGCGTCTAAACGGCTTAATGGATAGAGCGACTATGACCCAAGAAACCCTGCGCGTGTTGTTTGTCGATGACGAAGAGCGCATCGTGAGCCTGCTGCGAACCATTTTTCGACAAAGCTACGAAGTACACACGGCCACCAGCGGCGCTCAGGCGCTTGAGATCATTGCAAAGACGCATATTCACGTCATCGTGAGCGACCAGCGCATGCCTGGCATGCTCGGCATTGACCTGCTCTCGCGCGTGCGTCAGCTCTCCCCGAACACCATGCGCGTGCTGCTCACCGGTTACTCTGATCTCGCGGCCATCGTCGGCTCGGTCAACGACGGCGAGGTGTTCCGCTACATCAACAAACCGTGGGATCACAGCGAAATCAAGGCAATCGTTGCGCAGGCCGCTGAGATTGCACGGACAACGGCGAATGCTCCCGTGCTCGTGAATAGCGAGGCGGCAACGCTGAAGGCTCCCGCGCTGGCCTCGGCTGCGGAAATACTGGTCATTGACGACAACGCCGACGTAATCAATTCGATCACCGGCATGTTCCACAATGTGTACGGCGTTCATGGTGCCAGGAACATTGCTCAAGCCATTGATATCCTGGAGAAGCACGACATCTCGGTCATCATTACTGACACCCATGTCAGCAACGAAGACACCACGCAACTGCTGCGCATCCTGAAGACGCAGTACCCGCTGATTTTGGCAATTTTATTGACCGAGGCGCAGGACGCAGAAACGGTCATCAAGCTCATCAATCAGGTACAGATCTTCCGCTATGCCAACAAGCCGATTCGTCGCGGCGCGCTGCAATTGAGCGTGAAGGCGGCGGTCAATCAGAACGTGCTCTACAAAAACAATCCGGCTCTGCTGGTGCGTCACGCCGTAGAAGCTGCGCCGGAGACGGCGCTCACAAATTCGCTTAAAGTCTCGATCATGAACGGCCTTCGCGCGTTGCGCGGTCGCTTTGCCTTTTTGCGGGAAGCCTGACCAGCCGCTACCGTCGGGGGATCGCGCGCGCTCCCCTGAAATCGCGCGTGGTTGTCGCCTAGAGTTCGCTCGCTCAGACGCCGTAGGCGAGCCAATGCGCGGCGTAAAACAAGCTGCCGATTGCCGCCAGCGCAGCAAAGTACAACACCACAAAAAGCGCGGCAGCTGATGTCGGATTTTTGAACGCGTTGAACGTGTCGGCGATCGGATTGTGCGTGAATATGAGCACGATCAGCACGATGATGATGACGAAGTGCCCCACCAAATCGACGATACCGAACTCGGGGACAGCAGCAGAAAAGATGACCAGTAACAGCGCCGAAGCCACGCGCGCCGCGATGGACACCGTCATCAATAAAAACGCAGCGGTAAACTCAAAAAAGCCCGCCGCCACCATGTAGAACTCCGGGTCGAAGCCAAGCGAAACGCTCGGCCGCTCTTTCAGCAACGGAAAACTCCATTCTGGGTAGGCAAATTTCTCCATGCCTGCCCACAACAGCGTGACGCCAGTCAGCACCCGCAAAACGGTCAGCGCCAGCGCTGATTTCTCCTCGCCGTAGCGCGACATGATGAAGAGATACGCAGCAACCCCAAGAAAAATCGGGTAATCCAGCAGGTGAAACCAACCGTACTGATAAATGGCGCAGACATAGAGGAAAGCCAAGCCGATTGCGGTCAAAAACGCTGTTTTGGGCATGACGACGAGCAGCGCCATCAAAAGCTGTAACCAGCGCACCCAGGGCCACTCAGTTTGCAATTCCGGCGTCAAAAGAACGTTCCCCATGTAAGACACCGCCAACAGGAACAAAAACACGCCGGTTCTGAGCAACAGGAACGCATTCGGCTCGAAAAAATTGGAGACTTTAGTCACCAGTTCGTTGAGACCGTGCGCCCGCTGCGCGAGCAAAACGTCGATGTAGGCCGTGACGAATATCACCGGCATCATGAAGCCGCAGAATGTCAGGAAAAAAGTGCCGTACACCACGCTAAACAAGGGGCGCGGAGGACACAACAAATCGTACGGCGCAAACCACTTTACGTGCGCCAGCGCCGCACTGCTACACACAATGAAGCACAGTATTGCGAACTGGGACGCGAGGAAGCTTAGGCGTTGCAGGACTGGCTGGGTAGGCTTTCCAAAACCGGGCATAGAGATCATGCAATAAGCTCAAACAAGAGCAGGATAAGGAAGGTCTGAGGCCGACTTTACCACCGATCCACCATCACTGATATGACAACGTCAATTTTTTTGCAGGGCAAAACGGCGGCTGTGTTTTCTTTGACAGCTTTTTACGGAAACCCTTATTTTAAAGGGGCTTAGCGCTGGAATACGAATAACTCAACATGCAGCATTTTTGCGCTTAACCCCATAGCAATCGGTCGTAAGTCGAAAAAGCTGTTGCGATTTTTTGCCTCGCCAAAAGGCTCAAAATCGCGCGCTGCTAACGCGACGAACCGCGCTGCAAGCTGAACGTGTCGTAACCGACTTCTTTCACGCGCCCCTCGGCGTTGTAGGTCACGTCAAAGTAAATATCTTCGTTGTTGGCGTTGAATTTGTACTTATGCGTCAGCTCGTTTGGCGTCATGCCGAAACGCTGCTCTTTGCTGTTTCGCCCGAGAATGCGTCTCACTTCGGTGATCGTCATGCCGGGCACAATGCGCTTGAAATTAGCGTCAACCAGCACCTGATCGATTTTCTCGACTGTGCCCTGTGCGTTGATCGTCATCATGTAGGTGCGCACGCCTTCAGGCCCCAGCGGGTATTCCCAAATCTCTTTGTCGCCTTCGCGGTTGACACTTGCTGGCTCGCCCATTTTGAGCTTCAAATCAGCCACCGTCGATTGCCCCGCCTGTAGCTCACCGGTCGCCACGCGATCACAGCCGACGAGCGTCAAGATAGTTGAAAAAAGTCCCATGACCAGCATCCCCCTGAACGTACTTTTCATTGCCATCTCCCTTTATAACGGGCACTCCTATAAATCTGTTGTTCGGGCGAACTGCGGCGTTGCCCGGTGCTCGCAATCCTCATGTACCAGAGCGTACATTCCGGTTGCTGCGCGCCGTGCGCCTTGCATTTCATCCCGAAAAACAAATTTCTAGAAGTCCCCTAAAATTTTTCGCATATCGCGGTGCGGAATGTTGCAGTCAAGATATTCGCCCCCTTCCGCCGTAAAGCCGAACTTCTCGTAGAACCCCAGCGCGTGCGTCTGCGCCGATAAAACGACCTCAAGGTCACCGCGTTGACGCGCGCGTTCAATCAGGTGCAGCAAGACGAATGCTCCTACACCCAAGCCGCGATACGGCTTGAGCACCGCCATGCGACCGATGTGTCCATCCGGCAGCAGACGCCCGCACGCGGCCGCCTCACCATTTGTCCACGCGATCGCGTGAATCGAAACCGGATCATGCTCGTCAATTTCCGATTCGGCGGGCACTTTCTGCTCCTCGACAAACACCTCGAAGCGAATCGCCTTGAGCGTCGACTGATCGTCGGGCCAGCTCGCCGTCTTTACTTTAAATTCAGGTTTCACAGCGCTATCCAAGCCTCGCTTCGAGGCAAAAAAATTCTTCAGGCGCAACGCGGATTCCGCCGCGCACACCCCGCCGCGCACCGAGCGCGCATGATGATTCAACCGCGCCTCGGCGAACAGATCCACCACGCTTCCCGCCGCACCAAATTTAAGGTCGGGTGCGCCCCACACCACACGCCCAACCCGCGCGTGCATGAGCGCGCCGGCGCACATCGCGCAAGGCTCGACCGTCGTGTAAACAGTCGCCCCCGGAACACGGTAATTGTTGATGCGACGAAACGTTTCGCGCAGCGCGACGATCTCGGCATGCGCCGTTGTATCGCCATCACGGATCACGCGATTCATGCCGCGCCCGACAAGCTGCCCGGCAACGACGACAACTGCGCCGATGGGCACTTCGCCCGCTGTGGCCGCTTCATCAGCGAGGCGCAATGCCTCGCGCATGAAGCGCTCGTCGTCTGCAGCTACCTGATCACTCACGCTGGGGTGATCCGAGTGAGCCATTCAATCAGCGCCTGCTCATCCGCAGTCCCTTTGCCCTCGCCGTACTTCGCTTTCATCGCCGCGCGCGCTTCGGGGCGATGCTGATTGAGCTTGAACTTGCTCTCCAGTTTCGTGACCGTCATGCGAAACGCGCAGATTGCACTCATCATCATGGTCTGATATTTCTCGTCCAGCGCGCGCCATTGATCGGCATACGCGGGCTCGTGAATCGCAATCAGCGATTTGAGCAGTGCATCTTTGGCATCATTCTCAGCCAACTCCTGCGGCTGACCGTAGGCATGAACCGCGATGTAATTCCACGTCGGTACACGACGCAAATCAGCGTACACACTAGGCGACATGTACGCGTGTGGCCCAAGAAACGCGAACATTGAAGCCCGCTTTTCGCGCAGCATCGCACAATGCGGATTCGCCTTCGCCATATGAAAATGCAGCACGACTTTGTCGCCCTCCTCAGTCGCCTGCGTCAACGCAACCGGCAAGTGCGTCACAAACGGCGCGCCGTCCGCGTCGACAGACGTCAGCGTCGCAAAGTTATGCGTCCGCATAATTTCCAGTGTCAGGGCGGGGTCAGGGCACTCGAAGTGTTTCGGTAGGTACATATCTTTTCAGTAACAAACAGTGCTTGAATGATCCAAAATTTTTGCTATACCGGCGGAGGCCGGTATCCACGCCCGTTGCATCGCCAATCGCGTGAGTCGGGCGTCGGGCGTCGGCCCTGAGCATCAAAGGGGTAGCGAATAAGCGAGCGCATCGTTAGCGGCGCGCTGCATTTCTTCCCGCATTTCTCCCAATCGCGATCAAAGCAACGGTCAAAAACGCCACCACAAACATCGCAGGTTCGATGGATTCTCGCAGCAGCAACGCAGCGAATGCTAGCGTGAAGAAGAGTTGCATCAACTGCACCTGACTCACGCGCGCAATGCCGCCCAACGCGAGGCCTCGATACCAGAAGAAAAACCCGATCCACTGACTCATCAAACCGAGGTACGCAAACGCGAGCCAAGCCGACATCGACACCACTTCAGGGTGCGCCGGTGCGCTCCACACGGCCAGCAACAGCGTACCCGGCAAGCCCAGAATCAAGGCCCACGAAATCGCCTGCGGCCCGGTCAAATAACGGGTTGCAATCGCGCCTGACGCATAACCCAATCCGCCGAGCAGAACCCCAACCAGCATGAGCGCGTCAGCCGCATGCAACTCACCGTTCGCGCGCATCCACGCGTACCCACACACGAGCGCGGTGCCCGCAACTGCGCACCACCAGAACGGTCGCGACAACGTCTCGCGATTAAGCCACGCACCAATCACCGCAGTCGACAGCGGCAGGATACCGTTCACCACCGCCGCATGACTCGACGGCACCGTTTGCAGCGCAAACGTATTGAGCAACGGCCAACCAAAAACGATACCCGCTGTCGCCCCCATCAGCGGCAACCACGCCTTGCGCCGCGGCAACAGCGCACGCGTCGCCAGCAAATACACAATGCCCGCAGCTGCCGCCAGCACCGCGCGTCCAGCCCAAACAAACCACGGCGACAACGCGTCCCCCGCCATAGCAATCTTGGTCATCGGCATGGTGAGACTAAAGATGAGGACGCCAACAGCGCCGAGGATCAGGCCAGAGGATTGCGGATTCATGAGAAACAAGTCTGTTCGATATATCGAACACAATTATAGATTTTGTAGGGTGGGCAGCCTCTGCCCACCAAGGCTTGGCATTGCCATTTGGGGTGATTTGCGGAGGTTGGGTGGGCACGGGGTACCCACCCTACAAAGGCCGCTGTATCAAAAGCTCGCTACCGCTTCAACACCCTTGGCAACGAATGAATCACCAGCAGCCACTCCGCTTTTCGAGTGCCCGCGTTGCGCACCGAATGCTCACTGTCCGCTGCAAATTGCGCTGCGTCGCCAGCCTCCAGCACGAACACCCGTTTGCCAACCGTCACCTCAATTTTGCCGACTTGAACGACGATGTGCTCCTGCGTACCGAGCGAATGCGCCGGAAATTTGCCAGTGGATTTGCGCGCAGGCAAACTGTTGTGAACGATCTCAACGGTGGCATCTGGGCTGACTGGCGACAACGTGCGTCGGATCAAGCCTGTTTTCGGATCGGTGTAAATCGGTTGCTCCACTGCCAATTGAATATGCACTGGCGGCCCATTCTCACCGCGCAACAACGTTGAGAGCGACACCGTCATGCCCTCAGCAAGCTTCGCCAGCATCACCGCTGTCGGGCTGGTAAGCCCAGCTTCAATGCGGCTCACCACCGACTTGGAAACACCCGCGCGCTTGGCCAAATCCGAGAGCGAAATGTGTTGAACTTCACGAGTAGCGCGAATCGTCGCGCCGATGGATTGAGCCACTTTAAGCGCGTTGCTTGCATTGTTGGCAAGACCGGTGGCCGTGCGCACCACAGCCAGCGCCGTGCCCAACGCAGTAGTTTTTACGGGGGTCTTACTGCTCGCCATGCCGGTGCCTCTTCTGTTACTACGACGGTGCATCCATTGTAGAAGCGGTACTCCGCAGGCAACCGCATCATGTACTTGACGCTGCGGCAAACGGCGCAGATACTGCGGCGCAGGGGAGTTTCACCCGTAACCCTTAAACCTGTTGTCAAGGAGGCATCATGGATATTGTTTCGCGTCGTCAGTTTGTCAAATCCGGCGTCGCGCTCGCGACGCTTGCCGCCATGCCAGGCGCACCGTTCGCGGCGATGGGGCCGAACGACAAATTCGATCTGCTGATTCGCAATGCGAATGTGATGGATCCGAGCCAGAATCTTTCCGGCAAGCGCGACATCGGCATCCGTTTTGGCAAGATCGAACTCGTCGATGCCAGCATCGCGCCCGAGCGCGCGCAACGGGTGATGGATGCCGGTGGCAAATTGGTAACGCCGGGCCTTATTGACCTGCATTGCCATACCTATCCCTACGGCTCCGCCATTGGCATTCCGGCCGATGAGCTGGTGGCGCATCAATGCACGACGACGGTGGTTTCTGCCGGTGATGCCGGTGCCAACAATTTCGCCGCGTATCGCCGATTTGTGGTGCCCGCATCGCGCACGCGACAGTACGCGTTTGTGCATATCGCAGTGGCGGGCCTCGCGGGATTTCCGGTGCCGGAACTGTTCAATATCGACTACGCGCAGGTTGACGCAGCGGCCCGTGCCGTCGCCGAAAACGCAGACATCGTGCTCGGTGTCAAAGTGCGCATGAGCCAGAACGTGATCGCGCAACATGGGCTGGAGCCCCTGAAGCGCGCTATTCTTGCGTGCGAACGCTCGGGCGTGTCCGCCAAAATCATGTGCCATATTGGCGGTGTAGCGGACAAAGCGCTGATGTCGCAAATTCTTGATACGTTGCGGCCCGGTGATGTGCTGACACACTGTTTTTCTGGCGCGCCAAACGATTTGGGCATGGGCACGAACATCGTGCAGGACGGCAAACTGCTGCCCGCCGCCCTCGCCGCCAAAAAGCGCGGTGTGATTTTTGACATCGGCCATGGCGGCGGCAGCTTTGATTTCACAGTCGCCGAGGCCGCGATTGCTCAAGGCTGTGCGCCGGACACCATTTCGTCCGACGTGCATGTGTTCTCCGCCAACACGCCGGGCATGCCCTACCTGCCCTGGGTCATGAGCAAATTCCTCACGCTTGGCTACACGCTGCCGCAAGTCATTTCGATGGCCACCACAGCCCCGGCGGGCGTCATCAACCGAATCCCAAAGCACGGCACGCTACAGGTCGGCGCACCCGCCGATTTGTCGATCCTAGAGATCGTCGAAGGTAAAGTGGATTTCGTCGACACCCGCAACAATGTGCGCGAAGGAAAAATGTTCCTGCGTCCTGTCGCGACGGTGGCCGGCGGTGTCGCGTTCGGGCGGCCCTATCAGTCGCCGTTTTCGGTGAGGTGAGGAGAGAGCTTGCGCTTCACTTCGGATACGAGGAAATCTCCTGCTGCTTCGACCTTGCGGCGTGTCGAGTGAAGCGCGTTGCTCGGCCGGTCATCCACCGCAAGTGAAGTAGCTGCCGAGCCGGACAGAATCGGTCGTTTGTTCGCCTGAAACGAGTGGTACCTGGCCAAAATTGTTGGCGTCAACCATTTGCGTGAGCCAGCTGCGGTACTGCTCGGCCACTTGCGCATCGTGCGGCGACAATTGATAGAAGGCAAGATAGTCGTCGTAGCTGCTGGCGTCGCACTTGCCGTCGTTTGCGCAGGCGCGCAACAGCTCGACCATGCAGTCCGCGCCATACTGGCACGCCATTACGTTGGCGACGTAGGCCATGACGTTTGCGTCGATCGGCTTGCCATCGGGTCCGATGCGGAAAGCACCGTTTCGGTAGGTGTTTGCCAGCATCCCGACACCGGCACGCGCCGCAATTGGGTTGCGCGAGGCAATCGCGGTGCGGATGCGATCAAAGCGAGAGTCGTTAATTTCGGGGATCGTCCTCCGTTCGCTCGATCAATTGAAGCGAAGGTTTCGCAATTGAGCTGCCGCGCCAGCGCAGCCGCATCCTTCATTTCGACCGCCTTGGCTCTGAGCTCAGCCAATTCACCTTGTGTAGTCTGGGTGGCGCGAAGATCGCCGCAGGGGTCGGTGTTGACAGCATCGTAGGCTGCGATCCGCGCTTGCACCTCTTGCGCGCCCGCTTGCAAGCTCGTGACGTAGGCGGTGCGGCGCTCCTCAGCCGACTTGGGCACTGCGCATTTCGGATCGGCGTCGGAAATGCGCGCGCAGCGCTCGAGGATTTGCGCCTGCAGGAACAGCGCCTCGGCGTTATGCGGCATCTGCCTGAGTTTGCCCAGCAAGGCAGCAAAGTCCTTGCGCGCCAGGTACTCCGATAGTCGCGGCGACAACACGGGCGGCAACTGGCCGCGTTTGGTGCCTGTCACGGCAGCAGTCGTGCCCGATCCAAGCTTGGGATCAATGCTCAGCACCACGCTCGGCGGCACCGCGCTCAAACCAGGCGCTGATTTGACGTCGGAGGTGGCGGTTTGCTGCGCGGGCAACGAGGTCGTGGACGTTGCCCAATTCCACCAAAGGATCAGCGACGCACTAAAGTGGACCCCACTGTCAAGACAACTTTGAAGTTAATTTAAGTTGTGCGCTCGATGTGTCGTACAGCTGAACAGCGCTGCCCTGGTTCTTGAACTGATGCTTTGGTGTTCGCCGCAGAGCCTGTGTCCAGCGGGGAGCGTAGCGAGCCGCAGGACACAGGCTCTGCGCGCGGATATTTGTCGATGATGATGGCCCCGCCACCGATGCCGCTCCGATGCACCGCATCCGGGGTTCGATTGTC
>JANXUB010000190.1 GCA_025352105.1 Burkholderiales bacterium | reverse complement strand
ACACGATGCCCTGAAAATGGCGGAATTCCGAAATGGATTCAGCGAGAAGCGTAAAGTTAACGGGCTCATCTTTCATTCTGACAAAGGCAGCCAATACGCTGCGCACGAAACGCGAAATTACCTGCTAAAGATGGGCTACCGACAATCGATGAGTGGCACGGGTAACTGTTTCGACAACGCGCCGATGGAGAGCTTCTGGCACAGCTTGAAAGTCGAGGAAACGCATGGGCGGGGCTTTGAGACGCGGGAAGAGGCCAAACGCTGCGTGTTCGGCTACATCGAAGGCTTCTACAACACCACGCGTATGCACTCGGCAATCAACTGGCAGTCACCGCGTGAGTTTCGGCGTGCGTTTGATGCAAAACGAATCGACGCGACTGCCGCAGCAAGTGCGGCCCCCGAAGATCACACCATTTTTAATCGGAAGCCTCGCCCACAAGGCGAGGACACGGCTGAGTCAATGTCCACAAGCCATCGTGATCGCCTGCGGTCGATGAGTGCAGAGATGCCTCGTAAACGGGCCCCGCGAATCAGCCTTTAATGTTTCGCTTAATCACTCAACGAAATGTTGACAGGATTAGCGAGCACGGTGGAGAGGGAGTCAAGGTCGACGTAATCTGCGGGTACACCTGCCTCGTTGACGATACGCAACCGGCTTTGATCAGGGGTGAGGAAGGGCACCATGCCATAGCTCAGTGGTTCATGTCGCGCTTTGCGCGCAGCATCTTTAATATCGTTTTTGGTTTCGATGAGTCGCAAGAGCGGTTCGTCGGCCACGTCATGTGCGATGCAGACGACGAAATCTGGATAGAAGTAGTTGTCGTGATCTGCGCGAAAAACGCTAACGGAATACGGCTTGCGATTTGGGTTTCGCTGCCACCAGAGGACGAATTGTCCGCGCCGCTTGAATAACGACCACCCGTGCTGATTGAAGATCGCGGCTCGTTCGAGTCAGCGTGAGCGGTGTGCGATTTGAATTACGCTGCGGCGCGGTTGATGCGCTTCGCCAGTGCTTCACCTAGACGCTTGTGCGCAGTTTCGATCTGCGTGATGTCCGAGTCGGTAAAGTAGGTCGAATGTGCATCTAGACAGGTGGCGCATGAGCGGGTGCCTACAACCATCATGTTGGCCACGCGCAAAAATACGGAGGTGAGTTGTTCGTCGGTCAGGCCTTGCGGAAGCTCATCACCTTTAAGTACCGACTTCGCGACCTTCTCGGCAAGCTCACGCGGCTTTTTGTGGGTTTTGAGCCACTCCTTGCCATTGGCCAGCGCAGACCTCACGCGATCGCGCTGCTCCTCGCGCGGGCTCTTAGCGATGACATAGCCGTCGGCTAGCGAGATTTCACCGGATTTAACCGCTTGCAAAAGCGAGTCGTCACCTTCTTCGACCACCCTCTTACCCATAGCTGCCGTGGCGCGTGAGATGCCCATACGCTCGGCGGATGCTTTGATGCTGTTGGAAGCGGATGCAGCCTCAGGCTGATGCGGCTCTGCTGTCTCTGAAGTGGCGGCGGGAGCAGACGCCTCCGGCTCAGGAGAATCAAGATCCAATCTTAGATCTTCATTCTTATGGTCAATTTCGTCTTCGTCGACGACTGTCGACTCTGCTGGTCGCCCAGCTCCTAAGCGCCCGCCGCCGTGCGACAGCGTCGCCAACTGCCCGGCAATCAATCCCTTTTGGCCCGCCGTCAAATGTCGATGTGCCAAATTGAAGGCAATCGCAAGCGCCTGCAAATTTTGATTCGGCGCGATGTGCTCGAACATTGGTTCGATGTTGAGCTCAGCGCATGCCCGTAGACGATTCCAGCCGTCGAACACCAAGCGTTCTTCAATGAGCTTAATGGCCGCCTGTTGCCCCAGCTCGCGCATCGAGGCGAGCAACAGCGAGTAATCTTTAGGCGACATCGGTGGGAAGACCGAAGAGAGGGCGTGGCGTTCATAGGTCACATTACCGAGGATCAGGGTGTCGGTGCTCATGCTGGGGAGATGCGAAGTGGAGATGAACGAGTGTCAACGCCGCCCTCTTTTACACAGCGATCAAAAGCGAGGCTGTTTCAGTAGGGAATTTGTTTTGCGAATAGGACTGTGCATGCGGGTCGCACGCAAGTCGCCGCGCCCTTGGAGCGAATTCCAGCGCTAAGCCCGAGCCCGCGCGAAGCGGATGGACGGGACTAATCGTGCCAACTACGACGCCCTCTCCGATGGCGTCCAAAGTCGCCGTGTGGGCATCGAGAGCGCTTGGGTAACCCTGTCACGTTCAAGTGCGTCCGGGGCCTGGTGGGGGGCCGGTGGCGGCGCAGCGCGTGGTCGGCGCAGACTGTGTCCCGACACTACAAAGCGGGCCGACGCGGACTTCCCTGCGACTGCGGCGCATCCACGGTGATCACGAATCTGGTCGCAAGTGCCCGCTGTGTTGGTCGCTGTCGCCGAAAACGGCACCTAAAAAAAGCATTTGCCGAAGTAAAACCGTCGCGTCCGTGAGACTGACGATCTGGACAAGTTTCACGGGGAGACTGATTTGTCCATGTTGAATTCGCGATAAGCGCGCGACGATGTGCGGTATTTGTGCAAAACGAACCATTTAGAAAAGTCTCTCGGAGAGACTTTTGCTCGTGCATGCTGGGGAACGAACGCGCGATATTGTCGCGATACTTACGATAATTACGTTGTCAAGATCGGGATTTTTCGACTAAACCCCGTACAAAAAAAGCCGTGATCACCGAAGTAGAACGGTCGCTTCCGTGAGACTGGGGGGCAACATGGACAACTTTCACGGGGAGACTGATTTGTCCCTGTCGAATTCGGTGTGGACGCGCGGCCGTGTCTGGGTATTTAGCCGAAAAAACCCTCAAAAGTGGAAGGTTTCGCCGAAATATGGCTTAATAAAGGCGTTTTAGGCGCGATTGGAAAAGTCTCTTCCGAGAGACTTTTGTGGCATGTCTGGCGTCCCGAGCGCAGCATGTGCTTCCGGTGCACCCAAATCTCCGATCGGTGCGCACTGGTGGGGTGCGAAGTTTGGCCGTTCACCAGGCTTTAGTTTGCGAGCCGCCCAGCGTGAACTAACAATCGTTGAGAGCTGTCGTTATCATCATCAGCAGCTTGAATCGTTAATGGGAGCAAATGATGGCAATGTAAACAATGGCAATTTCACTGCCCAGTGACATGCGAGGCTTGGACTGCCCCCGTTTCAAAGGACAGTTTAAGGCTGGAGAAACTCCAGTGGTAGCGCGGTGTTAATGATGATATCGGACGCCTCGGTTTCTATCTGCGCAGGGTTATCCATGGCCCCGCGCTCGTGCTGGCCCTTCGAGCGAACGGGCGCGGGGCTGTGCGATGCGCCACGCGCATCATGGCGCTTCGCCCGTTACTCGAAGAGAATTGCGTGCTTGGCCTCAAATCGTGCCGGCGACAGATAGTCAGTACCCGAATGCCGTCGCCGTAAGTTGTACCAGGCCTCGATGTAGATGAATAGTGCCGTCTTCGCCTCCGCCTTGCGCTTGAAGCTGCGCCGCGCGAGCAGTTCATGCTCCAGACTGGCGAATAAGCTCTCCGCCATCGCGTTGTCGTAGGCGTCGCCCACCGTTCCCATCGAAGGCCGGACACCCAATTCGCCGCAGCGATGACCGAAGGGCAGGCTCGTGTACTGGCATCCTTGATCGCTGTGTTGGATCACCGCGTCAGGCTTTCGAGTCAGCAGCGCAAGGTGACCGCTTCATCGTTCACATACAGAACGAGTCGCGTGTGCAGTGTCTCACCGATCTGCCAGCCGACAACTCGACGGCTTCACGCACCGAGCACGATGGCCAGGTAGACGAACCCCGCCCACGTCGGCATATAGATGATGTCTGCCACCCAAAGTTGATTGGGCGCGTCCGCCACGAATCTGCGCTTGACCAGATCGGGGACGGGGCGCTCTTTCTTGCCCTGCTCGGTGGTAACAGTGAAGCCGCGTAGCGCGGCTGACCCCGCGCAGTCCCTGCGCACGTAGCAGCCGCGCTACGCGGTTCTTGCTCACGCTCGCCCAGCGTCCGTCGTGGCTCTCCACTTCAGCGTCGCGAAGTTCGGCCTGCACCTTCGTCGCGCCGTAGATTTCGTCGCTCTCGGCAAAGGCGCGCGCAATCGCTTTCCGAGCGCCACATCTGCAACCGCTCTTGCCGAGGGCGCACGACGCCGCCAGTCGTAATATCCACTGCGCGATAGACCGAGGGTGCGTGCCACCACCGCCGTGACCCGCGTCGTCGTTTCGGCGTCGGCCTGATTCGCCACAATACGCTCCATCAATTCGTAGCGCCCAGCGATGTCTTCTCGCTTTTGTGTGCAAACCAGGCCGCGCGGTTGCCAAATCCGTTTGACAGGATGTCGCGCTCGAGCTTGGGTTGCCGGTTCTCGCGCCGCAGGCGCTGCAATTCTTCACGCTCCGCCCCGGTGAGCATGTTTCGCTCCACCGCCGCTTTCACCGCTCGATGCGCCTTGATGATTTCCGAGCCACGCGGCAGGTCAGACAACCGCCCCGCGTTCTTCACCGAGTTGTGAATGCTTTTCGAATTCACATTGAACTCGCGTGCCAATTCGCCCACCACGCGGCCGCTTGCAACCAACTCAGCAATCTGCTGCCGAAACGCTTCCGCGTACGGCGGCTTGGTCTTTCCACCCATCTTCTGACTCCTTCAATTTCTACACACACGAAGTGTCCGTGAAATCGGGGTCAGTCCAGTTGCCGACGCACCGTATCGGCCGCACAGCCCACCTCTCGCGCTATCGCGCGAAGACTGCAGCCATGTTTCTTGAGTACCTGAATTTTCCCAAACACCTCTTTGCTGATCAAATCAACCCTAAATGGCAGCCATCTTCTCAAAATGCGTCTGTATCAGTTTCATATCGCTGCCCTGTGTCAATTTACAACCGCTGGTGACAAATGTGTGCCGTGACGTCAAAACGACCTCCATGGATTTCGTCGGCGTGCCGGTGCTATCAAACCCGTCCCCTCCGAATCAGGCCTGATGTTCGAGTTGACCTTAGTTTTGTGCCGACGATGAAATCGCTGGGTTTTGCGGAAGTGCCAGATGGCGCGGTTGCCAATGCGAGCACAAACGTATTGTTTCTCGCGCGCGAGCGCTTTAGTGATGCAATACAGAATTATCTCCCCGACACCGCGCACGTCAACGCGCAGCAATATGGAGACGACTATGGAAGCGCTGATGAATACAAAACAAGCCGCAGCGTATCTCAACACACCCGCGCAAACGTTGGTCACCTGGCGATGCACGGGCCGCGTAAAACCACCATATGTCAAGCTCGGCGGCAATGTGCGTTACCGCAAAGTGGATCTTGACGTCTTTATATCTGCGCACACACGTGGCGTTGACGACTCCGAATCATAAGGGTGTCTGTGGCGAACAACGCCGTCGATAGAAATTATTGACATTGTGCGAAAGACCGGTTGGTGGCGGCGCGTCTTTATTGGAGTTGCTCGCTGGCAGCGTCGAGGCGAGTAGATGCTTGCGCGGTCGCTGTCGCGTTTGGTAGTCGCCAGCCGACGTTTTTTTCTACTGTAACCCAGGTGTAACCCGAACGGTGCGCCGTTGAACTTTGTCAGTGATTGCTATCAACGTAAGCTATGGTGCCCGAAACCGGAATCGAACCGGTACGCCCGCTATTCACGAAAGCGGCGGATTTTAAGTCCGCTGTGTCTACCAATTCCACCATTCGGGCAATGCAATTGACTCATTGAATTCTAGCGTTCACACCGTGTGTACTTCTCGAAGCTGCGAATCATTGCCTGTAGGGCGTTCTGGTTCTACGCTAGCCCCAACTGGCACGTGCCATTGAGATAGATGCGAATGGTGGCCCAATCGCTTCGCGCCTGAGGTGGTGCGCCGAGGGCGTTGTCGGTAACAGCTGTGTCAGTCAACCCGAACAGCGCTCGCAGTAGCAGCATATCGTCGCTCGCGGCTAGCGATTGCCCGTTGCTCTCGATATCCAGGCAGTTGTTGGCACCAAGGACGCCGGGTATTGATGTGATGTCGGCATGGTTGCCGGTGCGGGGTTGTAAGCTCCCAAGATGAGCGCACCGCATGAGTGCCGAGCACCTGATAGCCGCAAGGGCTGCGACACCGACGCAATCGTGACGCAGGCTATCTCGTGACGACACCGCCTAGGGCAACAGTCCTCGGATATACGTTTCGATAGCGGCGCTGGTGCTTCGCGGTGCGCCGCCTGCTACCGCGCCGGCGATGAGCGCATCACCGCGCAAGCCAATCAGGTAACGCACGATGAGCAGACCATCGGTTGCCGCATCGAACTGGCCGTTGCCATCAACATCAAGCACCGGACGCAGGGCGGTCAAATACGCCGTAATGTCGGCTGACGTGATCCGCGTCGCACCGGTTCCGACGGAGGAGTTGATCAGCGCGGTGCCGGTGAGTCCGGACAGCCAGCGTTCAATCAAAAGCCCGTCGGTCAGCGCGTCAACGCTACCGTTGCCGTCGATATCAATTTTGGTCGGCGCGACTACAGAAAAGCCGGTGGAAGCGCTTGACGGTGAGAAGGATCCCGATCCGGCATAGCTCGCGGTGAGCGTTAAATTGCCGACGGTCGTCAGAATGAAGCCGCAACTCGCCACACCGCTGGCGTTGGTCACGCCACTGCACGATTGGCTACCCACGGCAAGCTGCACGGTCGCGCTGGCTATCGCCATCGTCGGTGTGAGCGACACGTCCACGAGCGTTGCCGACAACGCGGCGCGGGTTCCAGCAGTGCCACCGGTCGGGCTCAAATTAAGGTCAAGCGACGTGGTGTGTATGCCGTTAACCCAGGTCACCTTTGCCGGACTCGATGTCAACAGGACGTTATTGGCGGTGCCCGAAGCAATGATCGTATCGGTGCCCGCATTGACGCCCGTGTACGTGAACGTCGCCTTGCCGGTCGCATCGGTCAGCACCTGCTTTTGCTGCGCGTTGGCGCCGAAGACCAGGAAAAATACCGGCGTTCCTGCGGGCACCGTTGCGTAATGGAAACTTGCGGTGAAGGACTTGGCGCTACCCTGCGCCGGATTGGGCGCAATGGACGGCGGGCTCAAAGCGAGGGAGGGACTGCCAATGGCCAGCGGACAACTTCCATCGGCGTTTGTGATTTTGTAGACCGCCACGGCCATACTGGCATACTGACAGCCGTCGGGGCCAGTGATTTGCACGGCGGCGTACGCGTTGTTAATCAGAATCGAAGACGTCGTCACCGGATTGGTTGTCGTGTCGAATGCCTTGATTCCGGCGGGAAACCCGGACGCATCGGGCGGAGTGCCGATGAGCAGCGTTTTGGCGTCGTCGTTGGGCTGCGCGCCCATCGCAACAACGTTCAAAGCAGGCGACAGCAGCCCTGGCAGCATGGTTAACGTCGCGGGCTGCGGCTTGTTGGTACCGGTAATCTTTGCCACGCCGTTGGCCAGATAGTCCAGCACGTACAACGTACCGCCAGTCGAGAAGGCGACTCCGCCATTTACGCCCGGTGTCGTCGCGTAGACCGTAGTCGTAGGGGTGGCGCTACCCGGATTGTTGATGCGCCAGATCGAGCCATTGTCAGACCCGGCACCCGAGCACGCGTCGTCGACAAACAGGTCGCCGCTGAGCGGATCGGTAGCGATATAACTGGCGCAGGTAATCGACGGCGCGACGGTGCGCACCACGGCACCGGTCACCGGATTGACTTCCCGCACCGCCCCAGTGAAGAAATTACCCGTCGTGGAGTTAGACGCAACATAGAGTTTGCCGTCAAGCCCGAAGGTGAGGCCGCCCATGCCCGGCTCCAGCGGTGTAGGAGTCAGCAACGTCGCCGCACCGGCAACGCCCCCCGTTGGTCCAAACTTGTAGATGTTGCCGCTATGGACGTCGCCCGCAAACAAGTTACCCGCCGCGTCAAAGGCGATGCCCGAGACGCCGCGGCAGCCGTAGCCGACACCACCAAAATTGGTGTTCTTTGGCAGAAAACCTGTCGCGAAAGGCGTTATCGCATAGCCTGCTCCAGCCGTGATGTTGGGATCGCCGAAGTTGGTATTGCCGCAGTTTTCACTACCACCGGCGCTGAAATTTACTGAGGCAGAACCGGGCACATGCAGATCACCATCGCTGCCGTCGAACGCCGTGTAGGTGACGTTTTCCTGCTTGGTGTTGGTAACGGTGAACTGCATCTGGCCGCTGGCGTTGGTCACGCCTGAGTTCGGGCCTTTGATGACCGAACTTCCGGTCTGCGAGAGCGTGACCCGCTTGCCTGGAGTGGGGCGCGCAAGCGAATCTTGGAGCGTGACCGTGATGGTATCGGTGCTGAGACCGTCGGCAGCTGCGCTACCGGTAAGCGCGACGATGCTGCCGCTGGCTGCGGGCGGGACGATTGAATTTAGCCTGGGTTTCTCTACCAACTGCACCCCGTCGGTGACGTCCGTGGCGGTGAAAATAACCGTCTCAGTCGTCAAATTCGTTACCGTGAAGACGACCGCACCGTTGTCGCTTGTTGTCACTCCGCTAGCGGGCGTAATGACCACGTGGGCACCGCTATTGGCGCTAAGCGCTACCGTTTTACCGACAACAATATTGCCGTTCGCATCGACGAGCCTCACTATCACGTTAGCTCTCGATATTCCGTCCGCAAATACGGGTACAAACAACCCGGTACTGGGCGCAAGCGTAAAACCGTCATCGGTGTAAACACGTACCTGCGACAACGCTGCATCCACCGGACCAGTGGTCTGATTAGTGAGTCGCTGGTGCAACATGGCAAGGCGGGGAGAGCCAAGGCCGACGTGCGCGAAATCCGAACCCATCGATGCCGCATCGTGAAAATATGTCGACCCCGCCAACGGGTACAACTGTACGTTTAGAGCGCCCAAATTGACTCCTTGGGTCTGATTGAGCAATGCGGTAAATGCGGCCCAGGTGGGAGCGGACGCGCTTGTGCCACCAAACAACAGGCCCGACGGGCATCCGCCTTCACTCGCATTACAGATGTAAAACCCGCGGGCAGGATCCGCGTTAGTCGCGACATCCGGGATCGAACGCATGGGCGACGTCGTTTGGGCCGCTTGATAGGCAGGGCGCGCAAAGAACCTGCTGATTCCGAATCCGCCCCGTCCAGTCGGCGGAGAATCGTTGGTTCCATTCCACCAGGTTTCGCCACCGTAAGTGGATGCCGGGCCCACCGTCAATGATGTACCCCCCCACCGCGGTCGCGCTGGGAGAACTCGCTGGCACGCCTATCGTATTGGTTGCCCTGTTCAGACATGTGCTGCCGCTATCCCCTGACGCGTTAAATACGCTGATGCCAGAAGCGGCGGCACCCTGCAGAATTGAATCGATGCTGGTCACGTCAGCTAGTGTGGTTTGGTCTTCGCAGTAGGTCCAGCTATTGCTGATGATGTTGACATGATCGCCGACCATTGCGTTGAACAATGCCTGAAAGCTCGCGTTGGCACCCGAAAACGGGCCGTCGTAGACCGCGATTTTCGCGCCAGGTGCAAACGAAAGAACAACGGCAATATCGAGCAGCACTTCGTCCTGATTCGCGCCGGGGATAGCTCCTGCGCCGCCGTTGACGTGCACCTGAGTGATGTCTCCAATTTTTGCCGTCGGCAACTGGATCAGTGCGATGTAGTCGCGCACATCGTTCAGATTAAAGGTATCAAACTGGAGCAAACCGACCTTTTGGCCCGTACCGTCCGCTCCTTGCCAGGCAGGCGGCGGCGGGTCGGCAGAGTCGTACGTCTGGGTCGCACTCGCATTTCCAAGTTTACGAATGCACTCGCTTACCTTGTGCAGAAATGCCTGATGCTGCAACTCGATAGAGGCGGTTCCAAGTGGATCAACAAGATCGCGGTCTCTGTAAACATTTAAGGTCGCGATCACAGTACATAGTGCACGCCGAAACGCTTGGGTTTGCGGCTGTGGCCGCACTGGTACAGCGAGATTGGACAGACCGGTGATCGCCTGCACGTTCGTGGCGATGGCAGACGGCAGCGACGGGTCAGTCACATTGGCAAAAAATTTACGACTTTCGTGCTGGTAATCGTTGATGGTAACTGCGAGAGCGCGTTCAACGTCGGTGCGTGTGCCGCGAACCGACAACGTCATGCGATTGACAGACGCCTCGACGAGTTGCAACTTGGCGTCGGTAAGATGGCGCAGCACACCGTCATAGGCGGCCTGTGACGGCCCGAATCGATCCGCAACCTGCATCGGCGTCAGGAATTGTCGGAACGTTCGTGAGGCCGGGTCATACACGTCCGCCAGGTAGGCGGCAAAGCCATCAGGGTCCGAGCGATTGAGCACGACCGTGAGCGTCAGCGGCTCGTCGTCAGTGATCGCCTTCGCCTTCGCTTTTGAACTGTCGAGGGTCGCGGTGGCTAATGCCGCCAGCACATGTCCGGTCAACGCCACGCGACCAGACGGCACGCTCTCTGCCGCTACAGCGTCTGCCCGAGCTGAGGCGTTCGTTGCGAACGCAGCGCATAGCGCTGCCACGGTTATGACCGCCAAAAGCGTCGTAGGGCGGAAGGCTAGCTTGTTCAATGGGTTGTCTCCTGCTACTGCATGTATGTCGTGACCACTGCCAGAAATGGGTAATCCAGTCAGTCAGAATTCGCTGTGACAAATCGGTACGTCTTACCGCAAAGCGCATATTTTTGACGCAACCCCATTGTGAGTAGTTTTTTCTGGGCAAACCGGTTTCCGTCCCGTCGGCAGGTGTCACAACCGTTACATCTCAATGCCACGCACCACGTAACCAACGCCTGTCCATGCAACCAGCGATGCCCATTGTCATCGCACGCCACGAGCAACGTATCGTTGGCGGGAGCGCTGAGTTCGCGCGCTCACCGTGTCACGAGAAGCGGCTTCACTGTTTTGGTGGAGGAATTGCCAGCAAACCGGCTGGCTAATTTTCGTGAAATGCACTTGGGTGTGTACGTCTGTCGCCGCTCGGTCGCCGACTTTGACCATGACGCCGACTCGCGGGCAGACAACGACGGGCAAGTTACAGATAGTTCACAAGTCGCAACGCGAATACCGTTTGCGTCGTAGTTGCACCACGGGGCAAGGTTCTCGCGTCGCTCGGTTTAATGCTCCGGCAACCCGAAACGACGCATCAACGAAGTCCAGCCCGCTGTACCGTGCAGTCGATCAAAAATCGGGTCAACTGCGCTGCACAGAAAGTTGTAGTCGCATGCGCCAGCTGCTCGCTCGAGTTCATTGAGCGCGGCGAGATCGTTGCCCAAAGCACATTCGACCATTGCGAATTGATACGGAGAAACGAAGGCTGTTCTGGCGTAGATCAGAAGCGTTGACTGGGCACGTTTTGCCTCGTCAAAGCGGCCAGCCAGCGCCAGCGTCACGGCGAGGCCGCAGTGGCCGATGCTCAGGTCGGGGTGGCGCACGATGGTCTCGCGGTAGTGCCGCTCGGCGTCTGACCAGTCGCCCCGATGCAGGCAGGTGTACGCCAACAGCGAACGCGCGATGACGTTGTGGGCATTGGCCTCAAGCATGCCGGAAAACGCTGCGTGCGCGTCGTCGTAGCGACGTTGATAGAGGCGCAGGGTGCCTTGATGAATGCGCGTCTGAACGTCCAGAGGATCCAGAGCCCGCGCAGATAAGAAATTGTGTTCGGCTTCGTCAAAGCGACGCATGAGCATGAGTCCGAACGCATAGGAGCGGTATGCTGAAACATAGCTTGAGCCGAAGTGAATCGCGCGCAACAGCGAGCGCTCCGCAATCGGCCAATCGTGTTCGTAGTAGAAAGAAAACATGCCGAGCGTTGCGTGCGCCTCGGGAAGGCTTGGATCGAGTGCCAGCGCTTTCGCAAAAGCCGCGCGCATCGGGGTTGCCACATCCGACGCCGCACACATCGTCATTCCCACTTGCTGAAACAGTGCGATGGCGTAGGCGGCATGGGCGCGCGCGAACTCTGGTGCGTCGACCGTAACCTGCAAGAAAAGCGCCGTCGCACGCGTAAGCGAATCGGTCGTTCGCACGCGAAGCGCGATGTTGCCGCGCTCAAACATGTCTCGCACGGCTTCCGAGATGGCGGGCACGGGCGTGCTGGTATTTGATGCGATGGCGCGATTTTGCGCGAGCCGCGAATCAGGCTCAGCCGCTTGCACGGCGGCTGTAGCGTTGTCACCTGCTGGATGGCTCACCATCGCGACTGCCGATGGCAGCGCGCCCCTAACCATCGCGGTTACGGTGTCAAAAAATCGAAAGCGGGCCGACGCGATGCCGACGACCGAGTCTGACCACAGGTGGAGTCCGTTGTTGGCGGCGATGATCTGCACGATGGCGCGCAACTGATCGTTCTCTTGCTGCACGCTTCCTTCGATAAGAATGTCCGCTGACAGTGCCGAGGCGATTTCACGAATGTCACGGCGGACGTTTTTGAATTGCATGGCGGAGGTTCGGGCGACCACGCGGACGTCCGGCGAACGGGCTAGGGCGTCGGTTAATTCCTCGGTTAGCGCGTCGCTCCATGCGGCGAGGTTGCCATAGTCGGCGCCGCCCAGAGCGTCAATCGGAAGCACAACAATCACAGGATGCCGCTGGTCGTTGTCATCGGCGCGCTGTGGTGGAGCTATCCAGTGCAAAGTGGGGATGTAGCTCCCGAGCGGCAACTCGATGACGACGCGAGCTTCGGCCCCCGCGTTCGCGTAGTGGCGCTTCAGTCGCGCCCGCAGGCGTCGCGCTTCTACCCGAACCGTGCTGTCCGTGGCGGGGTCGAAATGAGCGGCCGCCCGGCCAAAAATGTGCACGCCAAGGTGTATTTCGCGAAGATTGGCCAGACGATCCGCGAGCAGTTCCTCCACCAGATAACGAAGCAGGCGCTGGTGTTGTGGTGAACGCACAAACGTCGCGCTACTGCACACCGCGTCAAGCTCGCGGTGCACGAGTTCGGTTGGGATGGTGTGCTGCATGGAGTAGACGCGAGGTTCCGAAAAATGTGTTCAGCGTCCCATTGTCACCTCCTGCGCCGAGGCGTCAAACACGTAGCGATAGCTTTATCGTGAAACGTCCGCTTAACGCGGGCTAGAGCGAATTTTTAGCAAAATGCGACTATTGACGAAAACACCGCCACGCCCTCAATAAATATGGGTTTAAGCAATAAAGCTGTTTAGCGCTGCGCGCACATGTCATGAGAAGGTTTCGCGCGATTTCAAACTACGTCTGCGCGCCCAGCAAAAAAAGTGTGGGCTCCTTTTGTGAAAGTCGCAAGCGATCAGCATCGGTCCATTGGCTGATGGGTTTGGAGATGATAGTTTCTTGTGCGCTTGAAAGTGCCTGGGCGACACACAGCACAACGCCGCCGCTGACCGTTGTGCGAATCGCGTCGATCATCGGTGCATTGCGGTACGGTGTTTCGATGAAGATGTGCGTGCCGCCAGCGCTTTTGACCAAGCGGTCGATGTTTTTAAGAGCGGCGTCGCGATCGGGGGGCTTGCTTGGCAAATAGCCGTGAAACGTGAACAGCTGCCCATTCATTCCGCTCGCCATCAGGCCGAGCAAAACGGAGGAGGGGCCAACCAGTGGAACCACCGTTGCGCCGATCTGATGCGCGAGTGCTACGAAGGCGGCACCAGGGTCGGCCATGCCTGGGCAACCTGCGTCCGAGACGACACCCACATCGATGCCTGCTTTGAGCCACGCTGCGCATTGTTCAATCGCGGCCTTCGCCGGGTCGCACGGCAGCATTGCGATGTCGGCGATGACGCGGTCAGGCGACACGGTTTTCAAGAACGCACGGGCGGCTTTGGGCGTTTCGACGATAAAGTGTGAGAGCCGTCTCGCGATGGCCAGCGTGCGTGCTGGCAGCACATCACTTGGGTCGCAGACCCCGAGCAGATTCGGCACGAGGTAGAGTGTTCCGCTCTTTGCGCTCTTTCCGTTCATAGCGCGCCAAGCTCACGCAAAAAATCGGTCAAACGGATCAGCGGCAGTCCAATAATTGCCGTGGGGTCATCGCTACGTACGGCTGAAAGCAGGGTGATGCCATTGGTTTCAACTTTTACTGCGCCCGCCGCGTCGAACGGTTGTTCGCGTTCGAGGTACGCGATGAGATCCTCGTCGGGCAGATTTCGGTAAACGATTTCGGTCGCCACGACGTCAATCAAAGGCGCATGAGCCGGTGCCAGCACGCAAAGTGCGGTGTAGCAAACGAGCGTGCGGCCCTGACAGCGCTTGAGCTGAGCCAGAGCAGTGGCGAAATCACCGGGTTTCGACATCGCCTCGCCGTCAAGATCGAGCACCTGATCGGAGCCGATGACAATCGCGTCGGTGTGTGAGGTCGCGACCGCGGACGCTTTTTCCAGCGCTAACCGACGGCAGTTTGCCAGCGGCGATTCGCCGTCAAGTTGCGTCTCGTCCACCTCCGGTTTGACGACTGAAAACGGGATCGCCAGCCGTTCGAGTAAATCGCGGCGATAGCGGGAGGTGGAGGCGAGAATGAGCGGGCAGGGCATATTGCTTGGAGTGTAGTAGCGCTGTCGTCTGAAAATAGTTATAATCGTGGGCTTTCGTCATTCGGGTGGATCGCATGCAGGCAAAACGCTTGCAACCCGTAAATTGATCGTCTGGAGGCCGCAATTAGCATCAAAGACGTTCAAAAAACCGAGAAAGTTAAAACTGACGCCGACTGGAAGTATCGCCAGAACGCATCGCAATTTGCCCGGTTTGGTTACGAAATCTCAGGATCGCTCAGCGCCGAAATGCTGGCAAGAACGACTGAAGGCGATGCGACGGTACACGCCGTAAGCGGGGCGGTGCGATGTTTGGAAGCCAAGGTTTCCGGGCGCATTGGGTTCGTGGTGTCGGTGGCGGGATCGGTGGGGTTAACTTGCCAGTCTTGCGGCGCGGGGTTTGAGTTGCCCGTGGATTCACAATCGGTGATTCATGTGGCGCAAGACGCTACGGAGCTCGCGCGGTGGGAAGATGAAGCGTTTGAGTGCATTGAGGCCAATGAAAAAACCTCGGCGCTTGAACTGGTAGAAGATGAATTGTTGCTCTCGATACCGTATGTGCCGAGATGCCAGAAGTGCGACGCTGCGGATGCGCCTCGCACACACGAATTCAATTAGCGTTAATTTTTTAGTTATTTCAGTACGCGTAAGTACGATTTAGGAGTCAATCATGGCCGTTCAACAAAACAAAAAATCCCCTTCAAAACGTGGCATGCACCGCGCTCACAATGGCCTTACCGCACCGAATCTGGGCGTTGAGCCAACCACCGGCGAAGTGCACCGTCGTCACCACATCAGCCCAACCGGGTTCTATCGTGGCGTGAAGGTTGTGCAGACCAAAGCTGACGAGTAGTCGGCTTTAGTTCCTGCTAAACACGGCTCCGCTCGCCTCGCCGCGTACTGTCTGCACCAATGCGCATCGCCATTGATGTAGACGGAGGCGACCACGGCGCGTCGGTTACGCTGCCGGCCGCAGCCGAGTTCCTTGCCAGACGCCCCGACGCACATGTGCTGCTGGTTGGGCTCCAGTCGTCCTTGGCGATTGCCGAAAAAACCATCCCTGCTGCCGACGCCAGCCGCGTGACGCACGTGGTTGCCACAGAAGTTGTGGGCATGGATGAGTCGCCGGCGCTGTCGCTTAAAAACAAGAAACAATCAAGCCTCCGCCTCGCGCTCAACGCGGTCAAAGACGGACGAGCCGATGCCTGCGTCAGCGCGGGCAACACTGGGGCTCTAATGGCCACCGCGCGCTTCGTTCTGAAGACCTTGCCGGGCATTGACCGACCCGCGATTGCCTCAGTGATGCCTTCGCTCAAAGGCCACGGCAAGGATGCCGATCATGGCGCATTGATGCTGGACCTTGGGGCCAATGTTGATTGCACCGCCGAACACCTGCTGCAATTTGCCATCATGGGTGCCGCGCTCTCATCAACGCTGACGCAAAAAGCCCGGCCCACCGTTGGCCTTTTGAACATCGGCGAAGAAGACATCAAGGGCAATGAAATCGTCAAAGCGGCAGCTGAATTGATCCGCGCTACTGACCTGAATTTCGTCGGCAATATCGAAGGCACAGACATTTATGCCGACAAAGTGGATGTCGTGGTCTGTGATGGATTTGTCGGCAATGTCGCGCTTAAATCGTCGGAAGGTTTGGCCCGATTGATGACGCAAATGTTGCGTGAAGAATTCGCTCGCACGCCGCTGTCGAAGGCGGCTGCCGCTTTCTCCTACCCGGTGTTGAAGCGTTTTAAAGGCCGGCTCGACCCCTCGCAACACAATGGCGCAACGCTCTTGGGTTTGCGCGGAATCGTGGTCAAGAGTCACGGTGGCGCGGACGTTCCCGGCTTCGTCACGGCCATTGAGCGTGCCGACGACGAGGCGCGTCATAACCTGATCGCCGAGCTGACCGAGCGCGTTACGGCGTTTCATACGCAATCAACTTCCGCGCATTCGGCTGCCGCTGTTAGCAGCAGTTAGGGCCCGTTCGCGCTGTCTTGATGTGCGTTTCGGTATCGGCGCATTTGCTGATTAAATCAGTGTCTCTGCTGTGAATCTCCCGACTGTGTTCACCAAAATTATCTCGACCGGAAGCTATCTTCCGGAAAAAATCCTCACCAACGACGACCTGTCAAAAATCATCGACACATCGGACGAGTGGATTCGTTCGCGCTCCGGCATTCGCGCGCGACACATTGCCGCCGATGGAGAGGAAACCAGCGACCTCGCGTTAGTCGCGGCGCAGCGAGCGCTTGACGCAGCGGGACTCAGCGCAACGGACATCGATTTGCTGGTCGTCGCAACCACCACGCCGGACGTCATTTTCCCGAGCACCGCCTGCATCGTTCAGGACAAACTCGGCGCAAAAAACGCGGTGGCCTTCGATATTCAGGCGGTGTGCTCAGGCTTTGTCTATGCGCTTTCCATCGTCGACAAAATGGTCTCGACGGGTGCGTACAAAAATGCGCTGGTCATCGGCGCGGAAATTTATTCGCGCATTCTGAATTGGCAGGACCGCACCACTTGTGTTTTGTTCGGTGACGGTGCCGGGGCGGTGGTGCTGACGCGCTCCGAAGCGCCCGGCATTCTCGCGACCAAGCTGTATTCCGACGGCAGTCGCCGCGCCATTTTGAACGTGCCCGGTCATGTGCGAAACGGCGTGGTCTATGGCGATCCGCACGTGCACATGGACGGCCCGGCCGTATTCAAAATGGCGGTCAACGTGATGGCCGACGTGTGCAACGAAACGCTCGCAATGGCCAATCTGAGCGCTGCGGACATTGATTGGCTGGTTCCGCATCAAGCCAACACGCGCATCATCGACGCCACCGGCAAGAAACTCGGAGTCGCGCCCGAGAAAACGATTGTGACGGTGCAGGGGCAGGGCAATACCTCGGCCGCATCGATTCCGCTGGCGCTCGATACTGCCGTCCGCGATGGCCGCATCAAGGCGGGTGATCTGGTGCAGACGGTGGGTGTCGGCGGCGGATTTACCTGGGGTCGCGCGCTGATTCGGTGGTAGCTGTGTTCAGCGGGTCGGGTACCAATACTGTTCGTTTAGGCGATATTGATTGAATTTCCGTTCGGGCTGAGCTCGTCGAAGCCTCGCGGCGCACCACCTACGCTTCGACGGGCTCAGCGCGAACGGCATTATGCGAACAGTATTGGGTCGGGTACCCTCTCTCGCACTGCAGGAGAGGGGGCAGAGCAAACACCTTTCTGCTAAAAAACCCTCTACATAGGGGCTAACGCGCAAGAAATGCATAAGTCGATAATCCAATAAATCAAGCATCAGCCCCAATAGAGCGGCGATTACAACAGAAAGCTGATATGAAACTTGCGTTCGTTTTTCCCGGTCAGGGATCGCAGTCGGTCGGGATGATGTCGGGTTACGCCGGATTGGCGCAAATCGACGAAACCCTGGTTTCCGCCGACGCGGCCTTCGGCGCGCCGCTCGCCGCACTGATCGCAAATGGCCCCGCCGATGCGATCAACATCACCACCAATACCCAGCCCGCGATGCTGGCTGCCGACGTTGCCGTGTGGAATGCATGGCTCGCGGCCGGTGGCCCGAAACCGGCGCTGCTGGCGGGTCACAGCCTCGGCGAATACGCGGCGCTGGTCGCATCCGAATCACTGGATTTCACCGCCGCCATGCAGCTCGTAAAAGCCCGCTCGCAAGCGATGCAGGACGCCGTTCCCGCAGGAATTGGCGGCATGGCAGCGGTGCTCGGTATCGAGCCTGCGGCGCTCGCTGAAGTGTGCGAGAAAGCCAGTCAAGGCGAAGTCGTGTCCTGCTGCAATTTGAACGCGCCCGGACAGATTGTCATCGGCGGTCACCGAACCGCCGTTGAGCGAGCCATCGTGCTCGCCAAAGAAGCTGGAGCCAAGCGCGCGCTGATGTTGCCCATGAGCGTGCCGAGTCATTGCGAGCTCATGCGCCCCGCGGCTGAGGCCATGGCGATTGCGCTCAACCGCGCGAACTTTCAGCCACCCAAAATCGCCGTGCTGCACAACGCAACTGTCGATGTCGCAGGCGACGCCGCCAGCATTCGTCTCGTGCTCGCCGAGCAGTTGTTCAAGCCTGTTCGCTGGATTGAAACGATTGAAAAAATGGCCATGCAAGGCGTCACCCACATCGTCGAATGCGGGCCCGGCAAGGTGCTTGCGGGGATGGTCAAACGCATCGCGCCGGGTGTGAAGTGTTTAACGCTTTCGGACAAGGCGGCGTTCGATGCGGCGCTCGCTGAGCTGAGCTAGCCGCACCACGTGAACGACTTCCATTCGGCAATCAGCGCAGACTTCGGCAGCGTTGCCGAACTCGTTCATCGGCACGCACTTGCTGCGCCGAATCGTCCGGCGCTATCGGCGCGCGATTCCGCTCGCACGTTGACTTACGGTGAACTCGACGCGCTGATGGATCGCATTGCGGCGAGCCTGCAACATGACGGCGTCAAAGCGGGCGAGTCCATCGCGATTTGCGCGTCATCGTCGGTCAATTATGCGGCGGTGTTTCTCGGCGCTTTACGCGCGGGCGTCGCGGTTGCGCCGCTCGCGCCGGGCTCGACGCCCGCGAGTCTCGTTCGCATGATTGCCGATGCTGGCGCGCGAATTCTTTTCACCGACAACAGTGCCGCAGACGTCGTCGGCCCGCCCATCGAAGGCGCGATCCCTCGCGTCGCGCTTGACGATTCCGGCATTGCCAGAAGTTTCGACGCATGGCTCGCGCCAATCGGTGCGAAACCAGCGATGGTGCAACCAGAGCCGAGCTGGCCGTTCAACATCATTTATTCCTCCGGAACGACTGGCGAGCCGAAAGGTATCGTGCAGGCCTTTGCGATGCGCTGGGCGCACGTGCGCCGCGCGGCGAACTATCGCTATGGCCCGGAGTCAGTCACACTGTTGTCGACGCCGCTTTATTCAAACACCACGCTGGTGGTTTTCTTTCCGACGATTGCGTTTGGCGGGCACGTCATTCTGATGCCAAAGTTCGATGCGGCGGGCTATTTGCAGCTCGCCGAAAAATATCGGGTGACGCACACGATGCTGGTGCCGGTGCAATATCAGCGACTCATGTCGCACCCGACGTTCGACGCGCACAATCTGTCGTCGTTCCAGTTTAAATTCAGCACCAGCGCGCCGTTTGCCGCGTCCCTCAAGGCGGACGTTTTACAGCGCTGGCCCGGCGGACTTGTTGAGTTCTACGGCATGACCGAAGGCGGCGGCACAGTGATACTCGAAGCGCATTTGCATCCGGACAAATTGCATACGGTTGGACGACCGGCTGAGGGCAGCGACATCCGTTTGATCGACGATGACGGCAACGAACTTCCGGGCAATGATGAAACGGTGAGCGGTGAAGTCGTCGGTCATTCTGCGGGCATGATGACCGGCTATCACGGCCAACCCGAAAAGACCCGCGAAGCCGAATGGTTCGACGCGAATGGCAAGCGCTTTATTCGCACGGGTGACGTCGGGCGCTTTGACGCGGACGGCTTTCTTACGCTGTTTGACCGCAAAAAAGACATGATCATCAGCGGCGGTTTCAACGTTTTTCCGAGCGATCTGGAAGCGGTGTTGCGCGGCCACCAAGCGGTTGCCGATGTGGCTGTCGTCGGCGTGACATCGGAGCTTTGGGGCGAGACGCCCGTCGCCTACGTCGTTCGAAAAAGTACCGACAACGCGTCGGCCGAAACCTTGCTGCAATGGACGAATGCGCAGCTAGGAAAAACGCAGAGGCTGTCGAGCCTCACGTTCATTGACGAACTGCCGCGCAGCGCAATCGGCAAGGTCCTCAAGCGCGAATTGCGCGATCTTTATCGGGGCAAATAGGGCTGGCTCCGTGGCGCGCAACTGCTTCGCGCCTTAAACCTTGTCACGCCTGAAAGCACCTCAAGCGCTGCTTGAGCGACGATTGACCGCCGCTGTAGATCGGGTCCATCGGAGCAGGCGGCGTGCTCTAATTCAGGGCCTTACGTTCGGCGACATTGGTTCGGCTCATGAAAGACAAAGTTACCCTCGTTACCGGGGCCACTCGCGGCATCGGTGCGGCCATCGCGAAAACGCTAGCCGAAGCTGGCGCGAAAGTCATTGGTACGGCCACATCTCAGGCGGGTGCCGACAAAATCAGCGAGGCCCTCGCGCCGTACTCTGGGCGCGGGGTAGTGCTCAATGTGACTGATTCAGCGGCGATTGATGCGGCGCTCAAGGACATCGAAGCGCACGAGGGCCCAATCGCAATCCTCATCAACAACGCCGGGATCACGCGCGACACGCTCTTGATGCGGATGAAGGACGATGACTGGGACGCCGTAATGGACACCAATCTCAAAAGCGTTTTCCGTTTGACGCGTGCGGTCAGTCGCCCGATGATGAAGGCGCGTTTTGGTCGCGTGGTGAATATTGGCTCGGTGGTGGGCTCAACGGGCAACGCGGGGCAGGTCAACTACGCCGCCGCAAAGGCTGGTTTGATTGGCATGACCAAGTCACTTGCCGCGGAACTCGGTTCGCGTGGAATCACGGTCAATCTGGTCGCACCAGGCTTTATCGATACCGACATGACGCAGGCTTTGCCCGAGGCGCAACGTACAAAACTTGTTGAAATGATCCCTGCCGGACGGCTTGGAACGCCCGACGACATCGCTCAAGCGGTGAAATTTTTGTGTGACGAGCACGCGGGATATGTCACCGGTACGACGCTACACGTCAACGGAGGCATGTATTTCACCTAAATTCGTCGAAGTTAGCGGGATTTAGCCTGTGCTTTTGGGGGCCGCAGATGTTCGTCGGCCCGCCGATTCGTTTGCTAAAATTCGTGTATTCGGCTTTGCGCCGTTTTTCCATTAAAGGATCCATCAAGGATTTGCCATGAGTGATATCGAAGCCCGCGTTAGAAAAATCGTTGCCGACCAACTCGGTGTTGCCGAGGCAGACATCAAGAACGAATCGTCTTTTGTCGACGATCTCGGTGCCGACTCGCTCGACACCGTTGAACTCGTGATGGCACTCGAAGAAGACTTCGGCACGGAGATTCCGGATGACGAAGCCGAGAAGATTACGACGGTACAACTTGCGATTGACTACGTCACCTCGCACAAGAAGTAAGCCTCAAGGTCGTCGCCTTTGAGCAGGTTTAAAAGGGCGGCCACTGAGCCGCCTTTTTTGTTTTTGAAGAGTTTCTCCCCATGACACCAAGACAGCGTCGCGTCGTCGTTACCGGCTTGGGCATCGTTAGCCCGGTGGGTATCGGTGTCGCCACTGCCTGGGACGCGATCACCAATGGTCGCTCCGGCATTGGCCCGATTACCCGGTTTGATTCAACCGCGTTCAACACGCATATCGCGGGCGAGGTCAAAGGCTTCGATCCCGCGCAGTTCATGTCGGGCAAAGAAGCGCGCCGCTACGACAGCTTTGTTCATTTCGGCATCGCGGCTGCCAAGGAAGCTCTGACCGATGCGGGTATCGCGCCCCATCCGGCCAACCCTGATCGCTATGGTCTTTCAATCGGTTCGGGCATTGGCGGTTTGCCGCTGATTCAGGCGACCTGCGACGCGCTGCGGGAAGGCGGGCCAAGAAAAATTTCGCCATTTTTCATTCCCGGCTCCATCATCAACATGATTTCCGGGCTGGTATCAATTGAGTATGGCTTTCAGGGCGCGAACATGGCGGCGGTCACCGCATGCAGCACAGCCAACCATTGCATCGGCGAGAGCATGCGAAAGATTGAGTACGGTGACGCTGACGTGATGGTGGTGGGTGGTTCTGAGGCCGCGGTGTGCGAGCTGGGTATTGGTGGTTTCAATGCGGCACGGGCTCTGTCGACAAGGAATGATGATCCGACTGCGGCGAGCCGTCCGTGGGACGTGGATCGTGATGGTTTCGTGCTTGGCGAAGGCGCTGGCGTTCTGGTGATCGAAGAGCTGGAGCATGCGAGGGCGCGTGGTGCCCGGATTTATTGCGAGCTCGTCGGTTACGGCGTTTCCGGGGACGCGTATCACGTCACTGCGCCGCGCGAAGATGGCGACGGTGCGCGTCGTTGTATGGTTAATGCGCTTAAAAATGCCAGCTTGAATGCGTCGGATATTGAATATGTCAATGCGCACGGGACGTCCACGCCGCTTGGTGATCTGGCGGAAGCCACAGCGCTGAAAAGTGCGTTCGGAGACCACGCGAAAAAAGTCATGGTCAGCTCGACCAAATCCATGACCGGGCATCTGCTGGGCGCAGCGGCCGGTATTGAGGCGGTATTCAGCATCCTTGCTTTGCGCGACGGCGTGATTCCGCCAACAATCAATTTGCACAAACAAGATCCGGCTGTTGAGCTGGATCTGGTGCCGAACACGGCGCGTCAAAAGAAAATTGACGTTTCGATGTCAAACAGCTTCGGTTTTGGTGGCACGAACAGCACGCTAATTTTTAAGCGAATTTGACGCCCAGGCTGGGCAGCCAATGCCCGGCACTCGTCGCGCCAATTGCAACCGCGTGGGCACAACGTGCCTACTTACGAATCTGAAGATAAAAATATGTCCCTAGTCGTTCATAAATACGGCGGCACTTCGATGGGCTCAGTCGAGCGCATCAAGAACGTTGCCAAACGCGTCGCCAAATGGCATCGGGCTGGCTACCAGATGGTGGTCGTGCCATCAGCCATGTCGGGTGAAACCAACCGCCTGCTGGCGCTCGCGAAGGACGTTGATCCCAATCCTTCCGCGCGCGAGCTCGACATGATTGCCTCTACCGGCGAGCAGGTTTCGGTTGGGCTGCTGTGTATTGCTTTACAGGCCGAAGGTATTGACGCCGTCAGCTACTGCGGCTGGCAAGTGCCGATTCGCACCGATAACTCGTTCACCAAGGCGCGCATCACGAGCATTGATGATGTGCGTGTGCGGGCCGATCTTGCGCAGGGCAAAGTCGTTGTCATCACCGGTTTTCAGGGTGTGACCGACGATGGTCACATCACAACGCTGGGTCGTGGTGGATCGGATACGCAAGCTGTCGCCGTTGCCGCAGCGATGAAGGCCAGCGAATGCCTGATCTACACCGATGTCGACGCGGTGTACACCACCGATCCGCGCGTTGAACCCGATGCCCGACCGTTGAAAACCGTGACGTTCGAAGAGATGCTCGAAATGGCGTCCCTTGGCTCGAAAATCCTGCAAATTCGCTCGGTCGAATTTGCCGGTAAATACAAAGTCCCCACGCGCGTCCTGTCGAGCTTCACCGATCCGATGATTCCGATCGCAGTTGAGGCCAGTTCGGGCACGCTAATCAGTTTTGAGGAAGAAGAAAACGTGGAACAAGCCATCATCTCCGGCATTGCCTTCAACCGCGACGAAGCGAAGGTGTCCGTGCTCGGAGTGCCCGACAAACCGGGCATCGCGTTCGCCATCCTCGGCCCCGTCGCCAAGGCGAATATCGATGTCGACATGATTATCCAGAACGCTGGAGTGGGCGGGACCACGGATTTCTCATTCACGGTGCACAGGAACGAGCTGCAAAAGACGCTCGACGTTTTGAAGGCCGAAGTACAGGACGTGATTCAGGCAAAAACCGTGATTGGTGACGCCAAATGCGCCAAGGTTTCGGTCGTCGGTATCGGCATGCGCTCACACGTGGGCATCGCGGCGCTCATGTTCGAGACGCTGTCGAAGGAGAGCATCAACATTCAGATGATCTCAACGAGTGAAATCAAGATTTCCGTGGTGATCGACGACAAGTACATGGAACTGGCCGTGCGCGCGCTGCACAAGGCGTTCGATCTCGACAAAACGCCTGCCTAGTCGATCACAACGGTTCTATGGGAGCGGTTTTACCGCGATAAGGGTGTTGCATCGGAACAGGCGCGGTGAAACCGCCCCCACAGAAATGCACCCTGCACAAACTCGCTATAATCAGTGGCTAACGGAGACGTGACCGAGAGGCCGAAGGTGCTCCCCTGCTAAGGGAGTATACGGTGATGAGCTGTATCAAGGGTTCGAATCCCTTCGTCTCCGCCAAGCAAAATAAAGCCACCTTTCGGGTGGCTTTTTTGTTTCTGGCGAGTCGAGCGCACGAGCATCTGGCGCGTCCGAAGTTAACCGTCCACCGGCAAGCCTGCAATGAAGTTTCGCTTGGCGCGATACTGCTGCCGAAGCGACGCGAACCACGCTGCGCGTTGATCCGGTGGCATTCGCTTGCCGATGTCGTGCACGATGGCGAGCTCGTCCTTGTAGGGCGTTTGCGCGTCCGGCATGGTTGCCGTGAACACGCGCAGCAGCAGCTTGACAGCATCCTCCGCATGCGTTTCCGGCAAGTGTCGGGCGAGACGCAGCATGGGTTCGCTGGCGCAGGCATTCGGCGGCTGCACCAACGCCAACGCGTCAAGCCATGCCCTTTCTGCGCAAAGAATTTCAGCGCGCACAGTGACGTCGCGCTCGCGCGATTTGCCTGTCGCCATGCCGCGAGAGCCCGCGTAGACTCGGTCGAGCGGTGAGACTGGTTTTTTTTGCCGCTGCAATTCGCGCTCCGCGAGCGCGCTCCATAGCGCCTCTCTCATGGCGGTAATGTCGCGCCCCGCCTTTTTCGCTGCGTTCAGCACAGTCTGAAAGCCTTGTGCACTTGGCTGGGCATCGAAATGCTTGCGGTGAATAGCCAGCACCTCGTCGTGACAGCCATCGCGCTCGTACGCTTGCACTAGGAAATTTTCCACCTGCCAGTTGTCAGGCTCTTTTTTGGCGAGCGCCTCGGCCTCGGCCAGTGCTTCGCGCTGACGCCCGATTTTGTCCAGATAATTGACGATCTGAAGGCCTTCGCCGTAGCCGTTCCGACCCAGCGCCGCCGCTCGCAACATCGCCAACACGCCCGCATGGTCGCCCGCCGCCTCCAGCTGACGCATGTGCAGCCGCTCCAGCGTCTTCATGCGGATGTAGGACTCCGAGATGAACGTCGGCCTGCTGCGGCCTCCTTTCCCTTCGCTGCCGCCGTCCGGCGCTTGCGCAGCCGCGGCCTTTTGCCACTCGGCCGCCAGCAACGTTCGGTAGCGCGATAGCGCGGGCGTGCCCATGGCCGCCTCCACCGCGTCCGAGTCGAACGCGCCGAACGGGTCCTCCACCATCACTTTCAGGTAGCTATCGCCAAACGCCGCAGGCTGCGCACCTGCCGCAGCAATCGCCGCTACCCATTCCGCGCCAATGGCCCGGCACACGTCGCCAATGTCGCCGTTCGAGTCGTCGGCGTTTTCGAGCACAGCCCACGAGCGGCGCAGCGCATGGAGCGTGAGCGCAATCGCCGATTGCGCATTCTGCTCGCGCGCCCGTTGCAGCACCGGAATCACCGCCCATGCGCGAACCCGGTACTCACGACTTTCGCGCCAATCGAGAAAGCCGCGTCCGCTACCCAGAATCTCGCCAACCAGCGCCTTCAAATCGTCCGGATTCGCCTTTGCCGCGACGATTTTGCGCCACTGCTGCAACTCACGCTGCACGCCTGAATCGCGCTCGCCAAGCTCAATCAACTTGTCCGCCAGCGCCGACGCATCCTGTGCTTTCAGAAAGGATCGCAGCGCCTCTGCGTTGCTCTGCACTGTATGCGCCCGTTTGGCCGCTGCGGCCACTTTTTTCTGCGCGACCGGGTCAAGCGTCAGCGGCGTGCCTTCGAGCTCGGCGCGCCACACCAGCGCGAGCGCCACCTGATGCTTGCAGAACCATCCCGCCTGCGCGTTTTCGCAGGTGCAATTACCAAAGAGTTCATCGTCTTCGCCAAGCTCAAGCCGCGTCTGATAGTCCTTCGTGCCCGCCACGGTCGCCGACACCGTCAGGCCGTCGTCCGCAGCATCAGCGGGATTCAGGCTCACCGCGCCGGAGGTGGCGTAGGTTGTGCCACGCGTGAAGGTGTTCACGTTCACCAGCGAGCGTATTGCGGCCTCATCCAGCGCCGCGCTCCAGCGTAGTCGGATGGCGTCGGGGATTTCTTTTTTTGTGCTCATGTGGGCAGGGAAGACGTTTGATTGAACGGCAAAACACAGCGGCCGAGCCTACCAAAACAAATTGTGCTTTATTGGCTTTTCGCCGAAACGACCATTGCATAATAGCTACAGGCGATTTATTTTAAATGTCGATAAACAGCATTTTGTCGCTCTAGCCCCAATGAATAATGGGAAAGACTAAAAAGCTGTATCCCCAGTCCGGTAGGGTGGTCACCCCGTGGCCACCAAGCGGCGGCAAACGAACCCATCATCTTAGGCGCAGTGCTAGTAGGCACGGGGTGCCTACCCTGCGAACTACGGACTTCCCCCGTGTTCCCCGGTGCAGGCGCTCGATCAAACCGCGCCAAACTGCGTTGGCGACACCTGCTGCGCGCGCCCCAAGGCAACGAGGGTGGCGAGAATTTCCGGCAGCCGCGTCTTCTGCGCCTTTTTGGCGTCGATGCGGCTATAGATTTGTACGGTGGTAAGCGGTGCGGCGGACTCGGCGAGCAGGTTGGCGACTGTTTTCATGCGCTCCGGCAGCGTTTTTGGCCACGCGGTTTTGCGGGCTTTGGCGAGGGTGCGGGGCGTTGGCGCGGTGACTGCATCGCTTGGCTGCGGTGTGTCGATGGCGAGGGCCGTCTGTTCCGTCACAGGCTCGACGACTGTGCCTCGCAACGCCGGGTTTTGATACGCGGGGCGCAGGTAGGCGATCTTGCCTTTTCCGCCTGCTTCTTCGGCAACGCGACAGGCGTTCAGCGCGACCAACCGCGCCAAGAGCGTCTGCTCATCGCGCGGCAGTTGCAGGTCGGCCCAGCCGTAGGCGGCGAGCACCGAGGCGTCCAGCTCATCATGCAGCGATTTCAGCACCGCCACCAGTCCGGCGTCGTGAATCGTCTTTTCTTTCGCGGTTAACACGCGGCCTTCGCGCAGCGCTTCGAGCACGTTGTAGAGGCCGGTGAGGGTCAGGCCGTGGCCCTCCGCGAGCACGCGTTTGCGGTGGGCGTCGATGTCGTCGGCAAGGCTCGCGACGCGGGCGGATAGCGCGGGCGTGAGGCCGGTTTCGGGGGTAGGGAAGGGGAAGGTTTCGAAGCAAGTTGTCTTGACGTAAACCGGGCGATCCTCAAGCGTGCTGCCCGCTGCCAGCGCCCAACGAACGTGCGCGCTGCTCGACAACACGCCGAGCGAAAACGCGTCGCTGAGCGCGATGGCGATGAGTTTGTTGTCCGGAAGAATGCTGGCGTCGAGGAATTGAAACGTGCGGTGTTTGGCGGTTTCGACGGTGGCGATGTAGCGGGGGAGGCCACGAAGCTGGTCACGCAGTTTCGGATTCGTCTCTCCGAAAAGCCACCAGTTGTTGCGACGACTGGCGCGTGCGTTCTGATCTCGTTCGGGCTTCACGCGTTGGAGGACGTGCTGATAAATCGCCGGATAAATTTTCCGTACTTCGTCTGCGTTGAGTCCGAAGAGGTCGATGACTTTTACGTTGCGCGGCGTGTCGGTTAGATCGCGACCGTTTCGGTACTCGCGGATCACAGGTTTGGTTTTGTGTTCGCGAGCACCCTCACCCCAACCCTCTCCCGCGCGCGGGAGAGGGGGTAGAACCGAGACGAGCAGGGCGGTGGCTTCGGCTTCGGTGACTATGAAGCCTGCGCCGAAGAGCTGCACGCCGCGATTGCTAAGGCTGGCGTTGGCGTGCAAAGATTGCGCGGAGCTGATGTTCGCGCCCACCGTCAAATCCGCATGAATCTCGCCCTGCTGTTCGGCCAGCGTGACGTTGACTTCGCCGTCCGCGCCGGGCGATTCGGCGGTGACGGTTTGCAGGCTGCTGGGTTCGTCGTTGTCCTCTTGGGCAAGGGTACCGACGGTCATGGCGATGCGCACGGCGGCACCGTCCGCGCTGTCCACCCACGGATGATCGGGGATGGCGAAGGCGAGACGCAGCGGCGGGTAAGTCAGCGCGGTTTGACCCCCTCTCCCCTTGTGGGAGAGGGTTGGGGAGAGGGGGCTGGCGACCTGGAGAGCAACCTTGTCATTGAGCGCCACGGTCCCCCTCTCCCCCAGAGCCAGAGGCGACAAGTGTGTTACCGCCTCCCCCACCGAGGGGGAGGGGGGCATTGCGTTGCTCCCCGTCTTCGGATGCAAATGCATCTCCACCACCCGCCGGTTAAACGTTTGCCGCAGGCTGTTGGTGGTGATGAAGCCGAAGCGGCGGGCCTTGCCGCTGCGCACGGCGCGCGCCGCGTGCTCCCACCAGAACATGACGAAGTCCGCGCTCTCCGGCACCGCCGGCCATGCGCCGCGTAGCGCTTCGACATAGCCGTCGCCCAGTGCCAACCGCATCGCCTTTGCACCAATGAACGGTGGGTTGCCCGTGATGAAATCAGCGTCTGGCCATGTGGCCTGGCGGGCGTTGAAGTAGCGCTCTTTGGCAACTTGCGCTGCCTCATCCGGCACCTGTTTGCCGGTGACCGGATGAGACTTAAAAGTGCGACCGTCCCAGCGCGTGACTGGGACGCCTTTCGCGTCCAGCTCGTATTCCATGCGGTCCCACGTCAGCACGGCGTCGCGACATTCGATGTTTTTGAAGTCGCGCAGCACGGGCTGCGGCGGGGCGGCGTTGCTGCGGGTGCGGAAGTGCCATTGCAGATAGCCAATCCACAGCACGGCCTCGGCAATGGCCGCTGCACGCGGGTTGACCTCGATGCCGAGCAGTTGATGTGGGTCGACGGTCAGGCCGTCGGTTTCAAAGCCTGTTTGCGTGACACCGAGCGCATCAAGCTGAATCAGCACTTCGCCTTCGAGGCGCTTCAAGTGCTCCAACGTGACGTAGAGAAAGTTGCCGCTGCCACACGCCGGATCAAGGACGGTGGTGGTGCAGAGTTTTCGAAAAAAATCGCGCACCAGTTTGATCGCATCGTCGAGCTTGTGGTCGTTGGCGAGCAGCACGGCGGCCGCCTGCACGTTGGCCCAATCCTCGCGCAGCGGCGTGATGACGGTGGGCAGCACCAGCCGCTCGACATGCGAGCGCGGCGTGTAATGCGCGCCGAACGCGTGGCGCTCATGGTCGCCCAGCGCCTGCTCCAGCAGCGTGCCGAAAATCGCGGGCTCCACGTCGCGCCAGTCGGCCCGCGCGGCGGCGAGCAGGGTGTCGATGTTGGCCTGCGTGAGCGGCAGCGCGGTGGGGGTTTTGAACAGTTTGCCGTTGAACTTGAGGATGTCTGCTTCCAGCGCGACCGAGAAGCCGCCGACGTCCATCTCGCGCCACAGCGCCTCCAGCATGCGCGCGAGCACCGGCGGGTTGGCGCGATGCTTGGCGAGTAGACCCTTGAAGCTGCCTTTCGGTAGCAATTCCACGTCCTCGGCAAACATCGAGAACAGGCAGCGCGTCAAAAATCCAGCAACGGCCTCCGAGCTGTGACCCGCAGCCTCCAACGATTTGGCTACGATGGCGAGCTTTTCAGACACCTCGCGCGTAACGCGTGCCGACGCGCGCGACGGGTCAAGCGATAGCGGCTCCAGCCACACCGCACGCAGGCGCGCACGGATGTCAGGATCGGCCAGCGCGGCGAGCGGAATCCGGTAGCTGCGCGGATCAGGAAAGGGGATGTACGCGCCGCCGGTTTGGCTGAATTCTGAATACAGTTCGATCACGTTGCCGACGTCGACGATCACTACGAACGGTGGACGGCCTTCGCCTGCGGGCAGGTTGCGCACGTAGGCGAGGGCCTGCGCGTGAGCGCGAAGCATGGCGTCGTCGAAGCTTTTGCTTTTGACGTCAGCGCGCACCTTTTTGTTTTCGAGGACGAACGCGCCTTGCCGGTAACAGTCGATGAACTTGGTGGTGCTGGTGCCGTCGCCGTGCTGAAACACGACACTGCGCTCAAACACGTAGTCGTTATTGGCGTTGTCGTCCGAGGCGGGATTCGGCGGCGGCAGGTCAAGCGCGATGCAGAGCTCGCGCGTGAAGGTCTGCGCGTTGGCTCGCTCGCTGCCGGTGGCCTTGCTGCCCCAGGCAATAAATTCGTCGATGGTCATCGCGGGGGAGTTTAGCGGGGTGGCGTGGGCGGCGGGCACGGGTGTTGTTGGGGTGCGGTTGGGGTGTTTTAGCCGCCGCCCAACCTGCCGCAGCGCAGCAAGCCGACCCCGTGCGCACGCTAACATCCCCGGTTATCCAAATTCGTTGCCCTTCCATTTGAAGTCCTTCTCTGTTGCGTCGCTGCGGACGCCTCTGAATCTGAGCCTTTTTGCCCTTTTTGTGGTGACTGGGCTCCTTTATTTGCCGTCGCTTGGCAACGCGCTGGTATTTGACGACGCCATCATTTCGAGCGGGCAATTGTTCGCGGAATACGGCAATCTTTTCGCGCTCAAGCCGCGGTTGCTGTCGTACAACACGATTGTCTGGATCAACAAAGTCGCGGGCGACGCATGGTGGTTGCAACGGCTTGTTAACGTGCTGCTGCACGTGTCAGTGGTGGCAATGCTCTACATTTTTTATCGTCGCCTGCTCGTGAGCCTTGCATTGCCCGAGGGCGTAATCGGGGAGCGTGCGCGCATGTCGCGCTGGGCGCTGCTGATTGGTGTGGCCTGGTACGCAATCAACCCAACGGCGGTCTACGCGGTTGCCTACCTGACGCAGCGCTCCATCGTCATGGCGACGCTCTTTAGCGTGATCGCTTTGTGGTGCGTGCTACGGGCACTCGAAGCGCGCAGCCCTGTCTTTTGGTTGGCCGCCATCTTGGCTTATGTCGCTGCGATGTTGTCGAAGGAATACGCGCTCGCGCTGCCTGCCGTCGCCGTGGCGCTGATCGTGCTGGTGCGCCGTCCTTCGGCCAAACAATTAACGCTGCTTGGTCTGATTGGCTTTATCTTCGCGGCGGCCTCGAGCTGGGTGTTGTTCTCCCGCTACGGCAGCATCGTTGGGCAGGTGTTTGACGATGTTTCGAAGGCGTATGTCAAACAGCTTGCAGCGGTCGCGCCTGACATCGAAGGCCAGATTTACCCGCTGTCCATCATCAACCAGATGTGGCTGTTTTTTGAGTATGGCTGCCGCTGGTTTCTGCCGTCGACGCAGATGATGTCGATTGATGTGCGTCCGCCGTTTCCGACTCAGATTTTGAGTGTGCCGCACGTGTTGGGTGTGGCCGGTTACGTGGCGCTTTTGGTGGGCAGCGTGACGCTGATGCTGCGCTACCGTGATGGTCGCGCGCTGCTCGGGTTTTGTCTGTTCGTTCCTGCGATTCTGTTTGTTACAGAGTTTTCGACAGTGTGGATTCAGGATCCGTTTGTGCTGTATCGGAGCTACCTGTGGGCGATTGCCGTTCCGGGCATTATTTTTCTCGTCATTCGGCAACTTGCGGGGCGATTTTCGAGCACGGCGATCCTAGGCTGTGCGGCTGCAGCCGGTCTCATCATGCTTTGGCAAACCACGGATCGCGTTGCGTCGTTCCGTACCGAGCTCTCGGTTTGGGATGATGCCGTGCGCAAGCTGCCTCCCGAGCTGGAGGTCGGTAAATCACGTTCGTATCTCAATCGCGGGCAGGCCTATCAACTCTCGGGCAACGACAGTCGCGCGATTCGTGACTACCAACGCTCGACGGTCTTTGGGGACGCGGGCGAAGGGCTGCTGAACTCCGGCACCGTGCTGCTTGCACGCGGGCGTGAACGCGAAGCCATCAGCGCATTTGATGCGGCCATTGCCCGTGGTCAGCGCAGCGCGTCGCTGTCGCTCAATCGTGGCACGGCGTTGCTCGCATTGGGCGATGTGAAAAGCGCTTTGGCGTCGCTAGAAGAGGCGTTGACGCTGTCTCCAGGGGCGCAGGAAATCGCCGCTGTTCGGCGACAGCGCGCCTTGATTTTCTTGCAGACCGGGCGCACGGACGAAGCGATTGCCGACGCCCAGTTTGCTGCGGCCGCGTTTGCGCAGGATTGGCAGGTGCGCAACACGCTGGGCTTGGCGTTGCTCGCCAAAGGCAGGCGTAGCGAGGCAATTGCGGCATTCGATGAATCGCTGAAGCGCGGCGCGTCCGCCAGCGCCTACTTCGGCCTTGCGCGTGCTTATGCCGAAGACAAGCGCCTTCCTGAAGCCCGCACCAATATCAGCAAAGCGCTCGCTATTGAGCCGACGAACACGCTGTTTCAGCAAGTTGAGGCGCAGCTTAGGTAAGTCGGTTGCGGTTCACATTTTGCGGTCGCGATTTGTGGATGCAATTGCAAACGCCGCGCCTTACAGCTTTTTTGCTCAGCCCCCTATTTGCTAGGGCTACCGGGCGTTTTTACTAAATATTGATATTTGCACTAATCGCCTTCCAGCCCATATAAAAGAGCGTCTTTAGTCAAAAGCTGTTGCCGCCAGATCGCCGCGATAGCATGCAACGTAAATTCATTCGTCACGAAAGCCAGCCATGAAGAAAACACTTTTTGCGACCCTCGCAAGCTGCGCTCTATTTGTCGGTCTCGGGGCATCGGCCGCTGAAATAAAAGTGCTGACGGCTGGCGCATTCAAGCCCGTCATCACGGCGATCCTCCCCGAGTTCGAAAAGCAAACCGGACACAAAGTCACCGTCGAAAACGACACCGCGGGCGCGTTAGCCAAACGCATTTCCGGGGGCGAGGCGTTCGATCTCGTCGTCCTCACGCCCGGCGCTTTAGCCGAGCTGACGAAGACGGGCAAAGTGGTCGAAGGTTCGACCCAATCGCTCGCCCGCGTGGCCATTGGCGTTGCCGTGAAAAAAGGCGCTGCGCTTCCCGACATCTCGACGGTTGCGGCGTTTCAAAGCGCGCTGCTGGCCGCACGCGCTGTCGCCTATATCGACCCGGCTGCGGGCGGCTCCAGCGGCATTTATCTCACGCAATTGTTCGAGAAAATGGGCATCGCGGATCGTATCAAAGCGAAGGCGGTATTGGTCCCCGGCGGCCTCGTGGCGCAACGCGTGGTGAACGATCAAGCTGACATCGCGATCCATCAAATCAGCGAAATCCTCGCCGTGCCCGGTGCCACGCTGGTGGGGCCGATTCCTGCGGAGATTCAGAATTACACGGTGTATGCGGGTGGGCTTAGCGCGGGCGCAAGAGACGCTGTGGCTGCACGGGCGCTGCTCGAATCGCTGGCGGGCTCAGGCGCGATAAGCGTCATGCGCAGTCTCGGATTGCAGTCGGTGCAGGGGCCGTAGTCCAAAACGTCATCGCATCATTTCGATTTCGAAGTGCGCGTCTTTGCATAGCGCCTCACCAATAAACTCGCCGAGCCGCCGGTAACTTTCAAACTGCGCCTCAGAGAACCACTGATCGCTCGTCGTTTCCTGTGGAAATCCCGAGCCACGCGCCGCGTATTCGCCGACGTCCTCGGGCATCCCCTTGAGCAGAGCCGGTTTGATGTAGATGATGCGCCCGAGTGAAGCGCTCGTGCTCTCGGTTGCCGGATAGGCGACTTTGCCAAATACGTAGCCGCGTTGGCTCAAGCGCGTGCTCTCGTCAGGCCTCAGCAGCTCGAGCGAATTGGTCAAGGTAATCTCGACGCCGAAATCAGTGCGTACGAGTCGCATCGCGTTCGCCAAATCGACACAACGAAACGCGGCATCCTGCGCGGCATCGATCACCACGATGAGCGGCACCCGGCGGCGAACCAGCTCATAAATGCCGAGGTTTTCAAAATGCCCGCCGTCGCTTAAGTACAGCCACGGTTGTGTGAAATTGGCCTTGCCCAAAAGCTCGCTCAGCAGCGCTCGCAGCGAAAAGCTTGGCGTGCGCTTCTGTGAGGCTTTGGCGTCGCGAGTGTTGCCGAACCAGCGTCCGAGGCGCACGTTAAACAGCGTCAGCAGGAGCGCCATTGAGGGGGTCGAATGGAAGCCCATATTCGGACTGGCCGCCGCGCCCGACGTTGGAAACGCCATCGCGAACGTGGTGCCCAGATTGTCGACGCGATCATTGGGTTCGAGCGGCTTGCTGCGCCCCATCACGCCGTATTCATAGCTGCGTCGATAGCCCTCAACGGCGGCGACGGGCTCGATGCCGTCCCGCCTGGACGCCACCGGAAACGCGTAGCCGCAATGCAGCGGTGAAAACGTAAACGAGGCCGATTTGCGCGACTGCCAGGCAAGCTCCGGCGAGCCGGTCAGGTTCAGTGCCGTGTTGATGAGATGAAAAGGGCGCTGCACGCCGGTTGGCAGGTGTGTGATCGGGTCATGGGTCGCCAGCGCCGACAGACACAAATCGTCGTCCGGGTCGAGATCGGTAAAAGGGTGCGCCTGTCGCTCGTCTGCGGGTGGCGAGACGCGATCACGCGCTGCGCCAAGATAGGCACGGGCGAGGCGGTTGCCGTAAAACCGGTTGTATGAAAAAAGATTGATGTCGACCCGCCACGACATCAGCGCGCAGACCGTGGCTGCAGCCAAAGCCCAAATCATCAAACCATCCACACCAGCGCGCTCAAAAACACTGAGCGCAACGCCGGTGGCCGCGCGCAGTTCTGAACCGTAGTATCGCGGCGTCGGGCCGTCAGGTGGAGCGACGGGTTCTGGGCCGTAGTACGCCTGCAATGCGCCGAACATGACGTAGCCCACCACGGCGACCAGCCCAGCTACAAATATGTACGGCGCGACCGACAGCAATGAGTCGAGCTTCGGCTTGCCTCCAGTACTGCCGCTACTGGAGCTCCCACCGGTCAGCGCGCTCTTTCCGAGAAAGATGGCACCCAGGGACTGCAACAGCCATGCACCGGCACCGATACTCGCAAGCCACGCGTAGATTCCGTAAGCCAGCGGAATGGCCACCGCACCGAGCCACAACATGGCAAAAATCAACAGCCAGCCGATGCCAAGCAGAAACAAAATTGCGCCCAGTCGTCCCAGCCATTCGCGATCAGTCTCCGACATGCGTCGCTTGGCCAGACCGATAAACAGCAGCACCGCGTGCGACAAAATCAGCAACATCACAGGCGTTCCGACGACGGCGTCAAACGAAGCGCTTGCAAAGTCGCTCCATGCCCACTCGCTTTTCCAGCGCAACCGCGCATCGGACCATAGTTTCAACAGCACGCCCGCGAGCGCGCCTGACGCCAACATGGGTGCGACCCACTCCGCTAGCTTTTGGGTCATCCCCGCGCCGGCGTCGAAGTCTGGCGTGACCGGCGCAGCGTTGTCGCGATCTTTGCGCAGCAGCAGTCGAATCGCGGCGGCGAGCGTCCATGCAGCGGTGTTGACTAACGCGGCGATGATGCCCCAATGCCAGAGAGCCGCCGTCGTGTCACTCACTGCCGAGCCAGTGAAACGAGTCAAGAGTGTGGTTAGCCACGGTGGCGTCGCCATGACCGCCGTCGGCGGCGCACCGATGGCCAATGCGCCCAGCGACGCAGTCATGAGCGTGCCCGCTCCCGCTCCCAACATGACAAAACCCGTGGAACGGACTGCATTGCCGACGACGCTCACGCGCGGCTGATCGATGCCCCACCCGATTGAAACGGCCACGAAAAGCAGCGCGCTGACAGCGGCCACCAATAGCGTCGTTCGACCGAATCCATGCAGCCAATTGGCAAGCGGCAGAACCGCTGCCGTCAGCAAAATAAACGCGATCAAAAGTGGCATCAGCACCAGCCAGTTGAGCGTCAGATTGCGGGTGAAGGTTGCAATCGCAGTCCACGTGTCAACCCCCAGAATTCCGACGCGTGGCGTGAGGTAATTGCTGTAGCGGCGCAGCCACTGAACCGCCGGATCTTCGGTAGCCGATGTATTGAGATTGGGCGCGAAGCCGCGTGCCTGGATCGGCGGTGGCTCGAACGCAATGATGCCCTCGGCCTTCGCTACGTCGTTTTCGGCACGACGATGGATCAACGCCGACAGCCAGCTGCCGATGTAGCCGCCACCTGATACCGTTGACAAATAGTCAAAGCGCCGCAGTTTTTTGTGATGGCAGAGCGCCTGAATGACGCCCAGACTGAAGGTGGCGCTTCGAATGCCGCCACCCGAAAGCGCCAACCCTGCGAGCTGCTTCGGCAGGGCCGGGTCGCGCTTGGCTCGTATTGATTTCAACTCTTCATCGTTGACCCGAGTTGAATCGAGAAGAATGGACATGGCGAACCCCGGTGGCACTCATCAGGACGCATTGTCCAACGCTCGCCTGATACTCGCAATGGGCTTACAGCTACCCAATCGCGTGGGAGACTTCGCTGTATCTTGCTAAAATGCAATTGAGTTGCGAAAAGTATTGCGCTTGTCGTCCAATCGCAAAAAAAAGTCTCAACCTTTTCAATTTCACGCCTCAGGCCCCCGTGACCCTTCTCGCCATCATCGTAGCCGCCGTTTTCGGCGGTCTTGCCTCAGCTGCTGTCGCGGCCTTTGCGCTTTACGCGAAGCTCTCGTCGGTTGAGCGTTGGGTGGCGTTTGCTGTGGGGGCGATGCTTGCGGTGGTGTTTCTGGACATCCTGCCGCATGCGTTGTCGGAAGGCGTACAGCCTGCGTCGCTCATGGGCTGGGTTCTGGCCGGAATTCTTTTCTTCTTTTTCCTCGAAAAGCTTGTCATCTGGCGACATTCACATGGTGATCTGACGCCTCATGCTGCCGGGGAAAAACAGCACGGTCACGCCCATCAAGGCCATCATCATAGCCACGACGGCGGGCGCTCCGGGTTGATGGTGTTGATCGGCGATTCACTGCATAACGCGACCGATGGCGTCGTGATTGCCGCTGCGTTTTTGGCGGATTTCAACCTGGGCGTGGTGACGTCTCTGGCCATCATTGCGCATGAAGTGCCGCAGGAAGTGAGCGATTTCTTTGTGCTGCTGCACTCGGGTTACACGCGTAAAAAGGCCTTCATCTACAACATGATTTCGAGCCTGGCGATGGTCGTCGGCGGTGTGGTGGCGTACTTTGCGTTGGAACACGCTCAGGCCTACGTGACGCCTGTCCTCGCGTTCGCCGCAGCGTCGATGCTGTATGTGGCCGTCGCCGATTTGATCCCCACGCTGCATCGCCAGTTTTCAATCAAGGACACCTTTCAGCAGATGTTCATGATTGGGCTCGGTGTGGGCACGGTGCTCCTCACGCATTCGTTGCTGGAAGCCGGGCACGGGCATTAGCGACCGTCGTTCGGGTAGCGGACATTGTCCCTAGGCGCTGTCGTCACAAGATATGAGTCCAGAGCATAACGCATTGAATTTGCACGATGGCGAGGAATGAAGACGCTTTCTTTGCATAGCGTGTGGCGACACCTCGCCAGCCCTTGAGCCCAAGGAAAGCGTTTTCGATCA
>JANXUB010000167.1 GCA_025352105.1 Burkholderiales bacterium | reverse complement strand
CGGCGTTCCTGACTCGGCGCTAGGTTTGGGCCACGAACCCATCATGTTGAGCATCGGCCACGCTAGAAGTGCCGTGCCCCATTCCCACGGGGCTCGCGCCTCAAGCGCCATCAGGAACGGATTCGGTGATTTTTCGTTAATAGTTTGATTGGGCACAGTCACTCTGCGAAAAATGTTGCGGTAAGATCTTAGTGGAACGCGTTTGAGTCAATGCTCAAACGCTGCGCGATTTTTTGGTGGACAGCGCTTTGCTGTTCGGCTTACTGGCGGCTTTGCGCAAACTCACCGCGACAGGTTTGCGCTTCGCTGCGGGTTTGGCTCTTTCCTTTGGCAACACTTTGACCGAAGGCAGTCGCGGGTTCGCCGCAATTTCCAGCACTTCGCCGCGCTCCTTTTCAAGCGCTACTTTCGCCTCGGCGAGCGCAATGAGCTCATCGAAGCCACCCGCAATTGCCGTCGCAAAATCATGCAAATCAGGCACCGCTTCCTTGCACGCAACGATGCCGAAATCGATGCGTCCGCAATAGGTTTGCACCGTAATATTGAGCGCCAGACCATGGGTGATGATGGACACCGGGAAGAACGTTTTCATCTGCGCGCCCGCCAGAAACAGCGGCACCTGCGGCCCCGGCACATTGCTGATCGCGACGTTGGCGATCGGCGGCAAACGCTCCATCAGCTTGGTGCTCGCCACCGCAGCGTTCAGGCGCGACACCATGAGCGGTGCCAGCAGTCCGGGATAGTCGGTCGGCAGCACGCTCTTGAGGCTCTTGAGCGACTCCTTGATCTTGTTTGTCGAGGTGAGAATCGCCGTCCAGCGCTTCGTCGCATCGCCATGATTCGTGCCCAACTCCGCGAGCACCATCGACGCCTGATTATTCAGCTCCTTGTTGCTCTCTTCTCGCAGGCTCACCGGCATCGCGGCAACCAGCGTTTTCTTTGGCAGTGCGTTGTGCGACTTGAGATAAGTGCGCAGCGCAGAGGCGCAGACAAACAACACGCCATCGTTGACCGAGCCGCCGAGCACCTTTGCCGCAGCGCGCGTTTCCGCGAACGACAACGTCGCCGTCGAAAAACTCCGCTTCGCTGAAATGTTTACATTGAACGGCGTGCGCGGCGCGAAATCGAATGGCATTTTGCGGTTCGAAACCGCCTTCTTGAGCATCGGCGACGCCGCCTGCGCCACGGCACCGGCCACGCTGGGCAAGGACTTGGCAATCTTTGCGTACTGCGCGAGCGAATTGGAAAACGCCGCGCCGATCATCTCGCCGATTTTCATGCTGGTTTTCGGCGGCGCGGCACGCGCCACGGCCGGCGGCACTTCGCGCGGTGTAGCTGATAAATCAAGGATCGAATTGGCGAGCACCGTTCCGCCCTTTCCATCGAGCGCGGCATGATGCACCTTGCCGTAAAAACCGATCTCGCCCGACTTCAACCCCGAGAACACCGTGAACTGCCACAAAGGCTGCGAGCGGTCGAGGAGGCGTGCGTGCTCCTTCGCCACGGCGGCTTCGACCTGTCGCATTGAGCCCGGTTTGGGGATCGCGATGTGCTGGACGTGGTAGTCGAAATCGAGCCTATCGGCATCGACATGATCCCAGTTCGGATGCCCAAGACCATATTTTTGGTGAGCCAGCACATTGGTAAAGATCGGCGCGAGATGCAGTCGCTTCTTCAAATGGGTGACGACTGCGTCGGCGAAATCCGCCTTGAGTTCGGCGGGCACTTCATACACACACAAACTCGCGACATGCATCGGCTGCTCCGGCGTCTCCAGATAAAGAAACGACGCGTCAAGCCCGGACAGTGACTTTGCCATGTTGCTTTCCTCCTAAACGTGAGGATAGACGATTGATTCCGCCAAACGGACTTTCTATACGCAGCGCCCGCCGTCCACTTCAAGGCAGGCACCGGTGATGAACTCGGCTTCATCGCTGGCAAGAAACAGCGCGGCGTTGGCAATGTCCCTAGGCGTCGACAGGCGTCCCAGCGGAATCGACGCCGTGAATAGTGCACGCTTCTCAGGGGTGTCTTCGCCCATGAACGTCGCCAGCAAGGGCGTTTCACCGGCCACCGGGTTGATGCAGTTCACCCGAATTTTGTCTTTTGCCAGCTCAACGGCCATCGATTTGCTGGTCAAAATCACCGCGCCTTTCGAGCCGTTGTACCAGGTCAAACCGGGCCTTGGCCGCACGCCCGCCGTCGATGCGATCTGGACAAAACAGCCGCCATGCTGCGAGCGAAACACCGGTACAACGTATTTCGCGGAGAGATAAATCGACTTTACATTGGTCGCATAAACGCGATCAAATTCCGCCTCGTCCACCTCCAGCATCGGCTGATTTTTGTGTGACACGCCCGCGTTGTTCACCACGATGTCGATGCGCCCAAAAGCCACCAGCGCCGCGCTGACCAGGTCGTCCCAATCCGCAGCTTTGGACACGTCGGCCTGTTGCGCCACGACCGGCGGTGCGCCAGCGGCCTGCGCCACGGCCTGCAGCTGGGTTGCCGCATGCTCCGCCGCCGCGCCCTTCACGTCCACCAGCATCACGCCGCAGCCCTCCTGTACGAAGCGCACCGCGATGCCGTAACCAAATCCCTGCGCGCCGCCTGTGATGATGGCAACCTTGTTTTTCAATCTCATAATGCTCTCCTTTAGCGTAATCGCATGGTATCCGGGAACAGGATCGTCGGTGAGCATTCTGACTTTGAGGTGCACCGCGCCTGCCGCCTCGTTGAGGGCAACGATCCTGTTCCCACGCCACGCCACGCCACTCCGCACCACGCGCATCGCTGTTCGATACGCCGACCGCGCCCGCGCGCCCGCGCGGCCACGCGCCCACGCGGGAAAGAGGGTCGAGCCCTAAAATGAGTCGGTGTACTACCCTCGCTCGCTAACCAACGTCATCCTTGCCTGCTTTGTGCTCTCGGCCGTGCCGTTGGTGGTTGCCTTGGCTGAACTGGCGTTTGGGCTCGATAGTCTGGCCAAACGCTCGCAGTTATCGGTGCGCGAAGCAGAGGCAGCGAGCACCGCATCACGGGAATTGCGCGACGTAACGTCGAAGATTGAGCGGGCGGTTCGGCAGTCGATCGTGCTGGAGGATGCTTCGCTCATCGACGGGTACCGCAAGCTCGACGCGCAGCTTGACCAGACGCTGATTCGCGGGCAAAGCCTTCCGCTGTCCGATGAGGAACGTGCAGCGCTCAAAAAATTAAATGGTCAGCGCATCGTGCTGGCAGCGGCGCTGAAAAACGGTATCCCGGAAGTCTCGGAACGCCCGAAGCTTGCAGAGTCTGCGGCTGATCTCGCCGACAACGCGGCGCAGGCGGCAGCGATGCTGGGGCGCGTGACCGAGCGCGAAGTCGTGACGCTCCGCGAAATGGCGGCAAAAACCCGTGAGAACTGGCCGTGGTTTTTGGGGGTGGCAGCGGTGACCGCGCTCCTGCTGGCCGTTGGGTTTTCGATTCTTATTTCGCGTCCCTTGCGCAATATTGATCGCAGTATTCGTAAGCTCGGTCGTGGTGAATTTAACGAAGGAATCCTGATTAAAGGTCCGCGCGATTTGCGCTCGCTCGGCGAGCGTCTCGACTGGCTACGCCGCCGCCTGCTGGAGCTAGAGACGCATCAGTCACGCTTTCTGCGTCACGTTTCGCATGAGCTGAAAACGCCGCTGACGGCCGTGCGCGAAGGCTCCGAACTGCTGAAGGATCGCATCGTTGGCGAGATGTCGCCGCAACAAAACGATGTGGTGCGCATCATTCGCGACAACACGCTGTCGCTGCAACGACTGATCGAGGATTTGCTTTCCTATCAGCAGCACAAAAGTGCCGCGCCCTTGAAGGTAGAAAAGGTCGACATGAAAGCCATCATCGAGCGCGTGGTGCGGGAGCATCGGCTTGAAATGTTGTCGCGTGTGATTTCGGTCGATGTTCGCGGCGAGGCGATCAGTTTGCAGGGCGACAGCGAGCAGTTGCGCGTGGTGTTGGATAATCTTGTTTCCAACGCTATCAAGTACACGCCGCGCGGCGGCAAGGTGCGCGTCATCGGTTCAAGCGATGGCGCGATGGCGCAGATTGATGTGGAAGATGATGGCCCAGGGGTCGCTCTGGAAGAACAGGAACGTGTGTTCGAATCGTTTTATCGCGGTGACGCCAGCGCGAATGGCAAGGTGAAAGGCTCCGGCCTGGGCTTAGCCATCGTGCGCGAATATGTGTTGGCGCATCAGGGGCACGTGTTCGTCGTTGACCCAGGCAAGCCGGGTGGACGATTCCGCGTTCGGCTGCCTTTTGATTTAACCCGCAGCGACACGTTTGTGGGCGCGGTGTCGCAGGGAGATTCTGTTGCGCAATAGTGGTGGTTTTTTGTTGTTGGGAGCGCTGCTGGCGGGTGGAGCGCTGCTGGCGCTGGGCGGCTGTGCGACAGTGCCCGATGCGGCGCTGCTACCGAAAGTGCCGGTGCCCGAAGTGGTGACGCAAACGGTCTACGTCCCCGTCTATGTCGAAGTGGATAAACCCGCGCTGCCGACGCCCGCGCCGGAGCCACTGAAGCTCCCCGAAGATCAGGAGCAAAGCCTCGCGCTGTTGCTTGAAATGACGCGCGCGACGAGTGCATCGGCGGACGATTTACGCAAGGAATTTACCGGAGCGCAAAACGCCTTTAACAAGGACAAATCGTCGGTTAACCGTTTGCGATTCGCCTGGCTGTCGGCGCTGCTTGGCCCTGCTGCGGGTGATGATGCACGCTTGTTGGGATTGCTCGAACCTCTAGTTGCGAAGACGGGCGGTCTTCCGCTGACGCACCCATTGCGTCCGGTCGCTGAGCTGATGCTCACACAGGTTTCTGAGCGTACGCGGCAGGTGCGCGAAGAACAGAAGAAGGCGGACGCTCTGCAGCAGAAGCTTGATGCGCTTAAGGCGATTGAGAAGCAATTGCTCGACCGCGAACGTCGTCGCAACTAGGTTCAAGGATCAAGCATGGCCGCCGAAATCCTTCTCGTCGACGACGATCCTGATTTGTTGAAACTGATCGGCATGCGTTTATCCGCCGCTGGTTATCGCGTTCGCTCTGCCGAGAGCGGTGAGTCTGCACTGGCGCAGATTGCCGTGGCGAGACCCGCTGTGGTGGTCACTGATTTGCGCATGCCCGGTATCGATGGCATGCAGCTTTTCGAGCAGATTAACGCGCAGCATCCGACTTTGCCAGTGATAATCTTGACGGCGCATGGAACGATTCCCGATGCCGTGGCGGCGACACAACGCGGCGTGTTCGGCTTTTTGACGAAGCCATTTGATCCTCAGGAGTTGCTTAAAAAAGTAGCGCAGGCCGCAGCCGTTGCCGGTGAGGCGCGTGACGGCGGCGCGCCGTCTGGAACACCTGAAGCATGGCGCGCCGAAATCGTGACGCGTAGCGCCAAGATGGACGACCTGTTGCGCCGATCAAGGCTGGTGGCCGACTCAATGGCAGCCGTGTTGATCTTGGGCGAATCGGGCACCGGCAAAGAGCTGCTGGCGCGCGCGATTCACGCCGCGAGCAGCCGTGCTAACAAGCCCTTTCTCGCGGTGAACTGTGCGGCCATTCCAGAGCAGTTGCTTGAGAGCGAACTGTTCGGTTACGCCAAGGGCGCCTTCACCGGGGCTTCGACGGCGCAGCAGGGTTTGTTTCAGGCGGCCGACGGCGGCACACTATTTCTCGATGAGATTGGTGACATGCCGCTTTCGTTGCAAGCCAAGCTATTGCGCGTATTGCAGGAAAGCGCAGTGCGCCCGGTCGGTTCGACGCAGTCGGTGAACGTTGACGTTCGCATCGTGTCGGCCACGCACCGCAATTTAGATCAGATGCGCGCTGAGCGTACGTTCCGTGAAGACCTTTTCTATCGCCTGAATGTGGTGGCGCTGAAGCTGCCCTCGCTTGCTGAACGGCGTGAAGACATTCCTTTGCTGGCCAATCATTTCCTCAAAAAAATAGCGACGCGTTACCGCAAACCGGTGCCAACGCTGGCCCCGGATGCGCTCGCCTCGCTCGTGCCTGCGCCGTGGCCGGGCAATGTGCGTCAGCTTGAAAATTTGCTGGAGCAAGCGGTCGCGTTGTCGACCACTCACATTATTCCGCTCTCGCTGATCCGCAACGGGCTCGACGATAGCGCCGCGCCCCCCGTGTCCTTTGAATCCGCCCGCAAAACATTTGAGCGTGATTATCTGGTGCGCATTTTGAAGCTCACCGCAGGCAACGCCGCGCAAGCCGCACAAATGGCAGGCCGAAATCGCACCGAGTTCTACAAGCTCCTGCAACGTCACAACCTTGAGCCGAGCATGTTTAAGGACTGACTGACAGCGGGGCGCTTAAACGGCGCTTCGGTTGTGACATGACAGCACCTCAAATTTGCGGGCCTTTGCCGAAGTTTACCCAAGCTTGGGCCAGCGAGTTAGCTGGCAGTAGTTCGCTCCGGCTGGCGCATTTTTTGCAACTTTGGGCATTCATCTTCGCTAATCAGCTTTCGGCTGAAAGCCTTAATTCACAGGGGCTAAACGGCGAAAAAATGAGAAGTCGACTATTGCTAATCCGTGCGTTAGCCCTTACGTCACAGCCGTTGTAGCAGAAAGCTGATGCCGCGAACGACGCAAATCGGCCAGGTAATTCAGCCCGGCAATCGCACGCACGCCGTACCAGCTCACATACTCGCCGTCGATCAGCTCGATGGGTTGCGTCAATTGCATTGTGCTGCGCAATTCTTCGATGTGTTCATCGCCAAACGAATACGGCTCCGATGACAAAAAGACGCGCTCAGCGCTGCGCCAAATGTTGTCGTCGGCCGCCACTTCCGGATAGCGCTTTTCGGCTTGAACGGGCAGCGTTTTCCAGCCCACGGTTTCGAGCATCGCGCTGACGTAGGTGTCGCGCGAAATCGTCATCCACGGGTTTTTCCAGATGGCGTAAAGCGCCGTCTGCGGCGGCAGTTGTGCGCCAACGGCACGCGCCGCAGCAAGCGCGGTGGTCAGCTCGTGTGTCAGACGATTCGCCGCTTCATCGGCTGAAAAAATATGCCCCAACAAGCGAAACAGAGACGCGTTGTCATCCGGCACCATCGGGTGAGTGACGATGATGTTGGGGATCACTTTGCGCAAATGATCGACGTCGGCTTTGCGGTTTTCGTCAACATTGACAATGACGTGCGTCGGCTCGGTGGCGATCAGGCGTGCAATGTTCACATCCTTGGTGCCCCCCACTTTCGGCACATCGCGCACGGCGGGCTCAGGGTGGATGCAAAACCCGGTTCGCGCCACGACCTGCTGGCCCAAGCCCAGCGCAAAAAGCGTCTCCGTGATCGACGGGACGAGGCAGGCGATACGCAGCCGTGCCGGGTTGGCGAAACGCGCGTGGGGGCGGCCTATGGCGTCGGGGATGACATCAAGCGAATAACTCATGCGCTATGACGTGGGGACGTTTCCGAAAAGAAAAAGGCCGCGCGAGGCGGCCCATTTCACGTCGTGTCAACGACTACTTCTTCCGCTCTGACCGTGCCTTGGCGATGACGAAATCAAGCGCTGCGGGCACATCCTTGTGGCTGCCTTTGAGCAGGTGCGGCTGAATCTTGAACTTGCCGTCGACGAAGAGCATCGGCACGCTATCAACGGAGTAATTCGCCGCCAGCGTTTTGGCGCGGTTCATTTTGCTGTTGACAGCGAATGAGCCCCACATTTCCTTGACTTTGGCGACGTCGAGCCCGTTCGTTCCAGCCCAGTCAAAAAACGCGTTTTCCTCATGCATCTTGACGCCGGCGGAATGAATCGACAGGAACACTTTCGGCGTCAGATCTTCGCGACCCAAGCCTTCCAGCGTGTAATAAATCTTTCCGAGATTCACCCAGGCTGCCTGAAACGCGACGGGAATGCGCTTGAAGCTGACGTCGGCGGGTACTTTTTTCGTCCACGGCCCCAAAAATTCTTCAAGATCGCGGCAGTGGTTGCAGCCGTAGCTGTAGAACTCGATGACTTCGATCTTGGCGCCGGACTCAACGGTCTGCACGTTTTTTAGGCGCATGTAATCTTTGCCTTCGGTCAACTGCTCCTGAGCCGCAGCCGGGAATGACGCAGCCGACGCCGCAATCAAGCCGCTCGCAATAAGTGCCGACCATTTAGAGGATGAAATCCAACCGAACATAATGTCTCCGTCTTTTTGTCTGTGTGTTTGTTTAATAGTTCGCGACTGATGTGACTAACGCATTGACCGATTAGTTCGCCGACAGCGCGCCGTGGCTGTTCGACCGGCCGGACAGCAGATAAGCGGCGTCCAGTTACGGCTTAACGACGCTCACTTCGATGCCCTGCCGCGCCAGATCGCCGCGCACCTTGCCCGCCTCGTCCGGGTCACGGTACGGGCCCACGCGAACACGGTGAACCGTGCCTTTATCGGGAATGTCGGCGCTTTGTATCTGCGCCTCGTAGCCGAGCACGGCGAAGCGTGCGCGCTGACTTTCGGCATCCTGCCTGTTGACATAAGCGCCCACCTGCAGCCACAGGCGACCCCGCGCTTCGGCGCTCGGGGCGGGCTCGGTGTCGGCTTTGGCGACGTCGGTTTTAGGCGCGGCTTTGGCGGCCACGGCGGGCGGCGCGGCTGAAGTTGACGGAGGTGAAGCGGGTGTTGACGTAGGTGCAGCGGGCGCTGCGGGCACTGCACTCGGCATGCTCGAAGGCGCGCCTGGCTGCACGATGCGCTCCGAATCGGGCTTGTTTTCGTCTTTGGCGAGTTCGCCCGCTCGTCCCGTTGGTTTTGGTTCGACTTTTGGCTTGATCGGCTCAAGCTTCGCATGGGGCGTCGTTTCGGCACGAAACGGCGTCGCCTGATAGACCCAGATTGCGAGCACGCCGGCGACGACCAGACCGACGACAAATCCGATCAGGCTGCCGAAAAAAAATGTACCGGTTTTTAGCTGAGAGGTATCCACGTTCACTTCCGTATTGTCACATTTTGTCCGGCGCTGAGACGCCGAGCAACTGCAGTCCGTTCTTCAACACTTGTGCCGTCGCAGCGGCCAGCGCAAGGCGCGCCGTGCGGTCGCGAACATCGTCGACCAGAAAGCGCTCGGCGTTGTAATACGAATGGAACGCAGCGGCTACTTCGCGCAGGTAAAACGGCAGCACATGCGGTGCCAGATCGCGCGCGGCGGCTGCTAGCACCGCCGGAAAATCGGCGAGCCGGGTGGCCAGCGCTTCGGCCTTTTCGTGCGTCAACGCAGACAGGTCAGCGTTGGCCAGCGCGGTGTCGCTGATGCCGCCGTCGCGCAACACCGAGCAGATGCGGGCATGCGCGTACTGCACGTAGAAAACCGGGTTTTCTTCCGATTGCGAGAGCGCCAGATCGATGTCGAAGGTGAATTCACTGTCGGCCTTGCGGGAGACAAGAAAGAAGCGAACTGCATCTTTACCCACCCATTCGATGAGCTCTCCGAGCGTGATGTAGCTGCCAGCGCGCTTCGAGATTTTGACTTCTTCGCCGCCGCGCATCACGCGCACCATGCTGTGCAGCAGGTAATCCGGGTAGCCCTTCGGAATGCCAACTTCGAGCGCCTGCAGGCCCGCGCGCACGCGAGCAATCGTGCCGTGGTGGTCGGTGCCCTGAATGTTGACGACCGTGTGAAAGCCGCGCTCCCATTTGCTGACGTGGTAGGCCACATCCGGAACGAAATACGTGTAGCCGCCTGCGGCTTTGCGCATCACGCGATCTTTGTCGTCGCCATAATCGGTGGTTTTGAGCCAGAGCGCGCCGTCCTGCTCGAACGTGTGCCCCGAAGTCTTGAGACCATCGACGGTTTTGTCGACACGACCGTCGGTGTAGAGCGAACTCTCAAGGTAGTAGCAGTCAAACTTCTTGACGCCAAACGCGGTTAAGTCCTTGTCCTGCTCATTTCTCAACACGTTGACAGCGAATTCGCGCACCGCGTTGGCGTCGTTCACATCCCCGCCTGAGGCGAGAAACAGCTTGCCGATTTCAACGATGTATTCACCGCGATAGCCGTCGTCCGGCCAGCCTTCGCCGTCGGGCACAACGCCCTTTGCGCGCAGCTGCACCGAGCGCGTTAGATTGTCGATCTGGTTGCCCGCGTCGTTGTAATAAAACTCGCGATGCACGGCGCAGCCCTGCGTTTCGAGCAGGTTGCACAAGGTGTCGCCGAGGGCGGCTTGGCGCGCATGACCGGTGTGCAGCGGGCCGGTTGGGTTCGCGGAGACAAACTCGACGAGCACTTTTTCGCCTTTGCGCGCGTCGCTGTAACCGAACTTTTCGCCAGCCTTCAATACGTCAGCGAGGACCGAAAACTTCGCCGCCGATTTCAGGCGAATGTTGATAAAGCCAGGCCCTGCGATGCTGACTTCTGAGACGAGCGGATGTGGCGCGGCTTCGAGAGCGGCTTTGAAGGAAGCAGCCACTTCGCGCGGATTTTTGCCGAGCGGTTTCGCGAGTTGCAGCGCAATATTCGTCGCCCAGTCGCCGTGTTCAGCCTGCTTGGGCCGCTCTAGTGCGGGAACCGCCGTTTCACTCAGCCCAGCGCTGCGAATGCCAGCGGTCAGCCATTCAATCAATTGTTCTTTTTGCATAGCGGTAATTATCCCCGGCGGCGAGTTGTCTGCGAGGAGCGTGAGGCATCGTTGTGTCTATGGATGTCAGCTTTTTACTAAAAAGACCGCCACATTGGGGGTATAGCGCGATTCGTATGAATATCGACTTTCATCAAATCGAGCCTCTAGCCCAAATGCATGAGTCGTTTTGTAAAAAAGCCAATACCGACCTACAAATTCGTCCATGCGCCGTTGTTGGCATGCGACGCAATACAGGCTTCGATGAAATCCATCGTATGAACAGCGTCATTAATCGTCGGATATTGCACCGTTGCGACCACTTGGTCGTTGCGGCGGGCGATGATGGCTTCGGCGGCTTCACGATAAATATTCGCGAAGGCTTCGAGCAAGCCTTCCGGGTGGCCGCGTGGGGTGCGGCTCAGGCGGGCGATATCTGCGGGCAGGCCAACGTCACCGCGACCGATGGTGCGCGCCGTTTCGCCTTCTATGTTCAGGTGCAAATAAGCTGATTCGCGATGTGACCAGTCGATCAAGCCGCGCTCACCGTAGATGCGCAGGCGGATGTCGTTCTCGCCGCCCGCAGCGGCCTGCGTGATCGTGTATTGCCCGCGCGCGCCACCGGCAAAACGCATGCTCGCGAGGATCGTGTCCACAACGGTGCGGCCCGGCATCAGTGCGCCAACGTCGGCGCTCACCGCCTCAACGGCGAGGCCGGAGACGGCGCACGCCAGATGCTGCGCGTGACAGCCAATCGCCGAGTACACGAGCGCAAGTCCGCTGCGATCTGCGTTGAATTTCCAGCGCTGGCTGTCGGTCATCGTGCCCTGTTCGATGGGCTTGGCGAGGCCGCTCTGGATGTATTCCACCTGCACAAAACGCAACGGCCCAATCGCGCCGTCGTTGATGAGCTGCTTCGCGTGCCGCGTCATCGGATACGCCGAATAGCCATGCGTCACGCAGAAGACGCGGCCCTTCGCGCGCGCCCGCGCCGCAAGGTCGCGCGCCTCGGCGGCGGTCGTGCTCACGGGCTTGTCGCAGATCACATCCAGCCCCGCGTCCAGCGCCGCGACGCAATACGGATAGTGCGTATCGTTAGGCGTCATGATCGCCACGGCCTCAATGCCATCGGCACGCTTAGCCTCAGCCGCGATCATCGTTGCCACATCGGCATAACCCCGCGCCGAATCGACGCCCACCGCCTGTGCCGCCGATGCAGCGCGATCAGGATGCGATGAAAACACCCCCGCCACCACCTGCCAGCACCCATCAAACTGCGCAGCCCGCCGATGCATGCCACCGATCCAGGAAGAAGGGCCACCGCCGATGATGGCGAGGCGGAGGGGGCGGGTGTTGGTAATCATGAATTGGAGAGGGTGAAACGCTGGGGAAGCAAATATGCCGCGAGCGTCAATTTTTTTGCCGCTCGCGGTTCGCAATTACCTGACGAGCGAGTGTCGCGACTTCCTGGAAATTTCGAAAAAACATAGCTTCCTCGGCGTTTGCGGACACACCGGAAGCGAGGAAACTTCGTGTCGAAGGCGCGCCGTCATCCTCCGCGAAGCGATCAAGAATTGGCTCGAGGGGGTCCCCGTGCAGTCGACCCCGAGGAGCGGAGCAACGGGCGGATGAAGCGGTCGGCTGTTTGAGCGCAGCGAGTTTCCGACCGCGCCGCCTGTTGCGAGCACCGCAGGATCAGGGCGAATGTCGGGGTCGCCTTTCTTTGGTTACTTTATTTGGCGAAGCAAAGAAAGTGACTGCCCCGCGGCATGAGCGGCTCGTGGGATACAACCCATGTTTGCTCTTCCTGCCATCAGACCCTTCGACGGGCTCAGGCCGAACGTTGAAGTGCGCGGCCCGTCCATTCCACCACACCCCTCACCCTAACCCTCTCCCGCAAGGGGAGAGGGGACCTACCGCGTTCATCGTTCGACAAGTTCACCACGAACGAGTGGGTTGACTACGCCGCCTTCTCCAACGTCAACCCTGCATGCTCCCGCAACGGATGAAACTCGATCTTTGGATGCCGTTCCTGCGTGAGGCGCAGGTCGTAGGTGGACGTGAGCAGATACGCGAGCGTGTTCGCTGCATCGTAGGCGAGCTTCGACGCGTTGTAGTCCATGAATTTCTTCATCTCGGCGGGATCGTCGCAGGTCACCCAGCGGGCGCCGACGAACTGGCTGCCGCTGAGTTTGATGTCGGCTTTGTATTCGGTTTGCAGGCGATGCTGCACGACTTCGAATTGCAGTTGACCAATCGCGCCGAGCAGCATGAGCGAGCCGAGTTGTGGCTTGAACACCTGAATCGCGCCTTCTTCACCCAGCTGCGCGAGACCCTGTTGCAGCTGCTTGCTGCGTAGCGGATTTTTAAGCTCGACCGTCTGGAACAATTCTGGCGCGAAGAACGGCAGGCCGGTGTACTGCAGGCTTGCGCCTTCGGTGATGGTGTCACCGAGCTGCACGCCGCCGTGAATGGTGAATCCGATGATGTCGCCGGCGTAGGCCTCGTCGACCGCTTCGCGTCGTTGCGACATGAAGGTGACCACGCTGGTTGGCCGCATTTCTTTTGCGGTGCGTTGCACCTTGAGCTTCATGCCGGACGAGTATTTTCCGGAGCAGACGCGCACGAACGCGATGCGGTCGCGGTGCATCGGGTCCATGTTGGCCTGCACTTTGAACACGACGCCGGAAAAGCCCGCCGCATCGGGCGCTATTTCGGTCGTCGAGCCATCGGCATTGGACGAGGCGCGCGGATGCGGCGCGGGCGCGAGGTCAACCAGCGCATCGAGAATTTCCTGCACGCCGAAATTATTCACGGCCGAGCCGAAGAACACCGGCGTTTGCTTCGCGGCAAGGAACGCTTCGCGATCAAACGCGGGAGCAGCCCCTGTGACGAGTTCAATATTCGCCAACGCGTGCTCGAAGTCCACACCGAAACGCGCCGTTAGTGCTGCGGTTTCGGACAGCGGAATTTCTTCCAGCGCCATCTTGTCGCTCACGGTGTCCTCACCTGGCTTGAACACGCGCATCATCTGCGTGCGCAAATTGATGATGCCCACAAAAGCGCGGCCCTGTCCAACCGGCCAGGTCATCGGTACGCAGGGCATGCCGAGTTCAGCTTCCACTTCGTCGAGCAGCTCAATCGGATCGCGGCCCTCGCGGTCCATTTTGTTCACGAAGGTAATGATCGGTGTGTCGCGCTGGCGGCAGACTTCGATCAGGCGTTTGGTCTGCGCTTCCACACCGTTGGCGGCGTCGATCACCATCAGCGCGCTGTCCACGGCGGTCAACACGCGATAGGTGTCTTCCGAGAAATCCCGGTGACCCGGTGTATCGAGCAGATTCACCACGTGCTCGCGGTAAAGCATCTGCATCACACTTGACGCGACCGAGATGCCGCGCTGCTTTTCGATCTCCATCCAGTCGGACGTGGCGTGGCGGCTGGCTTTGCGCGCCTTGACGCTGCCCGCGACGTGAATCGCGCCGGAGAACAGCAAAAGCTTCTCGGTGAGCGTGGTTTTGCCCGCGTCGGGGTGGGAAATGATGGCGAAAGTGCGGCGGCGCGCGACTTCGGCGGTGTGCAAAGTGGTCACGGAAAGCGGTTCACATGCGTGAAAAACCTTGATTTTAAAGGAGTTCCGTACGTGAGCACCAACGATCCTGTCGCTAATCAACGACTTGTAATTATTTGTAATTCTTTCCAATTGGACGGCATTTTGTCGGCCAAGCCTCCGTCTATTCCGTTACACACTCGCTGGCAGCAATGCCCGAATCATGCAAGTAACCGAGCCTCCCGGCTCAAAAGGAGAAACCCCATGAAGAAGTCCCTCATTCTCGGCGCAGCGATCCTCTCGGCCCTTGCCGCCGCCACCACCGCCAGCGCCGCTGAAGGCGCAAAGCATTTCGGCTACGGCCCCGGCCACGGCTATTACCGTCCGGCCTACGTTGCGCCCGCGCCGGTTCGTCCTTACTACGCTCCCGGCTACCGCGCCGGTTACTGGCACGGCGGTCGCTGGATCGCGCCGGTCGCTATCGCCGCCGCTGTCGGCGGCCTCGCGATTGCGGGCAGTTCGTACTACTACAACCAACCGACCTACGTCGCGCCCTCGTACTACGCGCCCGCTGCGGTGAGCTACGGCGTCAACTATGCAGCGCCAGTCGCGGATGGCTTTAGCTACGCCGACGTGAACGGCGACGGCTACATCAGCTACGAAGAAGCCGCTGTGTACCCACACTGGCAGCGCAATTTCGGTCGCATGGATCGCAATCGCGACGGCTACCTGACCCGCGACGAAGTCGTTGGTTGGCGCTATCGCTAAGCACGCTTTTTCCCATTAAGAACTATCAGGAGGAAGTCATGAACGCAATTAAAAAAATCGGCATCGCCGCCGTTGTTGCCCTCGCGGGGTTAGCAGCGAGCATCGCTTCTGCCGCCCCGGGCGGCAAGTTCGGCGCAGCGGACGGCAACAAGGACGGAGCGCTGACCAAAGCAGAAGCCTGCGCCGGCAAAACCCGTCACATCTGCAAAAATTTTGAACGAATGGACGCGAACAAGGATGGTGCGGTTACGCGCTCTGAGGTCAAAGGCTTCCGCAATGCGAAGCGTGTGGCTAAGGGATTGCCGGTTCGGCCATAGCGCGACCGTCGCGACCCAATCTGCTTGTAGGAGCGGCTCTGCCGCGACCAGCGCTTACACACGATGTGAGGCGGTGAGTCGCAGCAGAGCCGTTTCTACGTTTGGGGCTAGTGGCTCGTTAGCGCCGCCACGCTGATCGTCTGCTGCAACACATGCGAGTCGTCGGTGCCAAGCTCAATCACGTCCGCCCCGCAATTTGCAGCCTCCAGACACACGTAATTTCGCCAGCCCTCAGGCGGCAAATCAGCGAACGTCTTGATGAATTCAGCGCCCGGATTCCACACGACTAAGGTTTTGCTGCCCGACGTGCTGAGCATGATTTTGCGGTGGCCTGCCGGATCAATCAGTTCGAAATGATTGCCGGTGTCCGCGTAAATGCGGTCGCTGCGCCCCGGATCGCGCGCGTCCTGCAGGTTCCAGTCGCCGCGTTGCATGTGCTCATTGAAATTGTCGAACTTGTCGGCATAAGTCAGTCCGTCGAGCCCCGTCACATGCACACGGTTAGCATCGCCAACGCGGAAATAGGTGTGCAGCGCCTGGGTGAAACGTACGGTTTCCTTGCTCAAATTCACCGTCGTCAACGCCTGTTCCAGCGCACGGCCGATGCGCATCGTGAGCATCACATTCATCGGCACCTCGGGCACCTCAGGCCCGGCGAGCGCAAGCACGATCTCGCCTTCAGTGGTTCGCTCGGCATGCGTCACCTGCCATTGCTGAGTGCGCACCAGCCCATGCTGCGGCGCGTCCGGCGGCTGCCCCTGCTTGGCGAAATATGGCCAGCAGACGGGAATGCCGCCGCGAATCGGATCCGGCGGGCGTTTGCTAATCGGCGAAATCCACAGCACATCGTCAAACCCGGTCGGTACAAACGACAACACATGACCGCCGAACAAACTGATCGCCGCTTTTGAAAACGGGGTGTTGATCAAAAGCGCTGGGTAGCCCTGAAATTCGCCAAAGCGCAGGCCGGGAATGGAGTTCGTCATTGGGTATCAGCTTTTATGTTTAGACGCCATTATATTGGGGCTGAAGGCGTGAAATGTAAATAGTCGACTTATGCCATTTGCAATGAATAGCCCAGAAGCAGCGGTCGTTTTGTGAAAAAGCTGATAGCTAGACAATCCCGCCATCCACAATAAATGCCTGCCCCGCGCAACCTCGCGCATCGTCGCTAGCGAGCCATAGCGCCATCGCCACCACATCATCCGCATCGAGCCGGAATTTCAGCGCCTGATTGTCGAGGAACTGCTTTTCCAACTCGGGCGTGACTACCTGCGCCAGTTGCTTGGGCGTGACGATGGCACCGGGGACGATGCAGTTCACGCGGATGCCACGCGGGCCGAGCTCTTGCGCGAGCGTGCGCGTGAGTCCGTGGATCGCGGCCTTGCTGGTGGTGTAGCTCACAAAGCCAGGGCGGCGACGCATCCAGCTGACCGAGCCGGTGGTGATGATGGATCCGCTACCGGTCATGAGGCGGGCTGCGGCCTGCGCGCCGAACACCTGGGGCCGCAGATTGATCGCCTGATTGTTGTCCCAAAATTCGGGCGTGAGCTCATCAAAGGCATGGCGGACATCGTTCGCGGCGTTGCCGATGTAGACATCGAGCTGGTCGCCGCGCGCGGTCGCGGCAGAAGTGATTGCAGATTGCAGCGCGCTCACGTCGCGGATGTCGCAGTGCTGATAGCTGAGCTGCTCCCCGGCATTCAAGCGCGCTATGAGCTCGTTGGCATTTGAGTCGTCAATGTCGAGGAAACTCACGTTCGCGCCTTGCGCCACGAAATTCTCGACCAGCGCCGCGCCGATGCCTGTTGCACCGCCGGTGATGAAGACGTGTTTGCCACGAAGCGAGGGGTAGGAATTGGTCAGGCGGCTCATGGGTTTATCCTGCGTAGCGGGGTTCGAGAATGCCCGGCGCATGATGCGCGGGCAGGCGGACGGCGAACAAGCCACCGGCTTCAGGCTTTGCCGCCAGTTCAACGTCCGTCATGCGCGTTCGGGCGGTGGTGATGTAGAGCGTTTGCAGGTCGTCGCCTGCGAACGTGCAGCAGGTGATGTTTGGCACGGAAAGTTCGATCACGGCGAGCAATTCGCCGTTTGGCGAGATTTTTTCGACGCGCCCACCCGCGAAAATCGCGATGTAGACGTTGCCCTCCGTATCGACGCAAGCCCCGTCCGGGCGGCCTTGCGGGGGATCGAAGGTGCGCAACACACGACGGTTGCTCACGACCGCATCGTCAATGTCGTAGTCAAACGCCCAGAGCACATGATTGGGCGTGTCTGCCAGTGTGAACGTCTTGTTGTCCAGCGAAAACGTTATACCGTTGGCGAGGATGACGGGATTTGCTTTGGCGCGGAAACGACCATCGGCTTCGAGGCAATAAATCGCCGCGCCCGCTTTGTCTCGCGGCTCCCACATGGTGCCCGCCCAGAACCGCCCTGCCGCGTCGCAACGCCCATCGTTGAAGCGTGCCTTGGCGGGGTCGTAGTCGGGACTCGTGAGCAATGTAATGTCGCCGCCGAAGCGATCGATGCGGGCGTATCCGGAGCGCATGCCTGCGATGAAACCGCCGCGCTCGTCCTGCGCAAAACAGCCCATTTCCTGCGGCAAATCCACGCTATCGTCGCGTCCGCTGGCGGGGTCGTGCTGATGCATTTTCTTGCCGGGAATATCAATCCAGTAGATCAGCCGGTCGCGCGCGTCCCAGCGAATACATTCGCCCAGCGTGGCGCGGGCGTCCAGTGCCAGTTCGGCTTTGAGAATCTCAGTCATATAGATGATCTAGATGATATATATGTTTGCATCAATCTTATGATATTCTCGCAATTCGCTGACGGAGGAGCACTGTAAGCGTGGACACCACCAAGAAAACGATTGAATCCCTGCGCAGCCAGCGCTGGCTCGCAGGCGACAGCATGCGCACCTTTTCGCATCGCGCGCGGCTTGCCCAAACGGGCTGGAATCGCTCTGATTTCATGGGTCGCCCGGTGATCGGGATCATCAATACCTGGAGCGACATTTCCACCTGCCACTCGCATCTACGCGAGCGGGCGCAAAAGGTACGCGAAGGCGTGCTGCGCGCCGGAGGCTGGCCGATTGAGTTGCCCGCGATGAGTCTGGGCGAGGTGTGGGTCAAGCCAACGACGATGCTCTATCGCAACTTTCTCGCAATGGAGACTGAGGAGCTGATTCGTTCGCATCCGATTGACGGGGTCGTACTCATTGGCGGGTGCGACAAGACGACACCGGGGCTCTTGATGGGCGCGTTCTCGATGAATCTGCCCGCGATCTTTATCCCGGCGGGAGCGTCGTCGAACGCGTCATTCAAGGGTCAAAAAGTCGGAACTGGCACGCACACGATGAAGTTCTGGAATGAACGCCGCGCCGGTCAAATGGCGGACGACGACTGGCAGGCATTGGAAAGCTGCATGACACGCAGCCCTGGCACGTGCAACACGGCAGGTACCGCGACGACGATGACGGCGGTGGCCGAGGTGCTCGGCTTTTCGCTGCCCGGTGCGCAGTCGATTCCGGCGATGGATTCGCATCATCCCCGCATGTGTTCGCAGGTGGGCGAGCGCATCGTGGCGATGGTGATGGAGGACTTGAAGCCGACGGACATTTGTAGCGAGGCCAGTTTTCACAACGCGGTGAAGACCGTGCTCGCGATTGGTGGCTCCACGAACGCCGTGGTGCACTTGCCCGCGATGGCGGGGCGTCTCGGCATCAAGCTGCCGCTTGAAGTGTGGGAGCGCTACAACCAAACCATTCCGGTGCTTGCGAACATCATGCCGGCGGGCGATGCGCTGATGGAAGATTTCTTTTTCGCCGGTGGATTGCGCGGACTACTCAAACGTATCGAGGCTCATCTCGATCCGCAAACTGGCAACGTGAACGGCAAAACGCTTGGCGAAAATATCGCGACGGCACAGGTTTTCAACGACGACGTGATTCGCCCGCTGGACAACCCAGTGTCAAAGCAGGCTATCGCGGTCGTCACTGGCAATCTAGCGCCTCGTGGTGCTGTGATGAAGCCATCCGCTGCGTCACCTCATTTGCTCAGTCATGTCGGCCCTGCAGTTGTGTTCGAGAATTTCGCCGACATGCAGGCCCGCGTCGACTCGCCCGATTTGAATGTAACAAAAGAGTCGATCCTCGTGCTCAAAAACGTCGGCCCTGTCGGCGCGCCAGGCATGCCGGAAGCGGGCAATCTGCCGATCCCGAAAAAGCTTTTGGCCGAAGGCGTGCGCGACATGGTGCGCATTTCCGATGCGCGCATGAGCGGCACACATTACGGCACCTGCGTGCTGCATGTGTGCCCCGAAGCGGCGGTCGGCGGGCCTCTGGCGCTGGTGCGCGAGGGTGACATGATTGCGCTTGATGTTGCCGCGCGCAGCATTACGTTGCAAATCTCCGCAGAAGAAATGGATCGCCGTCACCAAGAATGGTCGCTCGCCAAACCGGCCACACTGCGCTACAACCGCAGCTACGCCGCGTTGTATCAGCAGCATGTGACTCAGGCCGATGAAGGCGCGGACTTTGACTTCCTTCAAGGAAATGAGCCGCTGCCCGAGCCCACCATTTTTTGATCGCAGACCCCATGGCCCGCATTCGCCATTGCGCGTCGGATACGCCGATGAGCGATGCGCCCACACAAACCGCACCCACCTCCGCATACTAGTGTCGTGTCACGCCAAAAATGACGTATCTCGCTTGCCCTCGCTGCACATGGCGTCGTTGCAAAACTTGCCCGTGCCTCGGCACGGGCTGCGTTTTGCGCCTAGCCTGACACGAAAATTCGGCACTTTTCTCGTTCCAAAATTTATTAACCGAGACACTATTTTTTCTGCTGCCCCATGAACTTCACACAATTTGACCGCCTGATTTCGCTCAAACCCAACGTCGCTGCACCGCAAGAGGCAACGGCTACGTCGCTCGATGGCGCGCGGGTCACGTTCTCGCTCGCGAGTTGTGGCAAAGGCATTTTTCGCCTGCGCGTGAACCCGATCGCGAAGCCCGACTACGGTCTCGTGTCTTCAAAAACTGACGACTCGGCGACCTACAAGCCGGGCGAAACGTCCCTGTCGGTTTCTGCGGGCGGCGCAACGATGACGCTGTCGAGTGACGCGACCCACGCCCTCACTTTTGATTTGCAGTACAAAGGAAAAACGCTCCTCACCAGTATCACCGACGAGCAGTTTCGCGGTATGGCCAAGCCGCTCGAGGCGACGCGCATCGCCTCTTTCGCCGTCACGGAGTCACAGGCGATTGCGTCATTCGCCTTGTCGTCCGACACGCCGGTCTATGGGCTGGGCGAGAAGGGGGCCGCGCTCAACAAGCGCGGTCAACTGGTCAGCTCGCGGGTTGAAGATGCGCTCGGCGTCAACACTGATCTCAGCTACAAGAACACGCCATTCGCGTGGGCGATTACACCGAATGGATGCTGGGGAATTCTCACTCACACCACAGTCGATGTGGCGCATGGCGTCGGCTACGCCCAGTGGAGCAACCGCAGCTATGTGATCGTCGCGGAAGAGCCGCAGCTGGATCTGTTTTTCTTCGTTGCCGACACGCCCGCACAAATTGTGTCGCTGTATCACCAGATTACGGGTAAGCCAGAAAACGTGCCGCTGTGGTCGCTCGGCGTGTGGATCAGCCGCGCGTACTACCGCGATGAAGCGGATACGTTAAAGACCGCGCGCGAATTTCGCGACCGGCAATTCCCGGTGGATGTCATCACGTTCGATGGCCGTGCGTGGCAGGACACACCGACGCGTTTTCACTTTAATTTTGACCCGTCGCGGTACCCCGATCCGGTGCGCGTCAATAATGAGCTCAAGGCGCTCGACTACAAAATCTGCTGCTGGGAATACCCGCTGGTCTCCATCCATCATCCGGAATATCGGACGTACGAGCAGAGCGGCTATTTCCTGAAAAAGGCCGACGGAAGTGAGTTGATCTACGAATGGGATACGGACAAGAAAACGACGCCGTTTGGACCAACGCTCACGCCGCTGCCGCCATCAGGGCTGGTTGATTTCACCAACCCTGCCGCCTATGCGTGGTGGCGGGATGAGCACAAAAAGTTGTGGGCACTTGGCGTCGACACCATCAAGTCAGACTTCGGCGAACAGGTGCCCGCCGATGCGCTGGCTCACAACGGCGACAGCGGGAAGCGAGTCCACAACGTGAACGCGCAACTCTATAACCGCTGCGTGTATGAGGCTTCGCGCAGCGCTTACGGTGATGAAGCTTGTGTCTGGGGGCGTGCGGGCTGGATTGGTACGCAGCGCCATCCACTGCAATGGGGCGGCGATCCACAGAGCGACTGGGAAGGCCTCGCTGCGAGCGTCCGCGCCGGACTCAACCACGGGCATTCGGGTTCACCGTTTCACGCGACCGATGCCGGTGGCTTTTATGGCGCTACGCAGCCAGAACCTGCTTTGTACTTGCGCTGGGTGCAAGCCGCAGTGTTCGCCTCGCACGTCCGCATTCACGGCATCGGAGCGCGCGAGCCGTGGTGCTTCGGTCGCGACGTCGAGCGCATCGCGCGTGATTTTTTCGAGATTCGCTACAAGCTGCTGCCGTACTTGCGTGGAGCCTGCGATCTCTCCGTTAAAACAGGTTTGCCAGTGATGCGATCCATGGCGTTGATGCACCCGGATGATCGCGTGGCGCGCGGCTTTGAGCAGCAGTTTTATTGCGGGCCGCATTTAATCGTGATGCCTGTGCTCAATCGTGACGGCGATGTCGAAGGCTATCTGCCCGAGCACGACGGCGGCTGGTATGAACTCTGGAGCGGCCTGCATGTGGACGGCGGTGAGGTCATCACGCTGAATTACGATCTGGAACGTATTCCAGTATTCGTGAAGGCGGGCACCGCATTGCCGATCGGGCCGGTGGTGCAATCAACGCGGCCACTTGAGGGTTTGACTCCCGTCGTGGCGGTTGCTGAATTCGGTTCGCCTGGAAAGCAGGGCTACTCCGTCTGTGCGCGCGGGACAGCCCTCGTTCAAGAGGGCAAAGCCTGGCGCAGTTACGGGCAGAAAATCATGAATGTAAGGCGATTCGTATGATGCATCGACCGCTCTGCGCATCTCATTCGCGCCGCTATTTGTAAGTCGCCATGGCTAACGTCCAGCTTAGGCAAGTCGTCAAGCGCTTTGGCGACACCGAGGTCATCCATGGCATTGATCTCGAAATTCGCTCCGGCGAGTTCGTTGTGTTTGTGGGGCCTTCGGGCTGCGGAAAATCCACCTTATTGCGCATGATCGCGGGGCTCGAGACCACCACCAGCGGTGATATTGAGATCGGTGAGACGCGTGTCAATGATGCGCCGCCTCGCGCCCGTGACATCGCCATGGTGTTTCAGGATTACGCACTGTATCCGCACAAAAGCGTGTTTGAGAACATGGCGTTCGGACTGCGTCTGAGAAAAACTTCAGAGGACGAAATCAAACGTCGCGTGGGTGATGCAGCGGCCATCCTGCGCATCGAGCACCTGCTGGATCGGAAGCCGCGCCAGCTCTCGGGCGGACAACGGCAGCGGGTGGCGATGGGGCGCGCGATTGTGCGCGACCCGAAAGCGTTTTTGTTTGATGAACCACTGTCGAATCTGGATGCGCAACTTCGAAACGAGATGCGCACCGAAATCAAAAAACTGCATTTGCGCCTCGGCAAGACCATCATCTATGTGACACACGATCAGGTGGAGGCCATGACACTGGCCGATCGCATCGCAGTGTTGTCCGGCGGCAAAGTGATTCAGTACGACACGCCCGACGAAATTTACAACCGCCCTGCGGCCAAATTTGTCGCGGGGTTCACTGGCTCTCCGGCGATGAATTTCGCGTCCGCCGAAATCTCAAGCGATGGCACATCCGCCGTCGTGGGTAACGTGACCGTGACACTTCCAGAAAGCCTGCGTACGGCAAGTGCTGCCTACCGTGGCAAGACAGTTGTTCTGGGCATCAGGCCGGAGGACATTTCTGTGGATCGCTCCGCTGGCGTCGATTGCACGCTCGTGCCCGCCAGGGTGGTGGTGACCGAGCCGCTTGGCGCCGAGACGCTCGTCACTTTGAGCATCGGTGGTGCCGAGCTGGTTGCCCGCGCCCGCCCCGATGTCAGCCTGCACGCGGGCGATAGCGTTCAGGCACAACTCGCCTCCGCGAAATTGCATCTTTTCGATGTGCAATCCGGCGTGGCGATTCGATAGATCGTTTACACAATTACAAACAAGGAGGTTTGAATGAAACTTAAAAAGGCACTGCTCGCAGCTGCGCTGATGGTGGTTACGGCGACCGTGGCTGCGCAAAATATTCGCGTCTTTTCAGGAGGAGCCAGTCAGCGTCCGGATCTGATGCGCAAATTATTTGACGAGTTCGAGAAGAAAAATCCCGGCTCAAAGATCGATATGGAAACAGGCGGTGCGACGTCCGAGGCCCAGCGTCAATACCTGTCGACCGTGTTGAACGCGAAAGACAGCGCGATTGACGTGTACATGATCGATATCGTCAACCCGATGCAATACGCGCGTGCCGGCTGGCTTGAGCCGCTGGACAGCTACCTCGGAGCCGAGGCGGGTTCGCTGATGAAGAACTACCTTCCAGCCTACGCCAGCGCAGACGTGGTCGACGGCAAGATCGTTGCCTTGCCAGCCTTTGCAGACGCACAGTTTTTGTATTACCGCAAAGACCTCTTCGAGAAATACGGCGTCAAATCGCCCACCACATGGGACGAACTGGCGGTCGGTCTCAAGAAAATTCTTGATGGCGAGAAGAACGCTGGAATGAATGGCGTGGCGACGACCGGTGCCGCGATTGAAGGTGCGGTGTGTACGTTTCTGAAGCCGTACTGGAGTCAGGGCAAAGACTTCAATGATGCGTCCGGTCGCATCACACTCGACAAAGCGGCGGCGCAAAAAGGCATTGAGATGTGGCTGTCTCTGGTTGATCGCGGCGTGATGCAGAAAAACATCGGCGAAGTCAAACCCGCCGATATGAACAATGCGTTCAAGGCAGGCAATCTGGTGGCAATGGTGAACTGGGGCTTTGCGTGGGACATCCTGCAATCGCAGGCGGATTCAACGGTCAAAGGTAAAGTCGGCGTGCTGCCTTTGCCTGCGATGGGCGGGGGCAAGTCGGCGACCTGCATCGGCGGCTGGCAGTGGGCGGTCAGCGCGTTCTCCAAAAACAAAGCGGCTTCGGCAAAACTGGTTCGCTTCCTGAGCTCGCCTGAGTCAGCAAAGTTCCTCGCCATCGAAGGCTCGTTGTTGCCTGTTTTCCCGCAGACATACAGCGATGCCGATGTGTTGAAGAAGCTCCCCCACTACAAAGATGCGTTGCCGGTCGTTCAAGCCGCGCGTGGCCGACCGATGTCGGATCGTTACGGCGAAGTGTCGGACGCGCTGCGTACGACCACCAACGCGATGCTCGCCCGCTCGGTGAAACCAGCGGATGGTGTCGCCGAAATCGACAACAAGCTTCGTCGCGTAATGCGTTAACGACGTGTGCGGGTAGCGATGCGTATCGCGTCGCTACCCACTGCCGCGCTTTTGAAATGACGATTTAATTGGCTGCTCCCCTGGCATCTCCCACCCTGATTGATCGCTTGCGCGATCCGAGCGAAAAGACGCTCGGCGTGATGCTGCTCGCGCCAGCGGCGCTGCTGTTGCTGATGATCGTCGTGTATCCAATCGGGAAACTCTTCTACAACAGCTTTTTCGACATGCGCCTGTCGGGTGGACAGGGCAGCAAATTCATCGGCCTGCAAAATTATGCGGACATGATGAAAGACACCGGCTTTTGGGATGCCACGCTCAACACAGTGATCATCACCGCCGTCACCGTGCCCGGCGCGCTGCTCGTTGGATTGGGCCTTGCGTTACTGGCTAATCTGCCGTTCAAACGACAGTGGCCCGTGCGGCTGGCGCTGTTGCTGCCGTGGGCTTTGCCGCTGGCGTTCGCGGGCCTGATCTGGGCGTGGTTTTTTCATACGGAGTATGGATTTATTAATGATGTGTGGGCGCGCATGGGCGGGGAGCCGCGCATGTGGTTGCTGTCCCCGGTTTCCGCGTTCACCGCGATCTGCCTTGCGATCATCTGGAAAGCATCGTCTTTCATGGCGCTCGTGCTGCTGGCGGGCCTGCAGATGATCCCCAAGTCGCTCTATGAAGCGGCCGAAGTTGACGGCGCATCCAAGTGGCAGCAATTCACACAAATCACGCTGCCTATGCTCATGCCATCGATCATGGTGGCGCTGATTTTTCGCACGATCACTGCGCTGCAAACTTTTGACATCCCGTACACAATGACCAAGGGTGGGCCGGGCAACGCTACTGAAACGCTCGCGATGTATATCCACAAGACCACGATTGACTACCTCGACGTCGGCTACGGCTCCACACTCGCAGTGGGCATGTTCGTGTTGTCGCTCTTGCTAACCGCTGTGTATTTGCGGCACATCAGTAAACAGGATTCGGCGTGAACGGCGGCGTATTTTCCCCTGCGCGGCTGCGCTTTTTTGCGGCTGCCATTGTGGTCATCAACGGCTTCTTTCCCGCGATCTGGATACTGCTGACATCGTTTAAGTCCAGTATCGAGCTGTTCCGCAAACCGATTACGTATTGGCCAGCGGAGCCGACGCTACAAAACTACGTCGTTGCTGCCATTGAGCAACCGCTGTTTCAGGTGTTTATGAAAAACAGCGTGATCGTGGCGCTGCTCTCGACGGTAGTGTCACTTGTCGTTGCGTCATTCGCAGCCTATGCGATTGCGCGGCTCAATCTGAAGCATCGTCAATTGATACTCACGGCAATCATCGCGTCATCCATGTTCCCTCTGGTCACGCTTTTGGTGCCCATCTTTGAGACCATGCGCGCACTGGGCTGGCTCAACAGCTACATGGCGTTAGTGTTTCCTTACGTGGTGCTCAATCTGCCAGTTTGCACGCTGATTCTCGTGAGCTTTTTCCAGAGCATCCCTCGCGATCTCGAAAACGCTGCGATGATCGATGGCTGTACGCGGTTCGGGACGCTGTGGCGCGTCGTGCTGCCGTTGTCGGCCCCCGGCGTGTTCACCGCTGGCATTCTCGCATTCGTGAATGCCTGGGATGAGTTTTTGCTAGCGTTGTCACTTAATTCGAGCGCAGCAATGCGCACGCTACCGGTGGGCATCACGCTCTATCAAGGCGAATTTACGTTCCCGTGGCCCATTATTGCGGCTGCTTTGGTCGTCGCTATCGTGCCAGTGGCGATTGTGATTGCGATCTTTCAGGAGCGCGTTGTCGGTGGCCTGACGGCGGGTGGTCTCAAAGGCTGAGGCCACGGCTTGTGTTGATTCGCGCCTCTGCAATAGGGCGCCAATCGGGTGTTTGCGCATCGCGAATCTAGAGCCGGAACACTGCCGCCTGCTCGGTCCAGTACTCGCTCGGTGAGCGTTTGAATCCAGATTTGGCGTAAAGCTGCCAGCGCCCCAGGACAAATGCGGTGAGGGCATTGGCGTGCGCCGCTGCTGGGGCTGAAGCAGCGCCCGTTGCTGCTGTTCCGACGCTCACGAGTTGCAACGCCTGCTTTAGCGATGACTCGACGCGATCCACCAGCTGATTGATGCGAACTTGCAGGCGGGCGTCTTCGTTCACCAGCGCATCGCCAATCAACACGCGCACCATACCGGGATTTTTCTCGGCAAAGTTGAGCAGCATGGAAACGATCTGCTGTACCTGCGCGCGGCCATCACGCTCAGTCTGCGCGATGTGATTGACCAACGTGAACACTGACTCTTCGATGAACTCGATCAGCGCTTCGAACATCTGCGCCTTGCTGGCGAAGTGCCGATATAGCGCGGCCTCTGACACGCCGACTTTGGCTGCGAGCGCCGCTGTCGTAATTTTCTCCCCCTGCGGCTGCTCCAACATGCTGGCCAGCGTTTGCAGGATCTGGGTCTTACGTTCGCCCGGTTTCATTGCCATCAGCCGTTCCCCTTTTGTTCGAACTCTACAGCACTGCGGCCGTTAGCGTCGCGATTTTCGTCGACTACTCTGCGCGAATCATCGTACCCACGCCTTCCGACGTGAGAATCTCCAGCAACAGCGCATGCTCAACCCGACCATCAATGATGTGCGAGGTTTTGACGCCATGCTGAACGGCGTCGAGCGCGCCCTGAATTTTTGGTTTCATTCCACCACTGATCGTGCCGTCATCGAAGAGAGCAGTTATTTCGGCGAAGGTCAAACCGGTCAATAGCTTGCCACTTTTGTCGAGCACACCTGGCGTATTGGTCATCAGCACCAGCTTCTCGGCCTTAAGCGTTTGCGCGAGTTCAGACGCAACCAGATCAGCGTTGATGTTGTACGCCTGACCATCGGCACCCACGCCAATGGGCGCGACAACAGGGATGAAGTCGGCCTTGTCGAGATGATTAATCAGCGTGGGATCAATGTCATAAATGTCACCGACAAAACCGATGTCGAGCATCTTTCCCTTTTCGGTTTCACTCTCGACCATCATCTTTTTGGCACGGATGAAGCCCGCGTCCTGGCCGTTGAGGCCCACTGCCTGACCACCTGCTTGATTGATGAGGCCGACGATCTCCTGATTGAGTTCACCGAGCACCGCTTCAACCACGTAAAGGGTCTCGTCATCGGTCACGCGCATGCCCTGAATGAACGTGCCTTTTTTGCCGGTTTTGCCGAGCATGTCGTTGATCTGCGGGCCACCGCCATGAACGACAACCGGGTTCATGCCAACGAGTTTGAGCATGACCACATCGAAGGCAAAACTCTTCTTCAACAGCGGATCGGTCATGGCGTTGCCGCCATATTTGATGACAATTGTCTTGTCGTGAAACTGCCGGATGTAGGGCAGCGAGTCGGCAAGAATCTGCGCGCGATCAGACGCGGTGGCGGCGGTAAGGGGCATAGGGGCGGGGAATGCGGAGTGAGTGGGTATTTGCTTTGATTCTATGCAATGGGCCGCCCTGCTCAAGCGCTTTTTTGCGTTGTTGCCGCAAATCCCGAAACATCGGTGAGCCGCACAACAAAGGCGCGCGGGCGCCTCTTGAGAGCGAAAGGATTACCCTTTTGTGGCGCCTGCCGTGAGCCCACCCACCATGTAATTACGGAACGCGTAGTAAATCGCTGCGGGCGGCAGGGCATAAACGAGCCCCGTTGCCATCAACAGATTCCACGGCGAATCATCTGCACTCAGAAAATGTCCGAGCGCGACGGCGAGCGTCACATCTGAGTCTTTGGAGAGCAACAGAAACGCGTACAAATACTCGTTCCACGCCAGCAGCAGTGCATAGGTGCCAATCGCAACGAGCGAGGGTTTCATGAGCGGCAAATACACAAGTCTGAAAATTTGCATAGGCGTTGCGCCGTCCATGATTGCCGCTTCGTCCAGCTCGAATGGCAGCTTGTCGCTCGCCTGCTTGAGCACCCAGATCGCGTAGGGTGAGGCGAGCGTGACCATCGCGAGGATCAACGACCATTGCGAGTTGAGCAAACCGTATTGGCCCATCGCCTTGTACATCGGCACGGCGAGAAACGCAGCTGGAATGAGGTAAGTGGCCAGTGCGAAATTCATCACTGTGTTGCCGCCCGGTGCTTTCAGTCGTGAAATTGCAAATGCGGCGAACGTGGAGATGCCCAACGTGAGTAACCCGGCTGCCAGCGCAATGAACAATGAGTTTCCAAACTGCTGCCAGAAGTGATTGAGGTAGTAATGCTTTTGTCCGACGATCACTTCGAAGTTTTGTATCGTGAACTTGCTGGGCAGCCAGGTTCCCGAAGTCACATCATCGCGCGGCGAGAACGACAGGACGGCGAGGTGCCAGATTGGAATCACCGTCCACAGAAACACCGGTATGCCGATGAGAATGAGACTGGCTTCGTTGAAAAATTTGCGCATCTTGATTCGCTCCTAATGCGCCAGCTTGGCTTCGCCCGCGGCAAGGCGACGCACCATGAAAATCACCAGTGGCAACACCAGCGGCATCGCCATCACAATGCTCGCCATCGCAAGCTCAAGCTGGTCGATACGCAGATAGCGAATGCCAAGCGTGGCCAGCACATGCGTCTGATCGCCCGGGCCACCGCCGGTCAACAAATACACGCTGTTGAAGTCGCCCAGCGTCCACACCATGGAGAGCATGGTGGAGGTGAGATACAGCGTGGCAATCGACGGCCAGGTGATGAATTTGAATTGTTGCCAGCGGCTTGCGCCATCGACGCTCGCGGCTTCGTAGAGTTCGCTCGAAATGGCAAGGCGGCCCGTGATCAAGATCAATGTCCAGAACGGCAGACTTTTCCAGATGTGCACGAGCACGGAGCACGCAAACGCCAGCCACGGTTCGGTGAGCCAGCCCGGCCCTTCAATCTCGAACCAGCGGAATAGCGAGCTGTTGATCAAGCCCCATTCGGGATTCAACATGAAACGGAAGGACAGAATTGTGGGGATGCTCGGAATCGCCCATGGCAACAAAAACAGCAGCAGCAGCGCTTTGATCCACTTTTTTTGCTGAACAAAAAATCCGGAAAGTCCCAGCGCAATTACGAATTTCAGATTGATGCCGACGATCAGAAAGATCAGCGTGTTGAGTACCGTGCGCGGGAACACCGGATCCTGAAACAGCAGTTCGTAGCTGTGCGGGTGGCGCGCGATCCAGAGCCCGTAGAGCACCGGGTAAATGACGAACACCGCGAACACCAGCACATAAGGCGCAAGCAGCAGCATGCCCCACATCTGCCATGAGTTGAAGCGCTTGTGTGCTTTGGGTTGTGTGTTCATTAACTGCCTTCTCCCTCTTTCGCTTGCGGAAGAGGGCGGGGTGACGTTGATTACAAAGCGTGCCGGATTGGGGTAGTCACCACCCCCTCACCCTAACCCTAACCCTCCCCACGAGGGGAGAGGGGACAAAACATCGCTCACGTCAGGCGTGAGCGATGCGCCTATCAGCCCGCTAACTGCTTGATACGCGCAATCATTTCATCGGTTGCGACCTCAGGCTTGACCTTGTCGCTCACCACGCGCTGAATCGCTTTCGCCCACACGTTCTCCGAATTCACGATGGTGAACTTGTAGTTGTAGACGAACTGGAACGGCTGCGTGTATTCGTTGAACTGGCTGTATACCTTGGCCCGGTGGAAATCGGTGCCGTCGGTCCAGAACGGACGTTGGGCGGCCGATTTCGTCACCGGGAACCAGCGACCGAGCGAGCCTTCAACAAATGGCGTGAGGTTCTCGTCCTGCATGAGGAAAGCGAGGAAATCCTTGCCGCGACGCTTATTTTTGCCTTCGGCAAACACGACCGCTGTTTTCACCGCGACCAGATGTGTCATAACGCTGCCATCCGGCTTTTTGGGGAAACCAATGGTGCGAACCTTGTTCTTGTAGTTATCGTCCGCCGTCGCACGTTGCTCTGCGGTCAATGACTGATTCTTCGAATCGTCGAGCCATTTTCCGGCGATTGAAATCGTAGCGTTGTGGGTGCCAATCGTCTGCTTGTTGTGGAACGCGACGTTGTTGTCCGGGTCAAGCCAGTTAACCGAGGACGGTGGCGTGCAGCCCTTCTCGGCAATGCTGGCGTAGTCCTTGACGGCCGCAATCATCGCAGCGCGATTCTTCGGCTGATCGAGCACGATCTTGCCGTTTTCATCGACGATTTGTGCGTTGTGTGCACTGGCAAAGGTCAGGAACGAATAGAACGTGTCGCTGGCGGCAACGCCCATCGGATGGCCGATAGCGAAAATGCGCTTGCCGGTCTTCTTGCGGTAGGCGGGCTGCACTTTGTCGCACCAGAAACCCCAGAATTCATTCCACGTGTTCGGAATCTGGCTCTCTTTGAAACCCGCCTCTTCCAGCATGTCCTTCCAGTAGTTGAAGTGCATCGTCTGGCGCTGCACCGGCATGGCGTAGTACGCTTTTTTCTTCGTCTTGTCGTTGAAGAGATAGGTCGTGGACGACGTCGTTGGCAGGAATTTTTCTGACAACGGCGCGTCGATATCGGAGATGTCTTCGAGCTTGCCTTCAAAGGCCCATTTGCCCGTCACACGGAAGTCGTACGTGGTGCAAA
>JANXUB010000151.1 GCA_025352105.1 Burkholderiales bacterium | reverse complement strand
CGGGCTCCGAAGAGCAGGGTAATGGCTAACGGCCATCCGTCGTGAGGCGAGGACCAGGGCCACAGAGACGAGCGTATTAAGTTACGGTGAAACGCGGCAACCTCTACCCGGAGCAATATCAAATAGGCATGCGCCGTGAGTGGGCAACCACTCACCCAAGGCGGCTCGTTGGAGCATGCGGGTAGGTAGCTTGAGGCGAACGGTAACGTTCGTCCTAGAGGAATGACCGCCACGCAAAACCGGGTAACCGGCTAGCGAACAGAACCCGGCCTACAGGCCGACTTCACTTCATCCCAAAAAATTAATCCTGCGGCAGGCGGTGCCGCAGGTTTCAACGTGTCAAGTCGGCTTGCCAGCGTACTTCGCGACCAGCGCCATCAGATTTTCATCCTGATAGGGCTTACCGACGTACTCGTTCACACCCAGTTCCATCGCGTGACTACGGTGTTTTTCCGCTGTACGCGACGTAATCATGATGATCGGGATGTGGCTTTGGCGGCTGTCCGCCTTAATCGTTTTAGTGAACTCGAAGCCGTCCATGCGCGGCATTTCAATGTCGAGCAGGATCACGTCCGGGTTGGCATCCGCGAGGATCGTCAACGCGTCCAGGCCGTCTTTTGCGGTCAGGGCCTTGTAGCCCTCGCGCTCCAGCAGACGCGATGTGATTTTGCGTACGGTGAGCGAATCGTCGACGACCAGCACAGTTGGCGTGTACGGCACTGCCACGGGCTCAGCCATTACGGGTGGAACTCGCCTTGGCGCAGAGAAGACAGGGGCCAGCTCTGCGGCTTTGGGAGTCGCGACGGCGACCACCGTAACAACCGGTGTCGGGGGTGGAGGCGCAACGATGACAGGAGGCGGCGCGACTATGATCGCCACCTCGGCAACGGCGGGCGGCGCTGTGAGAACGAGCTCTTCGACAGGCGCGTCGACAACGACGGGCGCGATAACGACCGGCGGCTCTATCGGGGCAGCAGCAGCAAGCACTTCAACCAAATGCGGAACCGGCGCGTCTTCGGTCACGAAGACCGGTAATTCTGGCTCTGGCGTTGCCAATATTTCAACTGGCGGAAGCGGATTAATCACGGCCACATCCGGCAAATGATCGACTGACACTTCCTGCACAATCGGCAGCGTTGGGGCAATGTGCACCGCCTCGGGCACCGCAACGGGCACTGGAGCAGGCGGCAACGGCACAGGCGCGAGCGCTGCGGCCGTGCTGGCCGATTGCCGAAGCTCGGTGTGCCCCGTGTCCAGCGCCAGCATCAAGTTAAGCGGATTCAGCAGCAGCGCAATGCGTCCGTCTGCCAACACCGTCAATCCGGCCATACCCGGCACGCGAGCGAGCTGCGGCCCGTACGGTTTGGCGACAACCTCCTGGTTACCCAGAATGCGATCAACTTCGATCGCAGCTATGGCTTCGCCAGCCTTCAAAATCATGACCGGGGCCGCATGCGGCGTGCCAGTGTCATGCGGCGCGCGGATCAGCTCACCAAAGCTGCGGTAGGCGATTTTTCGACCGCCATGATCCAGTAGGCCCGACTGCATCGCAGCTGTGCGGTCTTTGCTCGGCAACTGCCGAACCTGTTCAATCAGCGAAGATGGGACGCCGTAGACAGCCTTACCGACGGCGACCATCAACACCTGCGTCACGGCAAGCGTCAAAGGAACCGACAGCGTAAATGTCGCGCCGACACCGCGAGAGGTCTGCACCTCCACGCGACCGCCCAAAGCGGCAACCTCGTTCCGCACCACGTCCATGCCGATACCGCGACCGGCAACAGCCGTGATCTGCTCAGCCGTTGAGAACGACGGCTGGAAGATGAATTCGAGCAAGCGTGCATCGGAGAGCTCGTCATTGCTGTCGATCATGCCGCGCTCAATTGCACGCGAACGGACCCGATCGAGCGGGATACCACCGCCGTCGTCGGTGAGCGAAATTACAACCTCGTTACCTTGTTGCCGCGCGTTCAGTGTCAGCTCGCCGATGTCGGGCTTGCCTTGCTCTTTTCGAGATGCATCAGACTCAATACCGTGCGCAAGTGCATTTCGAACCAGATGCTCCAGCACCGGCGTCAAGCGTTCAAGTACGCTGCGGTCGATTTCAATGCGGCCGCCGCGAATATCAAGGTTGGCGCGCTTCTTGAGCTCTTTCGCTGTCTGCCGCAGCACGCGGTACAAGCGATCAGAAAGACTGGAGAAAGGCACCGTCCGAAGCGTCTGCAAACGCAGCTGCACGGAGCGCGACAATCGTGTCTGGCTAGACAATGCTGTGTCGGCGTCTGCCAGATTTTTGAGCAGGCTCTGTTGCACTGTCGCGACGTCGTTCACGCTCTCGGCGATGCCGCGCGTGAGCTCCTGGAAGCGCGTGTAGCGATCAAATTCGAGCGGATCGAAGTCCGACTCTTGATCGAGACGCGACTGAATTTGCGATTCGCCCTGAATCTCAATCTCGCGCAATTGCCCGCGCAGGCGCACGACAGACGCCGTGAGGTCGAGCAAGCCGCCCTTCAATCCACGCATCTCCGCTTCGATCCGCGCGCGATGAATCGATATCTCACCAGACTCGTCGGCAAGTTGTTCAATCGCGTCACTTCGGACACGCAAGAACGCGGTGGCCATTTCTGCCGACAACACAGTCGCAGCAGCGGTGGCTGGTAGCGGACGAATCGTCGCCAACGATTGCGCTATGTCGGCGACTGACCGCTGCGGAGCTGGCGCGGACGTTGTCGCGTCGGCAGCACCTTTGGCCCGTGCTTCCACGGCGTCGGTGACCTCCACCGCCGCAGGATAGGTAATTTCATCGTCGACAAAGTCCGCCAACTCATTCGTCTGCTCTGGTTTGGCGCCAGCTCCCATTAGGGCGTAGCGCGGCAGGATCGAGTCTTTCTCGTTGCGGGTTAGCCGCTCAAGTAGGAATGCGATGTCGTCAAGGTACTCGTCAAAGCTGTCGAACATAGCAACAGACGGAGCTCCAACCACGTCCACAAGATGCGTTTCGAGCAAGTGCGCAAGCTCGCCCAGCCGCATGGCACCGGCCATGCGGGCACTGCCTTTCAGCGTGTGAAGCGTTCGCTTGAGCTCATCTGAGTGATCCGCATTGTCGGCGTTCTGTCGCCATGCCGTCACCTGCGTACTGGCGCGCGGGAATAGCTCTTGCGCCTCCTCTAGAAAGATGGGCAATACTTGATCGTCAATGTCGTCGTGAATCTCGGCGAGCGGGTCGTCTGCCTTGCGCGACTGCGCGAGCGTCTCTGCGTGAGCAGCCGCAAGTGATGGCGCGTTTAAGTTGGGCGCGGCAACCGGAGGCGCAACGACAGGCGGCGCGACAATCGCCTTTGACGCGATTGTTTCAACCGCAGTCGCAACGATTGGCGCGAACGAAGAAACCACCGGGGCGATTGGCGCTGGGGTTGGCTCCGGGGCTGGCGACAGGGCGGAAACGTCAGGCGGCTCGGCTACAAGCTCCGGTTTGGTGGCAACAAGCGCCTCAGCACTGATCTCGGGCGATGTGATCGTATCGGCAATTGACGGCAAAGCTGGTGCCGCGACTTCGTGCATGGGAGCAAGAGCCGGCTCGGACGCGGGCATAACGGCAACGACTGCAGCCACCGCTACCGTGAGTGGTGCGACGACTTCAATCGAATGCGATGTCGACGGTGGCGAGGCGGGCAGTGCAGACGTTGGTGCAGGGGTGGGTTCGGCAACAGGCACCGCCTGTGGAACCGTCTCGGCGAATTCAACCACAGGCAGCGCCAATGCGCGTTCTTCAGCGTGTGTCTGCTCTAGTAGCTCGATCTCGACGCCGAGATTATTGTTGCCTGTCTGCGCGAGGATAGTATGCAACTGCAGACGTGATCGCTCAAGATCAGCATGTTCTTCGGGCGACAGCGGGGATTGTGCCTGCAGGCGCAGCGTCGCGGTGCGCAACGACCGCACGGCCGATGCTATGGTGCTGAGCGCAGCGGGTGGTCGACCGGAACGACGGATCGACATGAGAGCGCTTTCCAGCAAACCTGCAAAGTCTCCAATTTCGATAAACCCGGCAGTGCGGTGAATCCCGCAAAGCGTATGACTCGCTCGAACCATCGGGTCGCTTGGGGGCAGACTGGTGTCGAACTGCATCAACGCCAGCTCGTAATCAAGCGTTTGCAAGTGCACGCGAGTTTCGTCGGTCAGAATCGAAAAAAGCGCCCGCGATACGCTGATGCCGAGCACATGCATATCGTCACTGTCGGGATCAACATCAGGCGTCGCCACAAAATCGAGCGCGAAATTTTCGACCGGATGAACGGGCAGCATGTGATCTGGCAGATGACGGCTGGGCTCGATGACGGGCAACGGTTCAATATCGTGTCCGTCGTCCAGCGCAGGCAAATCGGTATGTGGCTCCGTGCTCCAGATCTCGCGCAGGGAATCTACCGCCTGTGACAGTTGAGCATCCAGATCTGCGCCGTCGGCGGCTAGATCGGGAGCGAGCGAGATGGCGCCGCTAGCTGCGGCAGCTTGGGCTAATGCCGCGGATACGGGGATTGTGCCGGTCGCAGGCGGCGGCGCGGCCTGCAAAGCTACCGGAGTAATCGCCGGGGCTAGCGATACCGCAGCCATCGCGACTGGGGAGGCGGGCGGTGAGCACTGGGCAATCAAGCTGTCAAGCGCTCCGACATCGATCGCAATTTTGTGCTCGTCGCGCAATGTGTCTACCCAACCAGAAAACAGCTGGGCGGCAGCGCCGATCAGGTTCAGTTCAGGCTCGGTGACACTGCGCTCGGTTTCCAGCGCGGCGTTTAGCACGCCTTCCACCCGCCATGCGACCTCCGCAAGCTGGGTTTGCCCGACCATGCGACCGCTTCCCTTCAGGGTGTGGAACGCGCGCCGAACGTCGATGAGCAAATCGCGACGGTCTCTTTGCAACGAAAGCGCCTGATGTTCAGTGCGGACGGCTTGAACCACTTCGACGGCTTCTTCGACAAAAATATCGAGCAGGCCGGTGTCAAGCGCTTCCGGCTCCGAATCCATTAGTCGCGAAATTTCGGCCGAGGTAGGGGGTAGTTCGGCCACAGTGCCAACGACGGCGGCTACTGCCGCAGTGAGCGCTTCGGGTTGTCCAGCGTCGTCATCCAGAAGTCGCAACGCTTCGTTCGAAGCCTTTGACAGCGTCTGGTCAGACAGCAATTCGGCATCCTGCCGTACGCCTTGCAGCGTGGAACGTAGAGAGTCGCGAAGTTCGGTGCGATCCGGCGCGTCGTTAAGCGCCATTGTCAGCGGTCGTAGCATCCGTTGCCGATCAGCAAGCGAGGCTTCAACGCTATCTTCATCGTCGACGCCGTCTGCCGCAGCGCCAGTCTCACCGAGGAAACGACGCTTGAGACCCAGCAAAATTGCATCCGCGTCCCGTTCGCGACGCTCGCGAACGTCCACGTAGAAGCTTAGTCCGGCTAGCACATCGGCCAGGGAGTCGATGTCTTGTGTACTTAAAGCGGCTTGATGTCCGACGGATTCGATCAAGCGATCTGTGGTCTTGCTTAGTAACTCATTGGCTTCATTCCAGCCGAGCATGCGCATCGCGCCGGACACCTGCCCCAGCAGTGCTGGAACCGGCTTCAGTTCGTCAGTCGCGGTGCGGTCACGGAACACCGCATCCAGCGCCTGCTCAACCAGACGCATATTGGCGCGAATTTCACGAGCCACTTGAGCGATGGTCTGCTTTTCCTGCGCCAGACGCGTGAGCGAATTCGCCTCGGTTTCCGCGCGCAATTCGGACGGAATCGGCGCATTTGACATTGCGTAGGACAGTCGCTGAACAGCTCGTTCCACCTGAGTTCTGAACGATGTCGGGAGCGCGGCGATATGCTCGATCGCGGTTTCGATGAGGATCAAACTGGTTGCCAGCTCGATCGACAGGTCATCTCCCACATTTTTGTTTTCAACGGCCGAGGCCGCAGCCGACGCAATACCACGCCCCAAACTTGAGAAATCTGGCATCTGCAGAGCGTCACAGGCTGACGGCAACTCCGCCGCAGCCTCGCGCAGTTTTTGCAGCGCGGCGGCACGTCCAGAGGTGTAGCTAGCCCAAGCGTCCTTGCAGCGCGCGACGATTTCTGCCAGATGCGTGATCGCTGGCTGTAGCGCAACAATGTCAATCTCGCGCGGTACCCGCTTGGGAACGAGCACATCGAGCTCGTAAAGCGCCTTGACTTCATCGACAAGCGCGTTGCCACTGCGGGCACGTGCAACGTGATAAAGCACTTCGCGACGCAGCCGATCTGCAACCCGCGTCGACCCCTCGACAAAGCGGCGGACTTGTAAATCCACACGTGCCATGAGTTGTTTTAGAGCGGTGGATGGTTCGACGAATCCACCGTGCGTAGCCTCCAGTAGCGCGTGCGTCGCCCACCAGAACGAGCGCTGCGAGGGTAGCGGATAAGCAGACTCAATCTCCGAGATTACCTCTCGCATTTGCGCGAGACCGGTGTCGCTGCCGCGCAGCCACTGCAGCAAGCCGTGCTGAAAATCGCGCCGCTGACGCAGCAAGAAAGCGGGCATGCGTGATGGCTCGGGAGCGTCTCCGTTGTTGAGCTTCGCAGGACGCCGGGAAAGATCTGGAAAGAACAAATCCGCAGGGCCGAACTTTGACCGGCGCAATTTGCCGAGCGCGAGGTATTCTGAAATGAATCGCAAAGGCACAGGCGGCGACCCGCTGACCATCTCTTTCAGATGCGACAACAGGCGACGGCAACCTCGATCAACCAGATCGAGAGCTTCAGGGGAAACCAGCTCGACATCGTTGCCGAAATGTTTCTCAAACTCCTGAACGAGGACCGCAAGGCCCTCAATCCCAACCAGTTCTAGCGCGCCCGATACCTGATGCAACTCAGCGCGTACAGCGTTACGGTGCTCGGCACTTGGCGCGTTACGAAGTTGTCGAATCCCTTCGAGAGCGCGAAAAAGCGCGCTCTCTATTTCCGCTTTTACCCATGTGATGGGGCCGCTGTCGAGTTCGAGCGGAATGTCAATCGCCACAGCTTGCTAACTCCCGCTCAGTTACACCTTGAAGCCCGCGACGGAGCCGCGAAGCGTTTGTGCCAGTCGTCCCAATTCTTCGATGGAGACGTTGGTTTGTTGCGTCCCGCGAGACGTTTCTTCCGTCACCGCGAGAATGTCCTGCATGCCGCGCGTCACTTCGGAAACCGAGGCTGACTGGGTTTGAGTTTGCACCGAGATGTTGCTCACAAGGCTTGCAAGGTCACGAGAAACGCGGCTAATCTCCGCAAGCGTTTGGCCTGCAGCGTCGGAAAGGCGCGTTCCCTCGACCACTCCTTGCGTGGTCTTTTCCATCGCGTTCACAGCGTCCTGGGTGTCCGCTTGAATCGCGCGAACCAAGGCTTCGATCTGCTTGGTAGCTTCTGCCGAACGTTCAGCGAGCCGCTGCACCTCTTCCGCAACTACGGTAAATCCGCGGCCAGCTTCACCTGCTGACGCAGCTTGAATAGCGGCGTTCAGCGCCAGCACGTTTGTCTGCTCGGTAATATCAGAAATTAGCTCCACGATTTCACCGATTTCCTGCGAGCTTTCACCCAGGCGTTTGATGCGCTTGGAGCTTTCCTGAATTTGCGAGCGAATTTCGTTCATGCCGGCGATCTGGTTTTGTACCGCCTTCGCGCCCTGCTCCGAGGCGGACAGTGACTGTTGCGCCACTCGGGAGCCTTCGGTAGCAGATGCAGACACTTCGTTAATCGACTGTGCCATTTGCAGCACCAACGCGCTGGAGCGTTGAATTTCGCCCGATTGCCGCTGCGACGCCTGATACAGACGCTGCGAAATCGCTTGTGCGGATTGCGTAGCACCCGCAACCTCGCCAGTCGTGGCGTTAATATCAGACACCACTTTGCGCAATTCGTCCACGGTGAAGTTGATGGAGTCTGCGATCGCCCCAGTCACGTCTTCGGTCACGCTGGCTTTGACTGTCAGGTCGCCGTCCGCCAAGGTGCCCATCTCGTTGAGTAGCCGCAAAATGGCTTCTTGGTTACGCTGATTTTCGCGCTCGTTTTCTGCGGCACGAATACGCGCTTCGTTAAGGAACAAGTAGCCAAGCGCGATACCCAACAGCAGCGACAGCAGTCCAAACGCAGCGGCAAGATAGAGCGCGAAGTTCGCTGTGTTTCCCGCGCCTTCGTACGCAGTTGAGAGTGTTTTTGCACCAGCCATCAAAGGCTCGGCTTCAGTCGTGATGACCTTTGCGGCTTGTTTGCCAGCGAGCAATCGGGGCATCGCACGCAACACTTCAACCAGTCGCTTCTCTGTTTCCTGAAACTTTGAGCCCAGCTCGGTCAAGGTTTGCTTGGCTTCGCCGTCGCGTATTGCGCTAACGCGCAGCGCTTCGCTGCCCTGAAGCAGGCCGTTGACGATATCGCGAAATGTCGCTGTGTCCTTGCCCAATAAAAAAGCCACGTCGGAATCTACTTCGTCGCCGATTAGCGCGTTAGCATTTTTGGCAATACGCTGAGTGAGCATCACAAGGTTGTTTGCGAGCGAGATTTCGCGTCCACCCGCTGTGGACAACTGCGTAGCCAATTGCTCCGCCAATTCCAGAAGACCTTGATTGCCTTGATTCACGTTACTAACGGCTTGCGACAGCGACGTCAAAATGCCGCGCGCTGCAATGAGCTCGTCCACTTTTCCATCAACGGAAGTCCAGCGCTTTTCGAGATCCGAAGCGGCGGTACGAACTGTGTCATTTTGCGGTTCGCTCAAAGACACGCCGCGATAGTCTCCGCCAGTTGCGAGCGCCTTGAGGTTCGACCGAAACTGATCGCGACTGTCTTTGAGAACATCAAACCCAATGGCACCGCCCATTTCGGACTGAGCGCCGCCCCTTGCCAGGCGTTGTGCCAACATCTGCATTTCCGTCGCTGCCGCAATCTGAGCGCCGTTTTTTCGGTTCTCAATGGCATACAAACCAAACAAAATTAACATCAGCACGAAACTTGTAGCAAGGGCGGCGGCAAGATACTGAAACTGCTTTGCTGTCGACAAATGCCCGATCAGCGGTAATTGCTTGACCGCTTTGCCCCCGCGCGCAGCGGCGCGAAGCTGCTCCACCACAGAGACCGCGCGTGTCGGGTCATATGCACCCGCCATACCAGTGTCACCCGCCAACGGCGCAGACACAACGACGGTAGGAATGTCGCTTGATGTAGCCGACCCCTTGCCTTTGAAGACTTTGCCCAACGTAAGCTTCATAGCCCCCATCCTCTGTTATTTTTCATCGAACAACCTGTAAAAATTCTGCGTCTGTCGCTAGTTTTTCGAGATCGACTTCTATCCAGCCAACGCCATCTCGGTCTAGCCACGATGCGCTTTCCCATGCCCGCATGAGCGGCGCGTCGTGTGCTTTCATTTCGTCAAGCAAGCGCAATCCGACTACCTTTGTTACTACGAGCCCTGCACGTACCTTGCCAAGCCGCTGCCCTAGCAGAATCAGCCGTTTCGCATTCAAATCCGACGCTACGTGCAGGCCTAGCCATAGTGCGAAATCGCTAACTGCGTAGAGCGTGCCACGTACATTGGTCACCCCCAGAAACCACGGCTGCGTAAGCGGGGCTGACGCCATTACAGCAAGCGGCGCAACTTCAGAAATGTCGTCCAGGTTGAGCAGGTAGCCGCGATCTCCCGCCCGAATTGCGAGCCTGGACTGCCGCTGAGGCAATTCAGCGGCAAGCCGCAGGCGTTTTGCCAAGCCTTCCTGAAAATCACGCAGCCGATTGCGGTCACGCGCCACGGTTTGCTCCCGTGCAAACGGCGTTACGACCCAAAGAAACGCGGCAAGGTCTGGGCATGGCGCTACTCGATTCGCGCCATTTTGTCCAGCAGGTCGCTGGCGACAATCGGTTTCACGACGTAGTCGCGAGCACCTTGCCGCAAACCCCAAATTTTGTCTGTTTCCTGGCTTTTCGTCGTACAAATTATGACCGGGATGTGCCGCGTAATCTCGTCTCTAGCGATCATTCGGGTCGCCTGAAAACCGTTCAAACCGGGCATGACTACGTCCATAAGGATCAAGTCTGGAAGAAGTATCTTCGATTGCGCAACGGCCTCTTCGCCGCTGTCGCAGGTATTGACCTCATAACCTGCACGGCGCAGGATTTCGGATATTGCATGGCGTTCGGTGGGTGAATCATCAACCACCAAAACTTTCTTAACGGGCATAGTGCTTCCTCACGAATTCGCGCGTTCGTGTCCGGCGAACGAAGCGACAGCTGAAATCAGGCTTTCTTTAGTGAATGGTTTTGTCAGGTATTGATCCGATCCAACCATGCGGCCTCGCGCACGATCAAACAATCCGTCCTTGGACGACAACATGACCACGGGCGTCGACTTAAATTTGACATTCTTCTTGATGAGCGCACAAGTGAGATATCCATCTAGTCGAGGCATCATGATATCGACAAAAATTACATCAGGACGGTGATCGACGATTTTCGCCAAGGCGTCAAAGCCGTCTTCCGCCAATATCACCTGGCAGCCCGCCTGCAATAGGAAGATTTCAGCACTGCGCCGAATCGTATTGCTATCGTCTATCACCATGACTTTGAGTCCGTTGACAGCGGGAGTGGATTTTTCTGGGACTGCCATCAGCATGACTGAGCCGTCATAAAAAGAACATTGTCATGCAGTTTGCCATGCCTCTGAATGAATTGCATCGCTAATTCCGTACTTTCTGCGACTTTTCTGTAGTCTGTCGGGACGCCACAACGATTTAGGCGGATGTGGGCGTCTTGGGCTGCTACCTGGCACAGGCGATTCATAGCTACTTTGCGGCCTGATTCATGCCGAGAAACAATTTGTAAGCGACGTTGTCTGTTTCCTCTATCCACGCGTACCCCATCTGCGCAATTCGATACAAAAAACCGTCCAGTTTTGCCGTGTCGGTTTTTGGAGCCTGAATGCCAGCAAGAACTCGGCCAACGTCCGAACCGTGATTGCGGTAATGAAACAGCGTGATGTTCCAGTCAGAATGCATCACGCGTAAAAAATTTGCCAATGCTCCTGGACGCTCCGGGAAATCAAAGCGAAAAACACGCTCTCCTTGTGCCCCCGGCGCATGCCCGCCTACGAGATGGCGCAAATGCAGTTTCGCCATCTCATTCTCAGATAAATCGACCGCTTGCATTCCAGCACGTTTGAATTCGCGAATCAATTCAGGTATCTCAGGTTTTCGAGCGATTTCAACCCCAAAGAAAATGTGTGCGGCGCTTCCGCCCGCAAAACGGTAGTTGAATTCGGTGACTGAACGTGGCCCTAACACGTCACATAGTGCCCGAAAGCTGCCGGGTTTTTCTGGCAGAGTTACCGCGAATACGGCTTCGCGCGATTCGCCAACCATCGCTCGCTCTGCTACAAATCTCAACCGATCAAAGTTCATATTGGAGCCACAAGCAACGGCCACGTATGTCTTACCCTGACTCCGGTGTTTTTCTGCGTATTTTTTTAGTCCCGCAATGGCGGCTGCGCCGCCCGGCTCAAGAATCGCCCTGCAGTCGGTGTAAACGTCTTTGATAGCGGCACAAATTTCATCGTTTGAGACGAGCACTGTGTCGTCGACGTATTGTTGGCACAGTCGAAAAGTCTCAGCGCCGACCTGCTTGACCGCTGTGGCCTCGGCAAACAGCCCAACGGTTGGTAGCGTAATTCGCTTTCCTGCCTTCAACGACTCTGTCATGGCCGCCTGATCATAAGGCTCGACAGCGATGATCTTGATTTTGGGACGTACGGCTTTTACGTATGCAGCAATGCCTGAGATCAGGCCGCCACCGCCGACCGCGACAAATATCGCATCGATGTCACCCTGATGTTGTCGCAGTATTTCCATACCGATGGTGCCCTGTCCCGCAATTACATCGGGATCATCGTAGGGATGGATGAACGCTTTGCCCGTCGTTTTCACGAGCTTCTGCGCATACTCGTAGGCGTCTGAATACGATTCGCCGTGCAGCTCAACCTTTGCGCCACGCGCCCGAACTGCGTCAACCTTAATCGCAGGCGTAGTTTTGGGCATTACGATCGTGGCTTTAACGTCGAGCTTCTGCGCGGCAAGCGCTACGCCTTGCGCGTGGTTGCCGCTACTAGCCGTCACAACGCCCGCCGCGAGCTGTTTGGGCGGTAAATGCGCCATTTTGTTGTACGCGCCGCGGAGCTTGAACGAATGGACTGGTTGCTCGTCCTCCCGCTTGATGAGCACTTGATTGCCCACCCGAGCAGACAAGACGGTTGCGTGAGCGAGCGAGGTCTCGATTGCCACGTCGTAAACTTTGGCGTTCAGTATCCGGGTCAAGTAGTCCAAAGTGATGCGTTCCTGAGGTTTGCCGCTGTTGCGTACGCAAGCCAGCAGCAATGATGATGATGGCTTTACTGCCCATGAATTTTAGACGGCGTGAGTAACCTCTCCGGCCTGTATGCCATGGCGTCACACTGGGGGCCGCTACAAAACTGACGGCGGGCTTCGCCACTCAGGCTATGCTTTCTTGGGCACAGTGCTAGACGTCAGCAGCCTGGCTTCGTTGACTGACGAAAAAATCTGCGCAGCGTGCAGGATATATTCATCTGCCTGATTGACGCCTTGAGCCGAGTCGATCAACTTGGCACATTTGCACCGTCTATTGAGGTTATCCGACTTGCTTCCAATCTGATCGTGTGTCAAAACACTCGCGACCTGGGCCGCGCCTAAGTAGTCACTACCAACGGCAATCGGCTGCCGGAGGTTGTGGCCCAGACATTACCGCAACCTTAGCTAGTCCAGCCGCGAGTGATTCCAGATTGTTTGGCGAGGCGTTCCATGTAGCCCGTGTGGGAAGCATCAGCTAACGCAAAAACGGGCACCTCGCAGATGGGTATCACTCGTCGCGGTTGATCTGGGTCAGTAGTCGTGGCCGCGTTGGTCCGCACGGGGTCGGGGATGTCGATTTCGAGCGAGCCCTGACCTCGGGTCAGTGCAAAAAAAACCTCTGCCAATAACCGTGCATCCAGCAGCGCGCCATGTAAATTGCGGTGCGAATTGTCAACCCCGAGCCGATCACAGAGCGCGTCAAGCGAATTCCGCTTGCCCGGAAACTTTTCCCGTGCCAACAAAAGCGAATCTGTGACAACAATTTCTCGTTTCGAAACGGATGGTTGACGGAGACGCGCGAGCTCCTGATCAATGAACGAGATGTCAAAGGAAGCGTTGTGGATTACGACTCGGGCGCCCGACATGAACTTGAGCAACTCTTCAGCGATCGAGACAAATTTTGGTTTGCCACGCAAGTCGTCCCACGAAAACCCATGAACAGCGGTCGCCCCAGCATCGATTTCTCGCTCGGGATCGAGATAGTGATGCAACTGATTTCCGGTTAACTCGCGCCCAAGTGCCTCGACGGCTGCCACTTCAATGATCCGATGACCCAGACGGGGATCAAGCCCTGTCGTTTCGGTATCCAGAAAGACCAGGCGTTCACGAGCTTCCATGGCGATTCAATGTGTCTTGTATTTCTTTGATGGCCAACTCAATTTCCGCGTCCGATAGGGCGCGGCGACCCGTGCTGGGCTCTACCAGCGTGATTGTGCGATCCATCTGCGTGCTGAACTCTCCCATCGCAAGCGTTTCTGTGTGAGTGGTCGTCATTGCGTCCGACCACGCGCCCGCACTGCCCGCCCATCGCACGGCGATGATGCTCAAGTTGTCGCAGTCCGCCCCGGCGCGGCGCTCCGCATCGTTAACAACCTCTGGCGTTGCCTTGCTGAGCTCAGCTTGCCCCATTCGGGCAACGAACTCACCATCGTTGTACGCGCTCCAGAGTCCATCTGTGCACAACATGAGCAAGTCATTGGGTTGAAGCGGCACCCGCGGCGAGAAATCGACTGTTGGTTCAAAAGCGCCGCCGAGACAGCTAAACACTTTGTTCCGATCAGGATGGCGGCCTGCCTCCAAGGTGTTTATGAGCCCATTGTCTAGCAAATACTGCACTTTCGAATGGTCGCGGGTGCGAGCAATCAATGAGCCTCGACGCACGTGATAGAGCCGCGAGTCGCCTGCGTGCGCCCAATACGCAGCGTCATCCTGAATTACGCATGCGACACAGGTTGTGCGTGGCGTGTCTACAAGCCTAAATCGCTGAGCATAGTCAGCCAGCGCATTGTGCGCAGCCTTTAGCGCGTTTTGCAGGAACATGACTGGCGAAGCCAAAACGGGCTTTGCCTCCTGCTCGAAGCGCTCCAACAACAAGCGAACGGTGATGTGAGCAGCGATTTCACCGCCGACATGGCCGCCCATTCCGTCGGCGACAACAACGAACAAGGCGTCGCGGGTATAGATGTAGCCAACACGATCCTGATTGACTTTGCGTCCGCCGCGGCGCGTTTCTTGGAATATCGAAAACTCCATAGTTAAGCAGACACAAATTTCTCGCCCGAGACGCGACTGCCACGCCGAGCTTGGCTACGAGGCATCAACTTAGACACGATTGCGTTTCGCTCCCGACAGGCCAAGTCGCTCGGAGACGCGAGACAGCCAAGTTTGAGCAATGGGCTCAGGTGCTGCGAGCAACATTTTTTGCACTTGATACACCGATTGGGGACGGTGCAATGGGTCAAGTTTCAGGCATTCATCGACAAGTGACAACATTCGGGGCGAATACTTCCCCGCCCATAATTTGGTGGCGGCAACATAGTGGTCTTCTTTGACGCGACTGTCAGCCGCTTGTGGCGCAAAGGCAGCGAAGCAAGCAAATAGCGAGGCCCCGACACCATAAAGATCGGTCCACGGACCCAGACGATCCGAGTCGCCTTCCTTGTACTGCTCCGGAGCTGCAAAGCCGGGCGTGTACATTGGGGTCATTCGGCTGCCACGTGACGCCAGCACCTGACGCGCAGCGCCAAAGTCCAGCAGCACTGGCGAACCATCTGTTCGAATGTAAATATTTGCAGGCTTAATATCGAGGTGAAGAAGGCGTCGCGAGTGAACTTCACGTAATCCCGTCAACAGTCGCGAAAATACGTGTCGGATAAGCCCCTCAGGCAGCATCCCCTGATTGCCTTGAATGTACTGCTGAAGCGTTCGGCCACGTTCGTACTTCATGACCATATAAACGGTTTCGTTCGCACGGAAAAAGTTCAGCACGCGGACAACGTTCGGGTGATTGATCGTGGCAAGCGACTTGCCTTCATCAAAGAAACACTTCATTCCAAAACGAAAAGAATCGAGATTCTCGATTGAGCTGGCATGCACACGCGAGCCCTCTGATCGCAACACCAAGCCGCTGGGCAAGTATTCCTTTATCGCCACCACTGTTCCGTTATCGTCAACGGCTCGATAAACAATCGAAAAGCCTCCCCGACTGATTGCACGATCAATGCGGTAGTTGTGAAGCTTGTATCCCTGAGGAAGCGCGCGATTGGCAACGACTGACATACATCAAGCCCTTGCAACATCTCTGATGCGGTGGATGCAAAAATACGCAACTCGAACGGCGCGCGCAAGCGTGCGGGAGACCGAATTTCTTGTGTAAGCGCGGATTTCTGCGTACGTCATTGGGTGGAGCATACATCACAAAATGCCTGCAAAAAGTTGTCGCGGAAACGCGCAAGCATCGTGTCGCAATACGATGACGGTAACCGGCCGTTACTGCCAAGCAGCGACATCGTAGTGACGCTTGTTTGCCTGAGTATTTTGAATTTACTGATCAACTTTGAAATGTGCTATTGTCGGGAACAAACATTGCGAGTTGGCGCGGCGCATTCGAAGCGTCGCATTCTCGTTAGCACTCAATTTTAGGGATGTATATCGTGGCGCGAATTACTGTTGAAGACTGTCTGACGAATATAGATAATCGATTTGAATTGTCACTGGCTGCGGCGACTCGCGCGCGTCAGCTTGTTGCGGGCCACCAGCCTTTGGTTGAGGACGGCAAGCGTGACAAGCCCGTTGTTGTTGCGCTTCGCGAGATTGCTAGCGGAAAAATCGACAGGACCATTCTGAAACGCCTCGGTCTCTGACGGGTTCATGGGGCTAGTCCCTTACGCCTCTAGTTTTTTTTCCCGCATTGCGCCGAGTTTTTCTGCGGCAGAACTTTCACGCCTAGAAGGCGCATGGACGCTGGCGCTCACTGCGCACAGCGGGCAGTTGCGTCAGTCCGGCGAGCCGTACGTCACGCACCCGCTCGCCGTGGCGGAGTTGGTGTATGAACTTCTTGAGCCGGATGCGGATGTCCTTTGTGCGGCCCTGCTTCACGATGTTGTAGAGGACTCCGACACTCCAATTTCGTTCATCGAAGCTCAATTCGGGACGCGCGTTGCCAGCATTGTCGATGGAGTGTCGAAGCTGGATCGCGTTGGGGCAGCTACGGCATCGGCGACGAAAGAAGAGACCTTGCGCAAGCTGATCATTGCGGGTGGGCGCGATTGGCGCGTTTTTGCCGTTAAGTTATGTGATCGCCTGCACAACATGCGCACGCTGGGTTCTGTAGGCGCGGCAAAACGACGAAGGGTTGCTGCGGAGACGTATTCTGTGCTTTTTCCGCTAGCGCGTTATGTTGGATTTCATCGTATTGCGACCGAACTGGAATTTTTATGTTTGCGCGCGCTTTATCCCGTTCGGTGGCTGGTTATTGAAAACTGGTGCCGCTTTAAATGGGAAGTCGACAGGCGTCGTTTGGGCGGCATACTAGACGAATTCGCGGCGAGTATCAGCGACTTCGCTCAGGTTCAGCATGAGACGATGGTGCGCGGCTTTCAGCTTTTGCGCGATGACCGGGCAAGCCGCGCTGTTTTTGCTGTTCCGGTGATTTTCATTAATTGCGATTCGATCACGGATGCTTATCAACGTGTCGGCGATTTGCACGGTAAATTTCTTTTCGTGCCCGCCAGTTTTCACTCGGATACTTCCCAGGGCATGGTTTCGACCAAAGTGCAGTTAGCGCAGCGGGGGCTCGTTGCCGAATTTATTTTTTTATTTCCGCGTGTAGCGAGAGCTCTGTGGGTGCGTGCGGTTGGAGAGAGTGCGGGCGCGAGCGATCTCATGGAGGTCGCGAATACGCGAGACCAGTCGGGCGGGTTCACGCACGTGTTGCGGGAACTCGTTGAGCACAACGCGATATCAGTATTTTCTCCGAAGGGACAACGTCTTTCGTTGCCACGGCACGCGACTGGCCTTGACTTTGCGTTTGCGATTCACACTGATTTGGGACTGCGCGCAACTGAGGTGCGGGTGAATGGCGTATTGCGCCCTGCAACCGTCGAACTGTCGGCGGGTGACATTGTTGAAGTAATTACGAGCGAAGCTGTGGTGGCGCGACCGGAGTGGCTGGCAGCGCTGCGTTCTCCTCGCAGTCGCTCGAAGCTACGTATGTGGCAGCGCGACATCGCTCGCCAGGAGGCGGCCGAACTTGGTCAGAGGCTACTGGCTGACGCATCCGGCCTCTCAGTCGCAGAGCTCTCAACATCGTTGGAACGGTATGGGAGCCTTCTCGAAGCTTTCGCAGTACTCAGTCATCAAGAGCTGTTTGAGCGGGTTGGCTCAGGCCAACTATCGGCGTTTGCGGTTGTCTCAACCATAAACGGCGCTGGAGGCGGAGCACTCATCGCACGCACAGCTGGACTAGACACCAGAAGTCAACTGTTACTTGATGGGGCTCCTGTGCGGGGTATCAAATACTGTGACGTTTGTAAACCAATTCCCGGTGATCCTATCGTGGCGGTATCGTCTTTTGCTGGCGCCAAAGTGCACCGTGTCACCTGCGTGCACAAGGAAGAGGGACGTGCATCCAATGATTTTTTTGTTCCTGCGTGGGCAGCGCGACTGGCTCAGCCATTGCCGGTAGACGTCAGCGTGCAGTGTGAGGATCGCAAAGGATTGCTGTCGGATTGCGCACGCGCAGTATCTGATTGCAATATCGACGTTACTGCCGTAAGCACTTTGTCTAAAAGTGACGTTTCGGGGCCGATTGCCACTCTAGAATTCACGCTTCAAGTTACGTCTCGCGCCAAGCTTGAGCGATGTCTCGGTGCGCTCGCGGCAGTGTCAGGGGTGAAGTCAGCCTGTAGATTTGAACCGGCGCGAGAGTAAACTAACCGTAGCAATTCGGCGAGTTGCGCTACTTGAGTAATTGCGCGAGTTCGCCGGAACGGTGCATTTCCCGCATGATATCTGCGCCCCCAACAAACTCTTGATCAACGTACAACTGCGGAATCGTTGGCCACGATGAATACTCTTTGATTCCTTCACGAATTTCGCTGTCTTCAAGAACATTAAAGAAGGCGAAGTCGCGAGCGCCGATTTCTGAAAGAATTTTGACGGCCGAAGCGCTGAATCCGCATTGGGGGAACTGTGGGGTTCCTTTCATGAAGAGCACGACTTTTTTTGTGGAGACGGCGTTTGCGATTTCCAGTTGAACGTCTCTAGTTGCAGAAGGGTCCATAAATAGTCCTTAAGGGTGTGTTCGGAGCTTACGGCCATTGTACGGTCAACAATACGGGCGGCAACCAGAAATGAAAACGCCCCACCCTACGAAGGGATGAGGCGTTGGAGAGGAGTTAGTTTGACCCTGACCTACTTTCGCGAGCTATAAGGCTGACTATCATTGGCGCTGAGCCGTTTCACGGTCCTGTTCGGGATGGGAAGGGGTGGGACCAGCTAGCTATGGGGGTCAAACTAAAAGGGTTCACGGAGTAGCTGTAATGTTTTTGGTGCTACGCCGTGTTGGAAGAAGTTTTTGGGTGGTGATTGCGTTTTAGTTTAGTTCTCGTCACCTATGGCGGTGCGAGTTGTCCTGACGATCAGTTTCTGACCATCAAGGTTTTGATGCGTGTGAGTTATAGGATCAAGCCTTACGAGTAATTAGTATCAGTTAGCTCAACGCATTACTGCGCTTCCACACCTGACCTATCAACGTCCTGGTCTTGAACGGCTCTTTAAGGGGGTTAAACCCC
>JANXUB010000145.1 GCA_025352105.1 Burkholderiales bacterium | reverse complement strand
GTTGGGCTGGCGCGTATCTCAATCGGCAGGGTTACTACAGCGCCGTGCTCGACACCGCGAAATCGAAGATGGAAGCATACGAGTGGGCGTACTGGATGGAAGGCAAAGCCGCTAGTCAGGATATCAAGAGCCCGAATGGTGACGTGCTCGCAAAGACGGGCGCAATCCGCGACGGCGGCAGCTACGAAGCGCGCATGGGTGGAATCGCTTGCTGGAACGCGCTGATGGACGAGAACGAATACATGGTCAAGAAGTGGAATGAATTTGTCGCTGCTTAAGTGATTTTCTCCTCTCTGCGGAGAGGAGATGCGGCGTATCCATGAACAAGTCAACAGCCAATACGTCGCTACCCGCGTGGTGGCAAGCCGCGCCATTTACGCTGGTGTTTGTGCTTTTCTTTTTGATTCCGCTGGCGCTGATCCTCATGGTCAGCTTCTGGAATTTCAACGAGTACGAGCTGCTACCGGGCTTTACGTTCAAAAACTACTTCAGCATATTCGAGGGCTGCACCGAGCTCACCGACAACGGCGATATTTGTGTCACGCTGAAGACCTATTTCTCGACGCTCAAGTTCTGCCTGCTGGTGTGGCTCATCACACTGTTGATCGGTTTTTCCGTCGCGTACTTTCTTGCATTTCACGTGCGTTCGCAGGGCATGCAAACTGCCTTGTTTCTCGTCTGCACAGTGCCGTTCTGGACATCGAACGTGATCCGCATGATCTCTTGGGTGCCGCTCTTGGGGCGCAATGGTTTGATCAATCAAACGCTCACCGGCGCGGGTATTGTTGACCAGCCGGTGGAGTGGTTGCTGTTCTCTGATTTCTCCGTAGTGCTGGCGTTTGTGCACCTCTACACGATGTTCATGATCGTGCCAATTTTCAACAGCATGATGCGCATTGATCGCAGTCTGCTGGAGGCGGCGAGCGACGCGGGTGCGTCCGTCTGGCAGACACTTTGGAACGTGATCGTTCCGCTGTCACGCACCGGAATTTTGATCGGTTCCATCTTCGTCATCACGATTGTCATGGGTGACTTTGTGACAATTGGCGTGATGGGCGGGCAACAAATCGCGTCCATTGGCAAGATCATTCAGGTGCAGACGTCTTACCTGCAATTTCCGCTCGCGGCAGCGAATGCGGTGATCTTGTTGGCGGTGGTGCTCATGATCATTTGGGGGCTGACGCGGCTCGTTGACATTCGCAAGGAGCTTTGAATAATCATGAACGAAAAGCGCGCTCCGGGGTTCTGGCCATTGGCTGCGGTATTCGCGGCTTTCGTGCTGTTTCTCTACGGCCCGATGATTTGCATTTTTGTGCTGAGTTTTCAGGGGCCGGAAGGGGGATTGACCTTTCCGTTGCGCGGTGTCTCGCTGCACTGGTTTTACAAGCTGGCTGAAGGTTTGGGCACGGTGGATATCGGCGCCGCGTTTCGCCGCTCGCTCCTGCTCGGTGCGTTGGTGATGCTGTTCACGGTGGTGCTGTCCGTGCTGGCGGGATTGGCGTTTCGCAAGAAATTGTCGGGAGGCAACACGCTCTTTTTTGTGACGGTGGCGAGTCTCATCATGCCGTCGATCATCGTGTCGCTGGGCATTGGTTTGCAGTTTCGGCTGATCGATACCGGCATCAAGTCGATACTCACTTCGATGGATGCGACCTCGATGCTCGAAGGCTATGGCACCGCGCTGGGCTTACTGACATCGGCGCTTGGCGCGCATCTCACATGGACTTTACCGTTCGGACTGCTCATCATGTTCGCGGTGTTCAATCGCTTCAATCCGGCGTATGAAGAGGCCGCGCGTGATCTGGGTGCGACGCCGTGGCAAACGTTTCGCCATGTCGTGCTGCCGCTGATTGGGCCGTCGGTGGTGGGCATCGGCATGTTTGGATTCACGCTCAGCTGGGACGAAATTGCTCGGACGTCGCAGGCGATTGGGGACGTCAACACGCTGCCGCTGGAGCTTCAGGGGCTGACCTCGACGGTGACGACCCCGTCGATCTACGCGCTCGGAACCGTGACAACCGTCGTATCGTTTCTGGTGATGGGTGTGGCGGTCGCGCTAGCGCGTGGGCTTGCCCGGCGGCAGGTGAAGCGCTGAACGGGCATGTCGCGCCTGCTCGTCATTAATCCGAACACGAGCGCCAGTGTCACCGAGCGGTTGCACGCGTACATCCAGACGTCGCTTCCGCAGGTGGAGGTGCAATCAGTCACGGCGCGGATCGGTGCGCCCTACATTTCGAGCGAAGTCAGCTACGCAGTGGCGGGGCATGCGGTTCTGGATGCGTGGACTGACTTTCAGTCGCGGCACACGGAATTGCCCGATGCGGTGCTGGTCGGCTGTTTTGGTGATCCGGGATTGTTCGCGATGCGTGAATGCTGCGCGGCACGCGTTACCGGGCTGGCGGAAGCCGCGTTCCTCGAAGCCGCTGCCATAGGCCGATTCGCTGTCGTCACCGGCGGCGAAGCGTGGGGGCCAATCCTGAAACGATTTTCCCGCATGATGGACTTGGGTGATGCGTTGCTTGGCGTGCATACCGTTGCACCGACCGGCGCGCAACTCGCCGCTGAGCCCGCAATGGCGCTTGAAATGTTGACGACGGCCTGCCACGACGCGGCGGAGCGTTGGCCGTGTGACGCGATCATTCTCGGTGGCGCAACGCTTGCGGGATTGGCGGCAACGATTCAGCCCCACATCAGCGTGCCTGTTATCGACAGCGTTCTGGCGGGGGCGAGGTACGCGTTAAACGCGCCGTTCGGCCTTGGCGCGGGGCTGGGCACAGCTATCGGGGCGATTGCCAAATCGTAGGCTTCCATGTCTTTTTGGAAAGCAGCTTTTTCGTTAAACACCCATCGCACAAGGGCATGACCGCCAAGAGTCGTAAAGTTGACTTTTTCACTTTCGGTGCTCTAGCCCCAACGCAGCGAGGCTTTCGTATGAAAGCTGATAACTTCGATCAATCCCGGAAATTGACGCCAAATTACTGCCGCCGCAGCTGAAAATGCGACGGTAGGTTGACGGGCGACGGATGCACTTCGGCGTTTGTGCCCGCAAACCGAGCAGCGTTATATCGCTTCGAAAATTCAGCAAACGCCGCCGCATGCATCGGCCACCGAATCGCGGCTCTGGCTAAAGCCGAAGTCACCGTTTCATGCGGCGCAATCGCCAGTCCCGCCTTGATTAACCGTTTGCGAAGGCTGCGCCAAGCTCTTAGCATCGGGTCAATCCTGCGCTCGTTCCGCTTAAGCCACAACCACCAGGCGAGGCCCATCAGCGCGCCGCTCGCGGTGATGGCGATCATCATCCAACCTAGCGCCGCGAGTGGATTGATCCCGCCCAAACCCAGGTCTTTCAGCAATTCCTTCTGACGATCACGGTCAAAGCCGATCACCCATTTGGTGTACGAAAAACTTGCATCTTCCCAAAGGTTGGTGAGGCCGGTGAACGAGACCCAGTTTCGCGTACTGACCAGCAGGCGCTCGGTCTCCGGCAATGATTGTTGAATGCCTTGCTCAATGCGATCCGGCGCAACCGCACCGGTGGGATCGACGCGCCGCCAGCTCCCGTCAATCCATGTCTCGACCCACGCATGCGCATCACTCTGGCGCACGATCATGTGGCCCGCCGGCTGAAACTCGCCGCCTTGATAGCCGGTGACGACGCGCGCTGGAACCCCGCTCGCACGCAGCAAAAATACCGTCGCTCCCGCGTAGTGTTCGCAAAATCCCTTGCGGCCATCGAACAGAAATTCGTCAATCGACGTGTTGCCACGCTCGCTGCCATACAGCGGTGGGTTGAGCGTGTAGAAAAACTTTTCCTGATTGAAATAGACGAGTAAGCCTTTGACGCGCTCAGCCGGATTTGGGTAGCGCGTCGCGAGTTCGGCAGCGAATGCCCGGGCACGAGGGTTCCATGTGCGCGGGCCGGTTCGCAGCTCTGAACTCTGGGCGTCCGGCGCGTTGGCGGCGTAGGATCCGCGCGCAAAGGACTGCGCGCGGTACTGCGTTGCTCCACTCGCCGCGCGGCGCACGCCAATTTGCTGCGCATCCGAGAGGAATACCGCGCGCTCGACGGCTGGGCCCGAGGGATAGGCGACGGGCAGTTCAAGGATCGGCAACCAGCGCGAATCCTGCCGCTCAACGGTCACGGTGTAATTGATCGCCTCACGCGCGTGCTCCTCCGGCGTGAAATTCAGGAAGTCGCCTCGCATTCGCGCAGGCGTCTCCGACAAACCGACGCTCCAGGTCAGTCCATCAAATTCGCGCAACACTGGACCGCGCCAATAAAGCGCTTGTTGTGGTGGCTTGCGGTCTTCGAACTCAACGCGGAATGCTGTCTCTTTAGAGAGAATGAGTTTCGAGATATTTCCAGGCCGCATTTCGTCCGACAGGCCACTCTTCCCCGCGGTCGGGTCGCTCATCGCCCACAGTGGCGCGGTGGCGCGCGGGAACAGCACGAACAGCATTGCAGCCAGTGGAATGCCCAGCAGCGTGTGTGCCGTCGCGCCTTTGACGTGGTCCCAAAGCAAGGGCGCGTTTGCCGCAGACGCGGGCGCGTCAAACATGCGCAGTGCTGCGACATAAACGATGATGACGGGTGCGACAGAGAGTGCCGCCACCAGCCCAATATTCTCAAAAAAGCTGGCCACGAACAGCACGAGACCCATGCCCCAAACAACCATGAAGTCACGCGTGGTCTTTGTCTCAACCAGTTTCAGCGGGCCGAGAATAAACAAAAGGGCGATGCCCGAATCGCGCGCGAACAATTTGCCGTATTCAACAAAAACCAGACCGCCGGTTGCCAACGTCAAAAGAATAAGTCCCGCGCGCCAGACCCACTGTCGCGGGGCCTCACGCGTCAGTACGCAAAGCAACAGCGCGGCCAATCCGGCGAAGATGACGAGCGGTTTCATCGCGAGCACATTGGCGCCCTGGGCAAGCGCGATGGCGAACGCCATGAAGCGGCGCGCGCGCAGATCAGGGTCGGCAAGCACAACCCGCTTTGACGCCGCTCCTTTGTCGAGAGCTTTGCCGAGTTTCCACGGCAGCGCGCGTCGTGTCGCTGTGATGGCGCTCATCGCAAACCCCGCACGTCTTCCGGTCGCAACGGATACACCGCCAGCACAATCGAGGCATCGGCAAACTGCTGCGACCCATCGGCGAGCGGCAGTTGTGCGTTCGGCATCGACAACGAGTAAGCGCAGTTTTCGTTGTGCGCCCGCAGCAACCATGCCGCCATGCGCGAGAGTCGCGCCTCAGTCTCCGTCAACTGCACCATTTGCCACGATAAATCGATTTCGTGACGGGTGCCGGTATCGCCCGTTCGGGTGTACCACTCGCCCGATTTTGCGACCTGTTTCCACGCAACGCGGCGCAGCGAATCGCCATGAACAAATTCGCGCAAGCTGTCGGGATCGTGCGCTACTTGCGTCCGGCCCGTATTCGCGCCGTCAGCGCCAGAAGCCTTTGGCAACGCGGGTGGTGGCGTCTCCGGGATCGGCTCGACGAGCGCAACCCATTCAAAATGCACGTAGCTCCATGCGCGAATGAGACCGTACGGCGCACGGCTTTCCACGGTAATTCTTGCCAGCGGCAGCACGCCTCGTTTGCCTGCGACGAAACTCAACGGAGCTGCTTGTCGTTCATCAGCCCCAAGTCGGTTCGGCCCACTGCGCGCCCATTGTCTCGCTCCGTTTTGCGACACCAGCGTGATGCCTTCGCGAGCACGCTCCGGCGATACGAGCGTGATCGGGAAGGCAACGTCTTCGCCGACGCGACAATGCGGCGAGCGGCCGGACGAAACGACCAATCCGCGCAAATTTCGATAGCTCGTGAGCAGCGCCGCCTGCATCAATCCGGCCAGCAAAAATGCGACGACGTACGCGAGCGACAACTGATAGTTGACGCCGACGAGAAGCAGCACGACCGCAGTAATGATCAGAAAGAAACCGCGTCCGGTGGGGAGCAAATAAATACGTCGTTGTTCGAGCTCAACCTCGGTCGCGGTCGTGGCCGTGCGACCGAAACTGGAGTTCCAGTGAGCGAGGCGATTGCCCCACCAGTCCGATGGCGGACGCATGTTCTTGCCGACGGTAGTATTCGATGCCGCTTCAACTGTCACGGCGCTGGCACACCGATCAGCATGGCTTGCGCAAGTTGCACGCCTTTGGTCAAACTATCGTGGCTCGCGCCCACGCGGTGGCTGACCACAGCGCTCCACACGGCTTGCACGTCATCCGGCAACACATGATCGCGTCCCGACTGCAAGGCCTCGGCTCGGCTCGCGCGTAGCAGCGCCAACCCTGCGCGCGGCGAGAGTGGACGCGAGGCACCCGTGCGACTCGCGGCGAGCAATTGCTGGACGTACACCAACACCGGCTCCGACACGCGAATCTGCTCGATAAGTTTTTGCAATTTCTGCAGCGCATCACCGGTTAACACGGGTTTCAGCGCCAGAGCGCCAATCCGGCGATCACCGCCGCGCAGCAACTCGATCTCCGCTGCTGCGCTCGGGAAACCCAGCGAAAGCCGCATCATGAAGCGATCCATTTGCGATTCCGGCAGAGGCGATACGCCCACCTGATCGAGCGGGTTTTGGGTCGCAATAACGAAGAACGGCGAGGGCAGATCGCGGCTGACGCCATCGACACTGACCTGTCGTTCCTCCATTGCCTCCAGCAGCGCACTTTGCGTTTTTGACGGCGCACGGTTGAGCTCATCGGCCAACAGGAGCTGAGCAAAAATCGGCCCGGGCGTGAATCGCATCGCCTGAGCTGTGCCGTCCCAAATTGAGAGACCGAGTAAGTCAGACGGGAGCAGGTCGTTGGTACACGGGACTTTGTTGTAGTCCAGACCAAACGTCTTCGCCAGCGCAACCGCTAAGGTTGATTTGCCAAGCCCCGGTGCATCTTCAATCAGCAAATGTCCCTGAGCGAGCAGGCAGGTGACCGCGAGGCGAGTGACCCCGGATTTGCCCAGTACAATCGAATCGAGTTGTTGATGAATCTCGCCAAGTAGTTTGCTGGCGGTGGTGATGTGGGGCGATGGGGACACAAAGTTTTCCTGTACTGCTATGACACGATTGGTGTCAACGATTAATATCAATTATGCAAACAACATATTAGCGGAAGAGAGCGGTTAGTCTTAGGGCGAACAATCTCACGATTAACGCAGCGTTTTAATGATGTCCACGCCCCGTCTAGGTCCGTCACAAAGCTCCGGTTTATCGGGCAGCGCCGCGATTGCCGTCCGCGACCTGAAAAAATCCTACGGAGCGGTAGACGCCGTACGCGGCATATCGTTCACCGTCGCGCCGGGACAAACCGTCGGCCTGCTGGGCGGTAACGGCGCGGGTAAAACCACCACCATTTCAATGCTTCTCGGCGTTTTGACGCCTTCTGCTGGCAGCATTGAAATACTCGGATTGCCGCTCGCAACGAACCGCTACGACATCCTTCCGCGAATCAATTTCACGTCACCGTACGTCGATCTCCCAAAGCGATTGTCAGTCACCGAAAACTTGCGCGTGTTCGCGGGTCTGTACGGCGTGCGCGATGGTCGCAAACGCATCGCCGAATTGCTTGGCGAGCTTGATTTGACTGAGGTTGCCGACCGGCCCTACGCCAACCTGTCTGCCGGTCAGCGAACGCGGGTTAGCCTCGCAAAGTCGTTACTTAATTCACCCGAACTATTGCTGCTCGATGAGCCCACAGCGTCGCTCGATCCCGATGTTGGAGATCGAATGCGCACACTACTTGAGAATTATCGGAAGCAGTCCGGCTGCGCGATGCTGTTGGCATCGCACAATATGGCTGAAGTCGAGCGATTGTGTGACGACGTGATCATGTTGAAGCGCGGTGAGATTGTCGATCAGGGCTCGCCCGCTGCGTTGCTGGCGAAGTATGGTCGAGACACGCTCGATGAAGTGTTCCTCGATATTTCTCGCGCGGCCACAGCATGAGCGCCGCCGTGATCCGTCAAGGCAGCTCGGTGCGGCGCATTGGAGCCATGCTGTCGCGTCATTTTTTCCTGATCCGCAAGTCATGGCCGCGCTTGTTTTCGTTCGCGTACTACCCGGTCATGCAGCTTCTGGTGTGGGGGTTCGTTACGCAATACCTTGGCCCGCAAAGCGCCAGTCAGGGCGTGCTGCAGGCGGTGCCAGGCATCTTGCTGACGGGGGTGTTGTTGTGGGACGTATTGGTGCGGGGAGAGCTGGGGTTATTTCTCTCGTTTCTGGAAGAGATGTATTCGCGCAATCTCGGCAACCTGTTTGTCAGTCCATTGCGGTTGCATGAGTTTGTGATCGCGCAGATGTTGATGAGCATTGTGCGGGTGGTGATTGGGTCGGGCGTCGCCTTGCTGGTAGCGGTCGTTTTCTTTGATCTGAACGTTGCGCATCAGGCGCTTGGGCTTTCGCTTTGTTTGGGTAGCCTCCTGATGTTCGGTTGGGCCGTTGGCTTGCTGGCGAATGGCTTGGTGCTGCGTTTTGGTTTGGGCGCAGAGGAAATTGGTTGGGCCATCGTGTTCCTGATCGGGCCGCTATCGGGGGCTTACTACCCGATCTCAGTGCTACCGACGTGGCTGCAAACACTGGCGTATGCGCTTCCGACCGCATGGGCATTTGAGGCCATGCGGGCGGCGTTGATCGAGGGGCGCATCGCGTGGAACTTGCTCGGCGTCTCGATGTTGCTCAACGTCGGCTACTTCGTGGGTTGTGCGTTCCTGTTCTGGCGCTTTGTTGAGTCGGGGCGCGAGCGCGGTTTGCTGCTGCAAATGGGCGAATAGCGGTGATTGGTTGGCTCAATCCTGGCGATCCGTTTCCGGCAGCGGAAACGGCGCTTATTGACCCCAACGGATTGTTGTGTGCTGGATTGGAGCTCACGCCGGCGCTGGTTTTGGCGGCGTACGAACGCGGTATCTTCCCGTGGTACAGCGAGGGTCAGCCCGTACTCTGGTGGAGCCCCGACCCGCGCATGGTTCTGAGCCCGCACGATTTCAATCTGCATCGCAGCTTGCGCAAAACGCTGAAGAGCGCCCGCTACGAGGTTCGAACCGACACCCGCTTTGAAGCGGTGATGCGCGCCTGCGCGGAACCCCGACCCGATCAAGACGGAACATGGATCAGCGAGGCGATCATCGACGCTTATGGGGCGCTGCATCGCGCGGGTTTCGCGCATTCAGTTGAGACCTGGATCGACGGCGAATTGGTCGGTGGCCTCTACGGCATCGCGCTCGGTCGCGTGTTCTTTGGTGAGAGCATGTTCATGCGGCGTACCGACGCGTCAAAGATTGCGTTTGCTCATCTGATTGCCCAGCTCAGGAGGTGGCAGTTTGAACTCGTCGATTGTCAGCAAAAAACAGATCACCTTGCCTCGCTTGGTGCCGCGCCGATTTCGCGTGCAGACTTCCTTCGACGACTGGCCCGATTGGTACACTCAGATGCCGTCGCACCGCGTTCAGGTGCATGGCAGTTTGATCGGGATGTGCTGGATGATTTCTTTGGCACCTGAACATGAGTAAGTTAAATGATCTGGCGCAGGTGCCGTGGCAGGCGCTACAGTTTTATTCAACTGCGCCGTATCCGTGCAGCTATCTGGACGGACGCACTGCGCGCTCCCAGGTCGCCACTCCAAGCCATCTCATCAACTCGGACGTCTACGGCGAGCTTTTGCGCGTTGGCTTTCGCCGTAGCGGCACCTTCATCTATCGACCCCACTGCGACGGTTGTAACGCCTGCACGCCCCTGCGGGTACCGCTAGCTTCATTCAGACCCTCGCGCAGCCAGAAGCGGGCGTGGCAGCGCCATCGCGAGCAATTTACGGTCAGTTTTGTGCCGCTTGAATATCGTGCCGAGCATTACGAGCTCTACCTCAAATACCAGCGCCTGCGCCATCACGGCGGCGGAATGGATAGCGATAGCCGAGAGCAGTACCAACATTTTTTGTTGCAGAGCCACGTCGAAACGCTACTGGTGGAATTTCGCGACGAGCACAGACAACTCGTCATGATCAGCTTGATTGATGTGCTCGGTGATGGCCTGTCGGCGGTTTACACCTTTTACGACCCTTGCATCGCAGGCAGCCTCGGCACGTTCGGCGTCATGTGGCAAATCGAGCAGGCGAAATCGCTCGGACTTGCGTACGTCTATCTTGGCTACTGGATTGGCGACAGCGACAAAATGGCTTACAAAGCCAAGTTCGGTCCTAACGAGCTGTTGCGCGATGGGCTTTGGCAGCGCGCAACTGTCGAAGCTTGATAAGCGGCTGTGTTTGGCGGAGTTTTCGCGGCAGCAGCGTCGAACTGAAGCTGCCTTTGTCGCGAACCGCGTAACCGTACGAAAGGCGTACCCAAGAAAAAGGATCAAGGTTTTTATACCTAAGTCCTTGATTTTATTGGTGGGCGATACTGGGTTCGAACCAGTGACCCCTGCCGTGTGAAGGCAATGCTCTACCGCTGAGCTAACCGCCCAATAAATAAGATTCTAACAAGCCGCAGGTACGGATTGCAGGTGCATTTTGTATTCGCCGTTGTCGCTGGTCAGTCTGGTTGATCGGCTAATGGCTTTCTCTAGAAACAACCGTTTAACTTGGGCTAAGCTCGATTTTAGGTCTTTGTCGACAAGTGACAAAAATGCGTTCTAGACCCATTTCAGCCAGCGCTACACCAAACAGCTGTTAGGGTTTTCGCATGACGACGATGTAATTCACATTGGTGTCTTCGACCCATTTCGCGACATGGGTCAGCGGGTTGTAGGACATGCCGTGCATTTTGACCAG